>NZ_CP116871.1:3127715-3440487 GCF_031885415.1 Microbacterium forte
GGGTTCTGGCTGCAGCTGGGCGTCTCGGGGTTCCGCGTCGATGCCGTACCGTTCCTCCTCGAGATCCCCGAGGGCGCCGGCATCCCCGAGCCGCACGATCTGCTGCGCGACATCCGCCGGTTCCTGCAACGCCGGTCGAGCGAGGCGATCCTGCTCGGCGAGGTCAACCTGCCCTACGACGAGCAGGTGCAGTACTTCGGTGGTGACGACGGCGACGAGCTCACGATGCAGTTCGACTTCGTCGGGATGCAGTCGCTGTACCTGTCGTTCGCGCGCAAGGACCCCGCGCCTCTGATCGAAGCGCTGCGGGCCCGACCCGTGCTCGGCTCTGAGGTGCAGTGGGCGAACTTCCTGCGCAACCACGACGAGCTGACCCTCGACAAGCTCAGTGACAGCGAGCGGAACGAGGTGTTCGAGGCGTTCGCGCCCGACGAGCGGCAGCGGGTGTTCGGACGAGGCATCACCCGGCGCCTCCCGCCGATGCTCGACGGCGATCCGCGCCGCATCCGCATGGCCTACAGCCTGCTGTTCACCCTGCCCGGCACGCCTGTGCTCTTCTACGGTGAGGAGATCGGCATGGGCGAGAACATCGAGATCCCGGGCAGGGAGGCCGTGCGGACTCCGATGCAGTGGTCCGACGATCGCAACGGAGGATTCTCGGATGCCGCGCCCAGCCGGCTCGTCGCCCGTCCGCCGTCCGACGGGTATGCGCCGGAGCACGTGAACGTCGCCGCCCAGCTGGCCGACCGCGGCTCACTGCTGTACTTCATCCGCGCTCTCACCTCGAGCTACCGGATCTCGCCGGAACTCGGATGGGGCACGCTCGAGGTCATCGACCAGCCTGCCGAGTCGCTGCTCGTGCACTCGCTCTCGGCGGACGTCGGCCGGATGATCGCCCTCCACAACTTCGCAGAGGTGCCGGTGACCACGTCCTTCCGGCTGTCCGACGAGCCGGAGGGCACGACTCTCGTCGACCTCCTCGAGGCGTCACGCCTGGCACTCGACGCAAAGGGCGGGGTCGAGCTGGAGGTGCCGGCGTACGGCTACCGCTGGCTTCGCGTATCGCGTCCCGGTGATGGCCGAGTGACCTGACCGGCGACCCATCTCGTCGGCTCCCGGGTGCCGCAGATCGTCGCGTCAGTCGCCGGCGCCGCGTGCACCCTGCACCTCGAGCACCACGGCGGGGAGCTCTCCGGCCAGTTCGCGGGCGAGGAACCCGAGGCCCATCCGCTCGGCCAGCCGGTCGCCCGCGCGGGCATGTGCCCAGGCCCCCCACACCGCAGCGCGTTCCGGGTCGAGCCCTCGGGCCGCGAAACCCGTGATGGTGCCTGCGGCCACATCTCCCGAACCGGCGGTGCCGAGGCCGGGTCCGCCGACATCGAGGCGCCACACCGCACCCGACGGCGCGACGACCGCGGAGTAGCAGTGGATCACGGCATCGAGCTCTCGTGCGAGGGGCCGAAGGTCGCTGAAGAGGTCATCGACAGGGCGCCCCAGCAGCAGCTCTGCTTCGTCGAGGTTGGCATTGATGATCAGGGACCGCGGAAGATCGGACCGCGGCACCTCTCTCACGGCTCCGACGGCGAAGGCGTCGACGACGAGGCAGGCGATGTCGTGGCCTGCCAGCCGCCGCAGCCACTCGGCGGCATGCTCCGGATCATCCAACCCCGGCCCGACCAGGACCGCATCGGCCCCGTCGAAGGCCGTGCTCAGGGCATCCGGTGTCGGCTCGTCTGCAGCGGGCGACTCGTAGATCCCTGCTTCGGGCACGGTGATGCGCACGACATCGGCGATGGCGGCATCGGTCGTCACGGCGACCTTTCCCGCTCCGACGCGCAGCGCCGCCTCGGCGGCCAGGACGACCGCGCCCGCCGACAGAGGGGAGCCGCCGATGATCATCGCCGTTCCCCGGGAATTCTTCGAGTCGCCGGGGTCGGGGAGTCCCCACTGCTGCAGGAGGCGCGGCGTGACGGTCGTCGGCTCACTCGGGACGGACATCGGGGCTCCCTGGGTGCACGGTGACCGCCGCACCCAGCTGCTCGAGGTGGCTCACATCCGAGAAGTCGATGAGTCGCCACTGCTCGCCGTCGAACCGGAGCCGCGTCACGGAGGCATTGAGGACGGTGTTCGCGGACGCGAACTCCATGAGGCGCTTCTCGTCCATCCCGGTCAGCAGCGCCATCAGCAGCATGACGACAGCATCGTGGGCGACGACCAGTCCCACTCGCGCATCCGCATCGAGTGCGTCGTGCAGGAACGACCGCAGACGAAGCGCGACGTCGGCCCAGGACTCGCCACCGGGTGGCCGGTGATAGTACTTGCCCAGACGCGCGCGACGAACGGCCTCCTCGGGGTGCCGCGCGGCGACGCCCCACCGCGTCAGCAGATCGAGGATGCCGAGCTCCCTGTCGCGCAGTCGCTCGTCGGTGAGCACCTGCTCGACGGCCGGGGCGTCTTCCATGCTGAGCGCGAACGTCTGCTGTGCACGCAGGTACGGCGACAACCAGGCGACCTGCGGCGAGATGGCGCCGCCGTGCAGTGCGGCCGACAGCGCCCGCGACTGTTCTGCACCTGTCTCCGACAACGGCACGTCGGCATCTCGGCTCGCGAGCTCGATCATCTCTGCGCGCGCTGCCTCCGCTGCGGTCGCGGCGATGTTACCCACACTCTCCCCGTGCCTGACCAGCCACAGCTCTTCCACGTCACAGCTCCCAATCGTCGAACGGAAGGCTCCAGGGGCCATGGTCCGGCTCGACGTGGTCGTCTTTCTCGACCGAGATCACCACCCGTGTCGTCGCGCGGATGAGCACGCTGATGCTGCGCCCTTCGGCAGACAGGGTCACGAACGCCGGCGGCGAGGACGCAGCCGCTTCGATCTCAGCCATGATCTCGTTCAGGGGCTGATCGTCCTGAAGCACGAAGCTTCTGCCGTCGATCTCAATATGAGTTCTCACGGTTCTCCTTCCCCTCGTGGGCGACGTTAGGCGAGACGGTCGAGTGTGCAGAGGGCCTTGCGCCCGGGGCGCGCAGTGGTTAGCGGTTTCGCCGCCGAGCGCGGGCGGCACTCTCTACGATGGGGTGATGCAGGTCTTGGACACTCTCGCTCTCGTCGGTGAGGTGCTCTCCTGGGTGGGCCTCGGCATCGGTCTGCCGCTGCTTCTGCTGGCGTTCCTCATCCGCACGGTCGAGGGAGCGTGGCTGCCGATCGAGATCGCGGTCATCGAGCGCGAGGGCTCTCTGATCGGCCGCTGGTTCGCCGGCGGCGACTTTCACGAGAGGGCTCTGAGAAGGCACGAGGCCGTCACGACGGATGATGGCTGGGCCGACGGAGTGGTCAGCGCGAACAACCCCGCCCATGCGCGGGTGGGCGAACCGCCTCACACGCGGCGCGTCATCCTGACCCTGGGGATCGTGTTCGCCGGCGTAGGGTTCGTCGGACTCGTCGTGTCGCTGCTGCCGCTGCTGATGTCCTAGCTCGATAGTGTGACGCTCATGCAGGACTCCGCCGACATCCCCCCGTCCACCCCGCTGGATGACTGGTTGGACGCACTGAGTCGACCGACGGGTTCTCCCGGGGGAGGTGCGGCGTCCGGTGTGATGCTGGCGATCGCCGCCTCGCTGATGAGCATGGTCGGCGGGTATTCCGATGACGATCCGCGAGCGGCGGACATCGTCGACCGCCTCGCCCGGCAGCGGGCTGAGGCGCTGCGAGCGGTCGAGGCGGACGGCGTCGTCTCTTCGAGCTTCGGGGCGGCGCTCGCTCTGCCGAGCGACGACCCCTCCCGCGACGAGCGCGTGCGCAACGCTGCTGTCGAGGCGGCCCGGTCAGCAGCGCAGGTCGGCGTGATCGGCATGGCGATGCTGCGCGACGTGCGCGTGCTCGTCGAGGCGGGCAACCCGCATATCGTCGTCGATCTCGCGGTGGCGGCGGAGGCGCTCCGTGCCGGACTGTCGGGGGGAGCCATGAACATTCGCGCGAACCTGCAGATCGCGCGTCGTCACGGCGCCGAGACGCTGGCCGATCTCGAGGCCGACGTCGAGCGCGTCGCGGGTGCGGAGCGAGAGGTCGGGGAGATCATCCGGGAGCTGTCCTCACGCCTGGACTGAGCGAACGCCGGTGCCCGATGCGACCCGGCGATATCCGTCGCCGTGGGGTTCGACCGCGCCGCCCTCGATGAAGCTGTCTATCCAGCCGCGCATCGGCCACTCGCCCCAGCGCTCGGCGAACAGGGCGCCGTTGCGCAGGATGTCGTCGAGGTGGCGCCACGGCGGAGAACCGGCCGGGTGCCACTGGTGGTAGGCGTGCGCGCCGCCGACCCACTGCACTCGCATGCCGAGAGACCGAGCCCGTCGGCCCAGGTCGGTGTCTTCGGCGCCATACCCTTCATACGCCTCGTCGAAGCCGCCGAGACGCGTCCACGTCTCAGTGGTCACTGCGAACGACAGCGACCAGAAGAGATCGAACTCGTCATCGGTCGCCGTCACCACGTCGCCGTCCGGTGGCAGGGGACGAGCCGGATGCGGTCGGGTCATGGTGCCGAGGTCGGCCATCCTCGACGGACGCTGCACGCTGTGCAGGTAGGTCACCGGTCCGCAGAGCAGGTCGTGCGGGTGGTCCTGTGCTGCGTCGACGTATCTCTCGAGCAGGTCCGGACCCGGCAGGCAGTCGACATCGAGGAACACGAGCAGGTCGACACCGTGATCCAGCGCGAGCGCGGCGGCGGCGTTGCGCGCCGCGCCGACGCGCATGCCGTCGCGGCCGGGCGGCACATGCACGGACAGAACTGACGGCACTGCGGGCGGTGCGTCGACGTCGAGCCACGCCTCGACACGCACGACCTCGATGCCCGGCGTGCGCACCTCGGTGAGGAATCGGCGCTGGCGCTGCAGGTGGTCGAGACGGTTCATCGATGCCGGGGTGATGACGGCGACGCGGATGCTCATCGCGCCAGCTCCTCGATCGCGGCCGCGGCTCGTGCGGCAGAACCCGACACCTGCCACACGTCCCAGCGGGGAGCGGTGTCGGCTGCGCGCCGGATGCTGTCGACCACCTCGGCCGGCGACGCGTCAGCCGCGACGGTCCGGGCGAGCCCGTGGGCGGCCAGCACGCGGGCCATCTCCTTCTGCTCGTCGAAGGGTCGCTCCTGGGCGATGACGACAGCTCGGGCATCCGCGGCCGCGAGGTCCGCGATGCTGTTCTGACCCGCCGCGCTCACGACGACGGTCGCACGGCACAGCAGCGGCCACACGTCGTCGATGCGATCGTCGCTGCCCGCCCCTGCGTTTTCGACGACCCATCCGTCTGCGCTCAGCAGCTCCCTCGTCTGCGCGAGCCGCACCGGGTCGAGCGCGCGGCCGAGGAACAGCACGCGGCGCACGTCGTCAGCGTCTGCGTCTGCGTCTGCCTCGGTGCAAGCGCGGCCGTCGTAGCGCGAGATCGCGCCGACCGATCGCACGCGGTCCTCGCGACCGATGAGGGCCTTCGCGGGGATCGTGCCGGGAGCCCAGGGCGCCAGGATGCGGTCGGCGAGGTCGTAGCCCAGACGGTGCGGAGCGTCGGTGCGATCGCCCGGCTGCGCGACGGAGATCGTCGGCACCCCCAGCAGACGAGCCAGGATCGTGACCTCGACGCTGACGTCGACGACGAATGCGGACGTCGGGTGAATCGCCACCCATTCCGCGATCGCCGCGAGGCGGGCCTGGTGGCCAGGGTGCCCGAGCGGCGCCCAGTGCAGGGTGCCTCGGGCTGTGACATCGCCGAGCTCATGCGCCTCGCGGCTCACACCGTCGGGCCCCACGACGGCGTCGGAGTCGGAGGGCAGCTGGACCCATACGGTCTCCGGCGGCAACGAGGCGGGTTCGGGAAGGCTCGAGAACACCGTCACCTCGTCTCCGAGGTGCGGGCGGATCGCTTGCATCCGGGTCATGTGGCCCCAGCCGTGATGATGCACGTACCAGCCGATCATGCTCCGACCGCCTCTGCGTCGGCGAGCTCGTGCGCGGGCACCGCGCTCTGAGCGGCGACGGTGAGGACCCGCTCGATCTCGCGGTGCCTGTGATCGAGCGAGTGGCGCGCGGAGGCGGCCTCGCGCACGACCCGACGCGACAGCCCCAGCCGTGTCTGCTCGACCAGCGCCGTCGCGGCGTGGGCGAGTGCATCGGTGTCGGCGGAGGGCACGATGGCGGTGCCGGGGATTCCGGCCAGCACTTCGCTGGTGCCGCCGGAGTCGAAGGCGGCGACGGGCGTGCCGGTCATGAGCGCCTCGGCCATCACCAGTCCGAAGGGCTCCGACCACACCGGGGTCACGAGAGCGACGGATGCTGCCCCGACGAGGGCCGAGAGCTCGGGCTGACGCAGGGCTCCGACATAGTCGATGCCGTGGCCGAGCAGCGGTCGGACCTCCCGATCGAAGTACGCGGCATCGCCCACGCGGCCGGCGAGCTTCAGCCGCGCGCCTGCCCGCCGCGCGGCGATGATGGCGAGGTGCGGCGCCTTCTCGGGCACGATCCGTCCGAACCACACCCAGTCGCCTCCGCCGGGCCCCAGGCTCCACTGCGCCGTGTCGACGCCGTTGGTGAAGACGAACGCCTCGACGCCCTCGGCCGACCAGGCCCGCGCCGTGTACTGGCTGACCGCGAGGAATCGGTGCGGCGACGTTCCGGTGAGCGCGTTCGAGGCGATCACCATGTCGGCGAGGGGCGGCGTGTGCAGCGTGGTGACGACCGGCACTCCGATGTCACGGCTCCAGAGGATCGGATCCCCGTGGAGACTGTGATTGTCGATGACATCGACGCGTGTCGCGGGGGCGTCGAGCTGATCCCGCACGCGCGCGAAAGCATCCGTCATCAGCCGGCGGTGGCCCTCGGGGAAGTCGGTGTCGGACGCATCCCGTGACTGATGCCAGCGGGGGCTCGGCAGGTGCAGATCGATGTCGGCGCCCAGGAAGTCCGACCCTTCGGCCGCACAGAGCTGCACGTCGTGGCCACGGCTGCGCAGCCAGCGCACGCGGTTCCAGACCACGGCCTCCAGGCCGCCGGCGTGCGGTTGGCGGAGGGCATGACGCTCGGGGGCGACGACCATCACCCGCAACCGCTCGCGGCCGATCATGCGCGTGCCTCCGTCGAGATTTCGGCGCGTGCGGTGGCGTAGAGCAGGGCGTGCGCGTCGCGCACGGCCTCCCGTTCGGCCACTCTCTCGGAGCGTCGCCGCTCGACCAGCGACGTACGGGGCGACGAGGCGCGCGCATCGGAGGCGAGAGCCACGGCCTCGACCAGCGTCTGCGGGTCGTCGAGGTCGATGACGAAGAAGTCGTCGGGATGCTGGGACTTGATGTGCCCGACGTCGGTTCCCGCCACGGGAACCCCCAGGTCGTAGCAGAGCTCGACCCACCCGGAGTGCGTGCCATGCAGGTAGGGCAGGACGAAGAGGTCGAGTCCTCCGATCCACGCATCGATGCCGGCGTCGCTCAGACGCGGAGTGCGCCGCACGCGCACGGCGGGGTGCTCTTCGGCGACCGCGGTCACGCGAGCTGCTGTCGCGTCATCGCGGACGCGCTCGTGCATCAGCAGCTCGAACTCGACGGCTCGCCCTGTCTGTGCGAGCAGCGCGGCAGCATCGACGGCTGCGCGCACCGCACGCTCGGCAGCGATGTTGGGGCGCAGGTCTCGCAGGTGGATTCCGACCCGCAGGGTCTCGTCGACCGCGTGCTCGGACACGGCGGCACCGTCGAGCAGAGTGGGGTGAGCCAGCACCCGACTGCTGCGGTGCCACCGGCGTTCGATCTCGTCCGCTGCCGTCGAGGTGAGCGTCAGGAGGTGATCGGCTGTCGGGATGATCACGTCGAGCAGTTCACGATAGGGCCGCTGATCGACCAGCTGCGGGTTCTCCAGGTCGTGCACGGTGTAGACGATCGGCCTGCCGACCCGGTGCGCGGTCTCGAGAGCCTCGCGCAGCTCGCCGGGAGAGAACGACTCGAGCCCGAAGTGCACATGCAGCACGTCGAAGTCGGCACCGTGTGACGCGAGCCACTGCGATGTGAGCGCCACCGGCGGCCACCACACGTCGGCCGGCGCGCCCGGAACAGCAGGGTCGGGCAGCACACGCACACGTCGTGTGTCGGTGATCGCGCGCACGTAGGGGTGGGCGGCCGGGATCGAGGCGACGCGAATGAAGGCGGGTTCGGTGACGATGTGGTTCTCCGTTGGCGGGCTGAGCACCCGACGTGCGTATATCGCGATGACGGAGAGACCGCGCTGCAATGGGGACGCAAGACTGATGAGATCGAGGGGGTACGTTCGAATCATGAGCCATGATCCCGAACTACGCACGGCCGTTGCGCCGGCTGGCTCCCTGGTGCTAGCGCGCCGCCAACACTACTCGGAGTTCTACGGTCTGGCTCCGCTTCCCGAAAGCTACGGCGTCGTCCTCGGCAACTGCCAGGCCGAATCGCTGCGCATGGTGATGGACGCTCCCGAGCACCGCTTCGTGCGCGTACCCGCCGTGCACGAGATGACCGCCGACGACGCCACGCGCCTGCACGAGATCGTCCGCACCGCCGACACCGTCGTGAGTCAGCCCATCCGTGACGACTATCGCGATCTGCCGTTGGGCACGCGCCAGATCGCCGCGGCGACGGATGCCCGCGTGCTGACCGTGCCCCCGGTGCGCTTCGCGGGCCTGCATCCGTTCCAAGCCGCGATCCGCGTGCCCGGCGTCGAGGGAGACCCGCCGATCGTGGCCTATCACGACATCCGCACGCTCGCTGCCGCCGCAGGCATCCCGGTCGTCGCCGCGCTCGCACCCGACGAGGTGCGTGCCGTGGGGGAGTCGTCGATCGACACGCTGCGCGTCCGCGAGCAGAGCGCCGACGTGCGGGTCTCCGACCTGTTCGACTCGGTCACGGCCGATCACGCGCGCACCGTCAACCACCCGGGCGATGCGGTGTGGATGCCGCTGGGCGCTCGCCTGCTCGAAGCCCTCGGCCACACCGGCGGTCCGACCGATCCCGGGCGTCCGCTGCTGAATTCGGTGCGGGCGCCGCTGCACCCGGAGGTCGTCGAGGCGTGGGAGCTGACCGACGAGCCGCGCGCGCACTGGATCGTCGACGGCGCACCGATCGATGACGCCGAGGTGCGGGCCGCCCACCTCGAGTGGTACGCCGCCCACCCCGAGTTCGTCGATGCCGCCCTGACGCGCCTCGCCCCTCTGCTCGACGTGTGGCGGACGCGATGAGCGCCGCTCCGCTGCTGCTCGTGCACGCCGGAACCCACGGCGTCGCCATGTACGGGCGTGAGATGGCCTCCGCCGTACGGGCACAGGAGCCGTCGATCCGCACGATCGACGCGGCCGATCTGGATGCGACGCCCGCGGATGCCGCGCTGCACGTGCACTTCACGGATCGTCTGTGGGGTGATTCTCCCGAGCAGGCGTCGCAGGCGTTCACCGTTCTCGCCGCGCGGCGGCCGGTCAGCGTCACCCTGCACGACGTGCCGCAGGCGTCGGACGGCGAGCGCAATCTGCCCCGTCGGCGGGAGGCGTACGCAGCCGTGGCCGCGGCGGCGCGAGGGGTGGCCGTCAACAGCGAGCACGAGCGTGCGCTGCTCCGTGAAGAGGGGGTCTGGTCGGGACCGGCGGCGAGCATTCCGCTGCCGGTGGACCTCGAGACCGACGCGGGGCGGATGCCGACGGACGGGTCGGTCGGTGTGCTCGGCTACTTCTATCCCGGCAAGGGACATGACGAGGCAGCTCGCGCGGCCGCGCAGGCGGGCATCGGCAGGATGACGGTTCTCGGCCGTGCCTCGGAGGGGCACGCCGCCGAACTGGAGGACTTCGTACGCCGAGCGGGTGACCTCGGGGTCGAGGTCGAGGTGACAGGCTGGCTCGACGACGCGGAGATCGCGCGGCGGGGCCGCGCTGTGTCGGTGCCGGTGATCGCGCATCGTCACGTGTCGGCATCCGGCTCCCTGGCGTCGTGGATCGGCTGGGGTCGCCGACCGGTCGCGGTGCGCAACCGCTACATGGACGAGATGGCGACACTGCGCCCCGGGACTCTGCACACGGTCGACGAACCCGAGCTCGCGGTGGCGGTGCGGCGCGCCTTCGAGCACCCGGAGTCGACCTGGCACGGGCTGACGAGGCTGCCGATGTCGTGGCCTGAGGCGGCCGAGGCGTACGTGCGCTGGTGGAGAGGGCTGGCCCGGTGACGCGGCGGCCCTGGGTCGTCGGCAACAGGTGGGACACGCTCGACGGCGTCGACCCCGAGACCCTGCCGAGAGTGTCGGTGATCGTGGCCCACTATGAGCAGCCGGCCGAGCTCGCCCGCACGCTGTCCGCCCTGTCGGTGCAGGACTATCCGCACGAGCTTCTCGAGATCGTCGTCGCCGACGACGGCTCCGCCGGCGATGTCCGCGTGCCGGACGGGGTGATCCTCGTGCGCCAGGACGACCGGGGCTTCCGGCTCGCGGCCGCACGCAATCTCGGCGTGCGCGCGAGCAGTGGCGACGTGCTCTGCTTCCTCGATGCCGACACCGCCCCCGAACCCGGGTACGTGCGAGAGCTCACCCGGCTTCCGGCGCTGCTTCCCGAGGCCGTCACCGTCGGACGCCGTCGGCACGCGGACTTCTCGGGCATCGCCCCGGAGACCCCCGTGCTCGAGGCTGTGGTCGACCGTGAGCTCCCCGAGCCGGCGTGGCTCGCGCAGGAGTACGCCCGAAGCCGCGATCTGCTCGACGCCGATGACCGGTCATACCGGTTCGTCATCGGCGCGGTGATCGCCTGCTCGCGCCGCCTGTTCGACGAGACCGGCGGATTCGACGAGTCCTTCTCGGCCTATGGGGGCGAGGACTGGGAGTGGGCGCATCGGATGTGGCAGGCGGGTGCCGTGCTGGCCCACGTGCCCACGGCCGTGGCGTGGCACGACGGCCCCGAGTGGGCCGAGCGCAGCAGTTCGGGGCTCGAGCGGGCGAACGCCCAGACCATGACGCTCGTCTCATCGATTCCGGTCGGCGGTTCCGCCCCGCGAGGTCTGCTGTCGGACGTGCCCGACCTCGTCGTCAGGCTGCGCGGGACCCATACCCCGGAGGCGCTGTTCATCGCCGTGGATTCGATCCTCGCCGCGTTCCCGCTGGCGCGAGTGGTGGTCGATGCGACGATGACCGCCTTCGCGGGCGACCCGCGCATCACGGTCGACGATGGCCGGCTCGACCCCCGGGTGATCTGGGAGCTCGATCGACCGGTCGTGGTCCTCGAGCCGGATTGGATCGTCGAGCGCATCGCGGGTCTCGGCACGGGCGATGTCGGCGGGGTCGATCTCGTCGATGCCGAGGGCTCGTCGCTGGGCGTGCTGCGCTCGCGGCGGGCGATGCGTCGCGCCGTGCGGTGGGGCACGTCAGACGCCTTCGAATCGCACCGTGCCGTCGCGGATGGCATCCACCTCTTGCGCTCAGACCCGAGGGTGGAGGCCTGGGTCGGAGGATGGGGTTCACGCGATCAGTTCTGCTGAGCGTACAGTTCTCCTATGGGGAAACTGGAGTACAACAGCTCGCGACCGGCGATCGAGATCGAAGAAGTGACCTTGGCGCACGTGAAGATCGTGATCGGCACGAAGCTTCGTCGCAACGAGAGCTTCATGATGACCTGGCTGCCGAAGCCGGAGGCGTCATCGGGCCGCCTGACGATCTGGGTGCACCCCGCCATCCCGCTGGTGTTCGAGTTCGATCTTCCGACCGTGCACGCGATCGACCCCGCGCGGGTCGCTCACATGATGGATCAGCTGAACTCGCGGGGCGAACTGGTGCTCGACCAGCTCTGAGCCCGACGGCCCCGTCGCCCGCGGTCAGAGCAGGTCGTAGTGGCCGCCGTAGGGGAAGTCGACGTCTCCCGTGTCGCGGGCGTCGAAGAGGACGGTCGCCACAGCGATCGAGACCTGTGAGCGGGGCGTGACCAGAAGGCTCACCTGACGATTGCCGACGACGACGAAATCGACGAACCTGCCGGCCGTCGCGATCGCGTCTTCGATGCGACGCTTGAGCTCGCCGAGGTCCTGATCCTGAGCGAGCAGATAGGTCACCCCATCGGCCCGGACCTCCGTCTGGATCATCGTCTTCTGATCTGCCATGGAGTCCACATTACGAGGAAAAGCCTGCCCCGTTCGCAAGTCGCTATCAGTCGCACTGCACCGGGGCAAGGGGCGGACGGAACGGCCCGGACTGCTCTAGAACGGAACCATGCAGACGATCATCTACGGCGGCGACGCCTATCTCACGGGGGACGACATCGCAGATGCGCTGCTGGCATACGGGCGCGCACTGGGCGAAGAGGAGCGTGCCGAGCTCGTGGAGATCCCGGTGCAAGAGCCGGACGGCGCGGTCGTCACCGCGAAGTTCCTGATCGGGCCTGCCAGCCAGATCGTGGCCAAGGAAGTGCCCGGCCGAGGGCCCGAACTCGAAGATCCCGCGCTGGTCGACCGCCTGCGCACGCTCACGCGTGGCGTCGAGTCTCCCACGGCATCGCCGGTGGAGATGCCGGACGGCGTCGCCTACGACCTCGGCTAGAGACGCGGCTGACCCGGCTCACGCGGTGCGCCCATCGGTCACTCGTGCTCGGGGAGTATCGGGCTGGACCACCCGGGATCACGACCCATCTGCGCGGCGCGCGAGACCGACGTCGCGCCGAACCGATCGCGCAGGGTGTCGAGAACCGTGTCGAGGCGTTCTTCGTCTCCCCAGTCGATCGGCAGCTCGGGCTGCATGCGGTCTGCGTGATCGAGGTGCGACAGCGACAACCCGATCAGCGTGATGCCACGTTCAGCGATCTCGGGATGCGCGGCGGCGAGCAGTGCGCGAGCGACCGTGAGCAGGATCGCGGTGCGATCGGTGGCGGATCCGAGCGTGCGCGATCGGGTCGCCTTCGCGAAGTCGCCGAAACGGAGGCGCAGCACCACCGACCGGCAGACCCGGTCTCCGTCGCGCAGCCGTCGCGCGAGGCGGTCGACGATCTGCGTCAGGATCAGATCGAGCTCCTCGGCCGAGCGCGAGCCCGTGCCGAGGGCGCGCTGCGAGCCGATCGATGCGCGGCGGCGGGTCGTGTCGACCGGACGCGGATCCCGCAGGCGGGCGAGGGCGTGCAGGTGCGCGCCGACCGCTGTGCCCAGCATCCGCTCGGCAGTGGCTGCCTCGAGTTCGGCCAGCTGGCCGACCGTGCGGATGCCGTAGCGCTGCAGCTTCTCGGCGGTGACGGCGCCCACGCCCCACAGCCGCTCGACCGGCAGAGGGAGCAGGAACTCCTCTTCGCGTTCGGGTTCGACCACGAGCAACCCGTCGGGCTTGCTGACGGCGCTCGCGACCTTGGCGAGGAACTTCGTGCGGGCGACGCCCACCGAGATGGCCAGCCCGACCTCGGTGCGCACCCGCTCGCGCAGACGCACGGCGACCTCTTCGGGGGTGCCGACGATGCGCCTGAGGCCCCCGACCTCGAGAAAGGCCTCATCGATCGAGAGTCCCTCGACGAGCGGCGTCGTGTCGCGGAAGATCGCGAACACGTCTTTGCTGGCTGCGGAGTACGCCTCCATGCGCGGGGGGACGACCACGGCATCCGGGCACAGCTGCAGCGCCTGTCGTCCGCCCATCGCCGTGCGCACTCCGCGCGCCTTGGCCTCATAGCTCGCAGCGAGCACGACGCCGCCGCCGACGATGACCGGTCGGCCGCGCAGCTCGGGGGCATCGCGTTGCTCGACCGAGGCGTAGAACGCGTCGAGGTCGGCGTGCAGCACGGTGGCTTCGCCCCGCATCCTGTTCTCCCGTCGACGTGCAGATCGTCGCACGCACCGGGGACATCGGCTCAGGCGGCGACGAGGCGAGACGAGAAGGCGCCGATGCGCTGCACGAGCGCATCGAAGGTGGCGTCGAAGGCGGCCGGCGTGCCGATGCGGGCAGGGTCGCGGATCGACCAGTGCAGGTCGTCGCGCTGACCGAGACGCTCGTGGGCGTCGTCGCACACCGTGATCACGAGGTCGCCCTCGGCGAGCACGTCGTCGAGGTGGCGGGGTGGATGGTCGCCGTCGATGACGAGCCCGTGCCGAGCGGCCGCCGCGGTGGCCTCGGGATTCACCATCTCGGCAGGTCGGGTTCCTGCCGAGGCGACGGCCACCGGACTCGTATCGCGCCAGATCGCCTCGGCGAGTTGCGACCGCGCGGAGTTCGCGGTGCAGACGAACAGCACACGGCGAGGCGGGGCGACGCTGGGGGGCGCGAGAGTGGTGAAGACCTCGGGGCGCAGTCCGATGTAGCTGCGCCGTCTGTCTAACTCCGAGCGCGTGCGCGCGATGATCTGGGCCGACTCGAGCACTCCCAGGTGGTGCGCGATGAGGTTCGATCGCAGGTCGAGAGCCGTCCCGATCTCGGAGGACGACAGATCTCCGAGCGTGAGCAGGTCGACGATGCGCAGGCGCGTCTGATCGGCGAGTGCGGCGAAGATGCCGGCGCGGCGTTCGAGATCGATCATCATTCCCATCCTTACCACGAGACGCAGGGTGTGTCCATGCCCATTGACTCAATCTGCACTGACCCTATTCTGGGCGTCGCGAGTCCGCGAACGCGGCCTCGGAGAGGAATGGACATATGGGTATCGGAAGCGGCATCGCGCTCTTCGTCATCGGAGCGATCCTCGTCTTCGCACTCAACATCGACACCGGCGGCTATGTCGATCTCGACCTGATCGGCTACATCCTCATGGGTGCAGGAGTCGTCGTCTTCCTGATCAGCCTCATTCTCGTGATGCGCAGTCGGCGCACCGAGACCGTCGACCGCACGGCCGTCGACCCCGCGACCGGCGAGCGTGTGACCCGCCGCAGCATCCGCGACAACGAGCCCCTCGCCTGATCTCGGCATGACCGTGGCGCAGCGCGGCACCGGCGCGATCGTCGTCGGTGCCGCAGCGACCCTCGCGTTCGTCGTGCTGCGCGCCGTGGTGGCCCTCGGCGGTCACGAGCCGCTCGCGGTCGACATCTGGTGGCACGACCTCATGGTCGCGCTGAGCAGCGACGCCTGGCTCGTCGTCGCCTGGGTGCCCGCCGTCGTCGGCGGCACGATCGGCATGATCGTGGTCGGAGCGCTGCTGATCGCGGCTCTCCTCTGGCGCGGACGGCGGTGGGATGCGGCGACGCTGGCGATCGCGATGGTCACCGTGGTCGCCATCGGGGCGACCATGGCCGCGGTGATCGGTCGCACGCGCCCGGTCGACTCGCTCGCAGAGAGCGTCGCGACCTCCTTCCCGTCCGGGCACACCGCCGTCGCCACGACCGTGGTGGTGATCCTCGGACTCGTGCTCCGACGCCGGTGGGTCTGCGTCGTCGGTGTCGCGTGGATCGCGCTCATGATGTGGAGCCGCACCTACCTCCACGCCCACTGGCTCAGCGATGTGGTCGCCGGAATGCTCGAGGGCGTCGCCGTCGCCACGTTCGTCTGGGCCTGCGTGGAAGCGACGCGCGCGCGCCGCCTCGCGCGGTCCCGCAGCACGTCAGACATCTCCGAAGAACCGATCGAAAGCCCCGTGAACCCATGAACACTCGCGACTCGGCCGCCTCCACCGCGAGGGCCGCTCAGGACTCCACCGCCTTCCGCGTCCTCGCCCGCGTCGGGTACGTCGTGCTCGGCATCCTGCACATCCTCATCGGCGGGATCGCGATCTCGATCGCCACCGGCGGCGGCGGCGAGAACGCGGATCAGGGCGGTGCCCTGCAGCAGATCCAGGAGTCGCCTGCCGGCGTGTTCCTGCTCTGGCTGATCGTGCTCGGTCTGTTCGCACTGGCGATCTGGCAGATCGCCGAGGCCGTCATCGAGCGCGATCCCGATACGAAGAAGATGTGGGCGCACCGGGCGAAGTTCGTGGGCACAGCCGTCGCCTACCTGGCGATCGGCGCGACGGCTCTGATCTATGCGCTCGGCGGGCAGTCGCAGTCGTCCGAGTCTTCGCAGTCGTTCAGTGCGAGGCTGCTGGCGGCGCCGGCCGGTGTCGTGCTGCTCGTGCTGGTCGGGCTCGGGGTGGCAGCGGTCGGGATCGCCTTCATCGTGCGCGGCATCACCCGCGCGTTCATGGAGCATCTCTCCGTGCCGTCGGCGAAGGCCCGTTCGGGAATCACCGCGTTTGGAGTGGCCGGCTACGTCGCCAAGGGCATCGCGGTCGGCGTCGCCGGCGTGCTCTTCGTCATCGCGGCGCTCACCCACGACCCCGAGACCGCAGGCGGCCTGGACTCGGCGCTGCGTGCTCTGGCCGGGTTGCCCTTCGGCGCTGTGATCCTGTGGGTGGTCGGCGCAGGTCTCGCCCTCTACGGCCTGTTCTGCTTCGCCCGGGCGCGCTACGCCCGCATGTGAGCCGGGCCGATCCGGCTCCGGAGCGCCTATCGAACCGCGACGGGCGGCGCAACCCCGAACCACGGATTCGCGAGCTCGGCGAGGATGGAGCGATGAAGATCGTCTCGTATGCAGGCCAGCAGCTGGTGACCACCGATGACGTGGCAGATTCCCTCGTGACCCTCGCCGCAGCAGTCGCGAAGGAGGGGGAAGCCGACGCGGTCGAGATCCCCATCCTCGTCGGCGGGCGCGAGGACTGCGCCGATCTCGTCATCGGCGTCGGCAACGACCTGCTGGTCGGACCGCACGAGTTCGACGACGACGAGCCGGACTTCACCGAGCACGCGGCGAGGCTGCAGGCGCACCGCCTCTATCCAGACTCCCCGGACGTCGATGACGACTCCGAGCCCGACTGGCACGTGGACGTGGATCTCGACCTCGACAACTCCAGCTCTCTCCCGCACTGAACCCGACTGCTCCCGCGCCCGCGGGAGGACGCGGTGTGCGCCCTCCCGCGTCATCCATGAGGTTCAGTCAGTGGTGAGCAGCACCTTCGTGGCGCGACGCTCGTCCATCGCCTTGTATCCCTCGGCGGCCCGCTCGATCGGGAGCGTCAGGTCGAACACGATGCCCGGATCGATCTGATCGGTCATGATGAGGTCGATCAGCTCGGGGAGGAACCGGCGCACCGGTGCCGGTCCGCCCAGAAGGCTGACGGTCGAGAAGAAGAGGTCGAGTCCGTCGAGCTCGACGCCATGGCTCACGCCGACGTAGCCGACGTGTCCGCCCGGGCGTGTGGCGTGGATCGCCTGCATCATCGACTCCTGCGTGCCGACGGCTTCGATCGTCGAGTGCGCGCCGTACCCGCCGGTGAGCTCCTTGATCTTCGCGACGCCGTCGTCGCCGCGCTCCTCGACGATGTCGGTGGCCCCGAACTTCGTCGCGAGCGCCTGACGGTCGGCATGACGTGACATGGCGATGATGCGCTCGGCTCCGAGCTGCCTGGCGGCGAGGATGGCGAGCAGGCCGACGGCTCCGTCGCCGACCACCGCGACGGTCTTGCCTGGCCCCGCCTCGGCGGCGACAGCGGCGAACCAGCCAGTGCCCAGAACGTCGGATGCCGCCAGCAGGCTGCGGGTTTGCGCGGGTGTCGGGTCGCCCTCGACCACGACGAGGGTGCCGTCGGCGAGGGGGATGCGGGCGTAGTCGGACTGCGTGCCGACCCCGCCCATCATGACCTGGTGGATGCAGCGCGACTGGAAGCCGGCCTGGCAGATCTCGCACGTGTTGTCCGAGGCGACGAACGACCCCACGACGAAGTCGCCGACCTTGATGTCGCGGACCTCGTCGCCGATCTCCTCGACCACGCCGATGTACTCGTGCCCCATCGGCGTGGGGTGATCCACCGGCTCGATGCCGCGGTAGGGCCAGAGGTCCGAGCCGCAGATGCAGGCAGCGGTGACGCGGATGACCGCATCCGTCGGCTCGACGACGGCGGCGCGGGGGATCTCCTCGACGCGGACGTCTCCGGGGGCGTGCATGACGACGGCGCGCATGGTGCGTGTGCTGACGGTGTCTGTGTTCATGATGTTCTCCTTCAGTGAGTGAGGGCGGTGGATGAGGTCGTGGGCGGGGAGTGTCGTGCCGCTCGCCCCTGTGCGGTGCCGATCAGCACCAGGGCGACGGCTGCGAGCGCGGTCGTGGTGACGGTGACCACGCCGAGCGGCAGGATGCTCAAGGCGCCGGCGACGCCGACGAGCGGGGCGGCGATGCCCCCGAAGCCGAACCGCACCATTCCGAGAAGCGACGAGGCGGTGCCGGCGATCTGCGGGTATCCGATCAGAGCGAGGGTCGTGGCCGGGGGAGACGAGATGGAGACGCCCGCGGCGAGGGCGAACAGCGACGCGAGCACGACCCACAGCGGCATCGGCACGAGTCCGGCGGCGAGCAGGCCGATGGCGCCGGCGGTCGCGACCGCGACACCCGCGGCGAGCACCGCGTGCACGTGACCTCGTTCGGAGAAGCGGCCGGCCAGGTGACCGAAGACCATGAATCCTGCCGAGTTCGCGCCGAACGCGAGGGCGTATCCGAGGGGCGACAGGCCGTAGATGTCCTGCAGCACGAACGTCGCGCCGGACAGGTAGGCGAAGAGCGCGGCGTACATCAGCCCCTGGTTCAGGACGGCGCCGACGAAGACGCGGTCTCGGAGGAGCGTCCGATAGTCGCTCAGGGTGCGGGTCAGGCCGCCCGTCGTCCGTGCCTCGATCGGCAGCGTCTCCCTGAACCGTGCGAGCGCGGCGATCAGGATGGCGGTGCCGATGACCGCGAGGAAGACGAAGAGTCCCCGCCAGTCGATGATCGTGTTGAGGAGGCCCCCGAGCAGCGGGCCGACGACCGCCGCGAAGCCGCCGACGACGGTGAGCCGCGCGTAGAAGCGGATCAGCTCTCGGCCGGAGAACACGTCACGGCCGGCCGACTGTGCGATCACGATGCCGACGCCGCCGGCGAGTCCTTGGACGAATCGTGCGGCGATCAGCAGCTCGACGGTCGGACTGATGGCGCACAGCGTCGACGTGACGATGTACGCCACGATGCCGATGAGCAGGATGCCGCGGCGTCCGTACCGATCCGACACCGGCCCGGCGATGAGCTGACCGGCCGCGAGACCGATGAGGCAGGCGGTCACGGTGAGCTGCGCGACGGATGTGGCGGCGTCCAGCTCCGCCGTGAGAGCCGGAAGGGCGGGCAGATAGAGGTCCATCGAGATCGGTCCGAACACGGTCAGCAGAAGCAGCAGGGCAGGAAGCACCCGGTCGGCGGAGGGGCGGGCTGCGGATGTCATGCCGTCCACTCTGCGCCTGTCGGGTGCTCTGAGGGAGTCCCTGTCGAGGGGTGTACTGCGAGAGCCTCCCTGCGGAGCGCGGTCGGGGGTAGCGTCCTGAGCATGGACAACAGATCCGAGGTCCGCGAGTTCCTGATGACCCGCCGCGCCCGTGTCGCGCCCGAGTCGGTCGGCATCCCGGCCGGCGGGAACCGACGTGTCGCCGGCCTGCGGCGCAGTGAGGCCGCAGCGCTCGCCGGAGTCAGCGTCGAGTACTACGCGAAGCTCGAGCGCGGCGCGATCGCCGGCGCCTCCGCCGCGGTGCTCGACGCGCTCGCGTCAGCCCTCCAGCTGGACGACGCCGAGCGCGCGCATCTGCTCGACCTCGCCCGCGCGGCCGACGGCATCCCGTCGAGCGGTCGCTCGCGTCGCCGGTCGGCGAAGCCCGGGGTTGCACGACCCAGCCTGCAGTGGGCGCTGTCGTCGATCACCGACGCGATCGCGTTCGTCCGGGACCCCCGCCAGAACCTGGTCGCCACGAACGATCTCGCCCGCGCGTTCTACTCGCCGGTGATCGGCGACGGCGGGCGGACGCCCAATCTCGCTCGCTTCCAGTTCCTCGACCCGGCGGCGCGCGACTTCTATCCGGATTGGGATCTCTTCGCTGAGATGTGCGTCGCGATCATGCGCGCCGAGGCGGGGCGCGATCCACACGACAAGGGGCTGCAGGATCTCGTCGGCGAGCTGTCGACCCGCAGCGAGACGTTCCGGCGACTGTGGGCCGCCCACGATGTGCGCATCCACGGCGCCGGCACGAAGCGGTTCCGGCATCCGCTCGTGGGCGAGCTGACATTGGCGTACGAAGAGCTCGCGATCACCGCCGAACCCGGCAACGTGCTGCTGGTCTACACGGCTGAACCGGGCTCGCCATCCGCTGAGCGCCTCGGTCTGCTCGCCTCGTGGTCGATGAAGCAGCGCAGCGCCGAGCCCGCGAACGACACGAGCCGAGGCTGACGCTCCGCCCCACTCAGAGATGGTTGCTCCCGGTCTACAGTTGCACTTTCGCAACCAATAGGCGTATAGTTGACTCTTATCAACTTTCCACACAGGAGCTCTCCACTGTGACCAACATCACTCCCACCTCTTCAGCCGAGGCGACGCGTTCGCCTCGCGAGGTCTTCACCGCGATCTCCGGCCTCGTCGTCGGAATGTTCGTCGCCGTGCTCTCGGGCACCGTGGTGTCGACCTCGATGCCCGTCATCATCGCCGACCTCGGCGGCACCCAGTCGCAGTACACCTGGGTCATCACGGCCAGCCTGCTGGCGACCGCCGTCTCGACGCCCATCTGGGGCAAGCTCGCCGACCTCGTCGATCGCAAGATCCTCGTGCAGCTGTCTCTCATCATCTTCACCGTCGGCACCGTGATCGCCGGCTTCTCGACTGACACGAACATGCTCATCGCCGTGCGCGTGATCCAGGGCATCGGCGTGGGTGGTCTGATGTCGCTCGTGATGATCGCGGTCGCCCTCATCATCTCGCCGCGCGAGCGTGGCAAGTACATGGGCGTGGTCGGCGGCATCATGGCGCTCGGCACCATCGGCGGCCCGCTGCTCGGCGGACTCCTCACCGACGTGTGGGGCTGGCGCTCCAACTTCTTCGTCGGCGTTCCCTTCGCGATCCTCGCCCTCGTGCTGCTGCAGTTCACGCTGCACCTGCCCAAGCCGCAGCGTGACCGCAAGGTCTCGATCGACTACTTCGGCATCGTCCTCCTCGCCGTCGGCGTCTCGACCCTGCTCATCTGGGTCTCGATGGGCGGCAGCGAGTTCGATTGGGACTCGTCGACCAGCATCACGCTCGCCGTCATCGCCGCCGTCGCGATCGCCGGCTTCATCACCGTCGAGTTCTTCGTCAAGGAACCGATCGTGCCGATGTCGCTGTTCCGCAACCGCACCTTCACGCTGTCAGTCATCGCCTCCATCGCCATCGGCGTCTCGATGTTCGCGACCTCGGTGTTCCTCGCCCAGTACTTCCAGCTCGCGCGCGGCGCCACACCGACCGAGTCGGGCCTCATGACGATCCCGATGATCATCGGCCAGATGGGTGCGTCGATCATCATCGGCCAGCTCGTCAGCCGGTTCGGCAAGTGGAAGGGCTGGATGCTCACGGGCTCCATCCTCACCACGGTCGGCGTCAGCCTGATGTCGACGTTGCGCTACGACACCCCGTTCCCGCTGGTCGCCGTCTACATGTTCGTGCTCGGCGCGGGCCTCGGCATGGTCATGCAGAACCTCACCCTCATCGTGCAGAACGACACGGCTCCGCAGCAGCTGGGCGCCGCCTCGTCGAACGTCAACTTCTTCCGCACGATCGCCGGCACCATCGGCGTGACGGTCATGGGCGCGACCCTCTCGACGAGTGTCGCGAACTACATCACCGATGCGCTCGACGGCTTCACGCCGACGACGCCGGAAGAGGTCGACGCCCTGAAGCACCTCGCTTCGGGTGACGTGCCGAAGGTCACGCAGCTGCCTGACACGATCCGCACGATCGTCGAGGGAGCCTACGGCCACGGCATCGCCGACGCGTTCATCATCGCCATCCCGCTGGCGCTGATCGCCATCATCGCGATCGCGTTCATCAAGAACAAGCCGCTCTCGACGAAGAACGCCGCCGAGCAGCTGCGCGAGCAGGCCGAGGAATCGGTTCTCGAGGTCTCGGAGGCAGAGGTCGGCGCCACGATGTCGACCGGGACGATCCGACTCTCGGGCGTCGACTCCGCCTCACCGACCACCGGCTCTGTGACGGTGCTCGAACGAGACGACCAGGAGCCGAGGCGCTGACATGGCCACCCCCGTGGCGGTCGAGCCCGCCGACGTCGACACCGCGCTCGGCGACCTGCAGACGCATCTGAACCTGATCTTCGCGAGGACCAGGACGCTCTGGAAGGAGTCGGCTGCGCGCATCGACCCCGAGCTGCAGGTGGGCGGCTACAAGCTGCTGACCTTCATCGAACGGGCCGAATCGGCGAATGCGCACGAGCTGGCCGAGCGCTTCGAGATGGACAAGTCGGTCATCAGCCGCCAGGTGCGCATGCTCGAGGAGCTGGGGCTGATCGAGTCCCGGCCGGACGAGCGGGACGGCCGGCTGCGGGTTCTGACGCCGACACCGGCCGCCTGCACCGTGCTCGCAGAACTGCGCAGAGATCACGCGTCGCGTCTGCGGACGATCGTGGCCGAGCTCACGCAGGACGAGATCCAGGCAGCGTCCAAGGTCTTCCGTCTGCTTGCCGAGGTCTGACCGCCCCGAGCATCCACCTCGATCGAAGCCCCGCCGTCTCTGAGACGGCGGGGCTTCGCCGTAAGCTGGCGACCATGAGTGCCTCGCCCGACGAACCCGCCCGAGAGGGCGCGCCCGCCGCAGACTCCGCAGGTGCCGAGCCCCTCGATCCGGCCGCCCTCGATCCGGCCGAGCTCGACCAGGCGATCTCGAGGGTCGAGCACGAGCTGGGAAGGCTGTTCGCCCGCATCCGGGTGAGCTGGCGCGAAGCGGCGCAGACCGTGCACCCCGACCTGCAGCCCCTCGGATATCAGGTGCTGACCTCGATCGCGACCGGCAAGGCGACCTCGGCCGGGGCGATCATCGAGCGTCTGCAGACCGACAAGTCGGCCGTCAGCCGTCACGTGCGGCAGCTCGAGCAGCTCGGGCTGGTCGAGAGCGTCCCCGATCCCGACGATCGCCGGGCGCGGGTGCTCGTCGCGACCGAGCTGGCGCAGGAGCGGGTCGCTCTGGCCCGCTCGCGCTACGAGGAGCGCCTCGGCGAGCGGCTGCGCCGCTGGTCGGCCGAAGACCTCGATCACTTCGCGGAGCTGCTCGCCGCGTTCGGCGACTGACCGAGGTCGGCGGCGTTCTCGTCGCGCAAGGGCTGGACTCGGCGACGAGCCAGGACGAGACTGATCCCACGGTTACAGGAATGAGGAACAGTCATGGCGTACAGGGTCGGATACTTCGTCGGAAGCCTCTCGTCCACCTCGATCAACCGCATCCTCGCGACGGCGCTGATCAGGCTCGCTCCATCCGATCTCGAGTTCTTCGAGATCCCGATTAGAGACCTCCCTCTCTACAGTCAGGACTACGACGCCGACTACCCCGCTGTGGCGGTGGATCTCAAGGAGTCGATCGCTTCGGCGGATGCCGTGCTCTTCGTCACGCCCGAGTACAACCGTTCGATCCCCGGGGGACTCAAGAACGCGATCGACTGGGCCTCGCGACCGTGGGGCCAGAACTCGTTCGATCACATCCCGGCCGCCGTCATCGGAGCATCGGTCGGTGCGATCGGCACGGCCGTCGCCCAGCAGAGCCTGCGCGGCGTGCTCAGCTTCTGCAACGCCCGCCAGATGACCGCCCCCGAGGCCTACATCCAGTTCTCGCCCGACACCTTCTCGGATGACGGCACGGTCACGAACGAGGGCACGGCGAAGTTCCTCCGCGACTACCTGGTCGAGTTCCGCGACCACATCGAGCGCGTACTCACCGTGCTGCCGCGCGACACGGATTCGTGAATCGGCCGCCTCGCAGGTCATCGCGGCCGCTGCGCCACCGCATCCGCGTAGCCTGGAGGACATGACGCTCACGAAAGCCCGCACCGCCGCCGAGGTCGTCGACTGGAGGCGTCGGGTCTTCGCCCTCTACGACGCGGTGCGCCGCGCGGACTCCGCCGAAGAGGCGCACGAGCTGTGGCGCATCGAGCGCGACGACCTGATGCTGCATCACGCGGCGACCCCGCTGCTGGCTGACGACCGCCCGCTCTTCGAGGGGCTGCCGATCGCCTCCTACGACCCGCAGTGGCGCTTCGAGCTGCCCATCCTGCCCGCGGAGCCCGGCGGCTTCGACTTCGCGACCGGCACCGACGGCGTGGTGCCGTTCGAGCGCATCGGCAGGGTGGAGATCCCCGACACCGGATCGCTCGACGTCTGGCGGCTGACGACCTACGGCGGTGGGATCTTCGTCCCGGTGCGCGACGCGCTCGCCGGTCGTCCGGGCGGCACGTACGGGGGAGGCCGCTACCTGATCGACACGATCAAGGGTGCGGACCTCGGATCGGATGCCGAGCGCGGCACCATCGTGCTCGACTTCAACTTCGCCTACAACCCGTCCTGCGCGTACGACCCCGCCTGGGCGTGCCCGCTCGCGCAGCCGGGCAATGTGCTGCCGGTGGCGGTGCCCGTGGGCGAGATGTACGGCGGCGCAGCAGGCTGAGCATCCGGCCTGCATATCGCGGCGGGGGAATACCGCACCCCTCGCGCGCCTTACCCCTGAGCGTGACTCTCTTCGAACCGGCCGTCTTCGGCGCCCTCCAGTTGTCCAACCGCGTCGTCATGGCGCCTCTCACCCGCACGCGTGCAGATGATGACGGCGTGCCGACCGAGACGATGGTCGAGTACTACCGCCAGCGGGCGGGTCAGGGCCTCATCATCTCGGAGGGGACGTGGCCGGCGGCCGAGGGCAAGTCGTACTCCGGACAGCCCGGCATCGTCACGCCAGAGCAGATCGCCGGCTGGCGGCCCGTCGCCGATGCCGTGCACGAAGCGGGCGGCACCATCGTCATGCAGCTGATGCACGGCGGGCGCGTCTCGCATCCTGCGATCTCGGGTGAGCCGCGCGTCGTCGCCCCGAGCGCACTCGCCGCTCCCGGCCAGACCCACACTCCTGAGGGCAAGGTCGACATGCCTGTCGCCCACGCCCTGACCCTCGACGAGATCCCGATGGTCGTCGAGCAGTTCGTGCAGGCCGCGCGCAACGCGATCGCCGCGGGCTTCGACGGCGTCGAGGTGCACGGAGCCAACGGCTACCTCGTGCAGGAGTTCCTCTCGCCGGTGTCGAACATCCGCGACGACCAGTACGGCGGATCACCCGAGAACCGCGCCCGCTTCGCCATCGAGGTCACCCGTGCGGTCGCCGAGGCCGTCGGAGCCGATCGCACCGGCATCCGTCTGTCGCCGCAGCACAACATCCAGGGCGTCCTCGAAGAGGATGACGACGACGCGCTCGCCACCTACCTCGCCGTCGCCGAGGGCCTCGCACCGCTCGGCCTCGCCTTCGTCGACATCCTGAACGCCGCCCCGACGAGCGAGCTGGTGCAGCGCATCCGCCGCACGCTCGGAGCGCCCCTCATCATCAACTCCGGCTTCGGTTCTCCCACGACCCGCGACGAGGCAGAGATGCTCGTCTCAGAGGGATGGGCGGATGCCGTGGCCGCCGGCCGACCCGTGATCGCGAACCCCGACCTCGTCGAGCGCTGGCGTGAGGATGCCGAGCTCAACGAGCCTCGTCCCGCGCTGTTCTACGGCCGCACGGCCGAGGGGTACACCGACTACCCGTCGCTGGAGTCCGTGCGCGCCGACGCCTGATGGTCAGGGCCAGGGGCTGAGCGGTTGCAGGCGGCGCAGGCTGCTCGAAATGCCCCTGTCGGAGTGGGATCGCGGAGCGTACAGTGACCGCATGATCACCGACGATCCCACTCTGACGAATCCTGGTCACTACCGGACGCTCTGGGAGAACGAGTTCGTCCGCGTGCTCGAGTACACCGATGAGCCAGGTGATCAGACGACTCCGCACGACCACCCGAACACCGTCATGATCACCCTGAGCGACTTCTCGCGTCGGCTCACAGCCGGGGAGCGAACCTTCGACACATCGTTGACCGCGGGCCAGGCGGTGTGGATCCCGGCCCAGCGGCACTCGGGCGAGAACACGGGAACGACGCCGACGCACACGATCCTCGTCGAGCTGAAAGGGGACGCGGCGGGAGAGGCTGACGCGGGGACGCTCGGACCCCGAGTCTGACAGGGCCGAAACGCGGCGGCTCAGCGCCGTACGACCCGCGCCCGCGTCTTCGCGACGCTGGTGAGGGTGGCGCGCACCGGCGTGCCCAGATACAGACCGAGCGAGGCCCCCGAGGCCAATGCGATGCCGATGACCACGGCGTCGACCAGCGACCCTCCGATGCCCACCACGCCCGATGCCGACCCGGCCGAGTGGATCATCTCGAGCAGCCCCTGGAACACCGCGACACCGGGAACGAGCGGCACGATGGCCGCCGTCGTCACCGCGACCGACGGCACATGCAGCTTCACGGCGATCAGCATCCCGATGAAGCTGGCGAGCAGTGCGCCGATCGCGCTCGCCGCCGCCGGGTGCAGGTTCACGCCGACCATGGCGGAGTATCCGGCGATGGTCACGGCGCTGAGCAGCGCGCTGACGAGGATGATGCGGATGCCGGCGCCGTTGAAGACGGCGACGGCGATCGCGATGATGATCGCCCCGAGGAACTGATTCAGCAGCGGACCGAACGGGGCCGGGTCGTCTGGCAGGCCCATCGTGAAGCCGAGCACGCTGCCGACTTCGAGGCCGACGAGGATGCCGATCACGACGCCGAGCGTCTGCATGGTCAGGTCGAGGATGCGCCCGCCCGCGGTGAGCGCGAACCCGTCGATCGCGTCCTGCGCGGCACCGACGACGGTGAGGCCGGCGAGCATGAGCACGATTCCTGAGGCCACGATGATCGAGGGGCGGATGCCGACGAACGGCTCGATGCCCGCGGAGCCCAGCGCCGAGACGGCGACCGCGACGACCGTGGTGACGAAGCCTCCGGCGATCTGGCTGAAGAACAGGGGGACCCTGGCGCGGGCGAGACCCGCCTGGGTCAGTGCCGCACACAGCGCCGCGACGAAGGTGAGCCCGACGATGAGCGCCGAGGCGCCGAGCATGATGCTGACGCCGACGGCCAGCAGCGCCCTGGCCACGATGACGACAGGCTGCTGGTAGCGGAACGGCACGCGGCGCAGCACGCGGTAGGCGGTGCGCGCCGATTCCAGATCGAGGCCGTCGTCGATGTCGGCGACCAGGGCCTGCACACGCTGCAGCTTGGCGTGGTCGGGCGCCGCCACCCGCACGACGCGCACGAGCGTCTCGGGCCAGACCTCACCGCTCAGGTGGAACGACACCGTGATCGAGTTGTAGGTCACATCGACCTGCACGTCTCGCATGCCGTACGCGGCGCAGACGCGGGTGATGGCCAGCGTCACCTCGTGAGCGGAGGCACCGACACCGAACATCGATTCGCCGATGCGGGTGGCGAGATCCAAGACCCGCGGCACGGTGCGTTCGTCGATGACGGGCATCGCCTCGGTGTGGGCGACGGCGGAGGGATCGGTGTGCAGGATGCGCTGCACGGAGGCGAGCAGTCGCCGCGGGGGGTTCGGGGACACCTCCCCATTCTCCCCTTCGTCAGGCGTGCGCGGGAACGTCGAGACGCTCTGCCGGCGGTGCGCTGCCCTCTGCGGGCTCGGGCACGAGGTAGAGACCGCTCGGCGCGCTGGCCGTGAACGCGAGGGCTTCGATCCAGGCGCGGTTGATCGAGGGCTGACGGCTTCCGCTGTACTTGAAGACGAGCGAGCTGCCTGCGTGCACCCAGACGGTCGTGCGGCCGCCGCCGACGCTCATGTCCTCGCGCCAGGTGAAGCTGAAGGGCTCCCCTCGACGCAGCTTGGCCGTGATCACGAGCTGCAGGTGCGTGAGGGCGCGGTCTTCGATGTCGGCCTTGACGCTGCCTTCGTAGACGAGCTTTCCCATCATGATCTCCTCACTGCGCCACGGAACCCATGTCATGAGACGCGATCGGATGATCACCGGGGGCGATACCAGCATCCCATAATATCGTGGGCCGGCGGCTGTGCATCCGCCGGCCCGCACACCGTCTTTCAGGACATGCGACCGAAGGTGGCGTCGATGTCGGCCATCTCCATCGCGGCGGTCGCCTCGATCAGCGCACGCAGCTCCTTGTCGGCACCCGGCGAGAACTCCTCGAGCCGCTCGGGAGAGATCGTCATCGGCACGCCGACGGGCGCCTGCTCGCTGGCATCCAGGGTGGTGCCGTCGTTCGACGGCGAGGCGCCCTGGAAGATCTTGCCCGCTTCGGACTGCGCGGTCAGATCGAACGAGTAGTTCTTGCTCTGCAGACCGAGATCGAGCAGCTTCTTGACCTCGGGGAACTGCTCGGCGTTGGTCTTGGGAATGGGCAGCGACGTGCGCCAGTTGACGCCGAGGGTCTCGAGCGCCTTGGCATACGCGTTCTCGTGCGCCTGGTCGCGGACGATCAGGTACGAGATGGTGCTGCGGGCGGTCTTGTTGTCGGTCATCTCGTACAGTCGGCACTTCTGCAGGCGGCCGGTCGACTCGAGCATCAGGTTGTAGAGCAGATCGAGCACGAGGTTGCCCGAGTTGTAGACGTAGCTACCCGACCACGGGTTGCCGACCGCGTCGACCGGAAGGGCGCCCTGAGCTCCGACGAGGTAGTGGTGGATGTTGCTCGTGTCGAGGGCGATGTTCAGTGGCGTCGCACCGCCGGCACCGGGCTTGTCGACCGGGTCGGTCGGCTTTCCCTGATACTGCGGCGATCCGTCGAGCAGGCGTGAGATCGTCGTGCCGATGAGCTCGACGTGGCTGATCTCCTCGGTGCCGATGCCCTGGATCAGATCCTTGTACGGCTTGCCGTCGGGGCCTCTGAAGTTGATGCTCTGGAACAGGTACTGCATCATCGTGCGCATCTCGCCGAACTGTCCGCCGAGGCCCTCCTGCAGTGCGTTCGCCGCGGCGGGATCCGGCTCGTCCTGAGCGATCTCGTTGATGAACTCCTGAACGTGGAAATACATGTCGGCCTCCGTCGGTCGTTGCTGGGTGTGGGGCCACTGTGCGCCTCAGCGACGGATCGACACCCTCCCTCGACGTGGCGAGGGGATGGACGTACTATGCGTGCCGACGGAGAGCGGCCGGCCCCACACCCGCACCGGGGAATTGTCAAGGCCCGCTGTGCGCGGACGCGACCGGCGTACCGTCGGCATCAGAGCCCGCAGGACACCACAGTGGGCCGTAGCGGAGCTGTTCGTGTCGACAGCGGATGACTTCGGAGAAGAGGTCGTCATGGACGCCACCGGTCAGACCATCCGCACTCGCCCACGCGACACCGCGCGCGGCGGATCGAGCACCTTCACCGAGCTGGCGCAGCAGATCCGCGAACGCGGACTGCTTCGCCGTCGGTACGGCTATTACTGGACCAAACTCATCGCGGCCCCGCTGGTCGTCGCCGTCAGCCTCGCCGCCTTCGTCTGGATCGGCGACACGTGGTGGCAGCTGTTCACCGCTGCTGTGCTCGCGATCGTCTTCCTCAGCATCCGGATGATCGGATTCGTCACGCTGGTGTTCATCGTGCTGTCGCCGGGCATCGCGTTCGTGTTTCTCGCGGTGCAGCTGGGCCTGTTCGGGTTCTACATGGGCATCTCGTTCGCGCCGAACCACAAGGGCATGCCCGTGGTTCCGAAGGACCTGACCCTGGACTTCCTCCGGAGGCAGGTGCTGATGAGCCGCAACGTGCGGGGGAGTCGCGTGATCGACGTCGTGATGGGCGGCCTGAACTACCAGGTCGAGCACCACCTGTTCCCGTCGATGCCCCGGCCGCACCTGCGCCGGGCAGCGCCGCTCGTCGCCGCCTACTGCGAGGCGCACGATGTGAAGTACACCCAGGTCGGGTTGTTCGCGTCCTACGCGATCGTCGTGCGCTACATCAATCGGGTCGGACTCGGACAGCGCGACGTCTTCTCGTGTCCGCTCGCCGAGCAGCGCGCCCATCTGGTCGCCGCGCCGCGCTGACCCCCGCCCACCGAGGGCGAGGTGTGTCAACCCTCTGTCGTATCGAGCGCGAGCGACGGAGGGTGGGCATTCGACATCCCCCGAGGAGGACACCATGAAGGCACTCACCTGGCAGGGCACGCGCAACGTGACGGTCGAGGAGGTGCCCGACCCGGTCATCGAGCATGCGACGGATGCGATCGTCCGGATCACCTCTTCGGCGATCTGCGGCTCGGATCTGCACCTCTACGAACTGCTCGGCCCGTTCCTCGACAAGGGCGACATCCTCGGCCACGAGCCGATGGGCGTCGTGGTCGAGGTGGGAAGCGCCGTGCGCGATCTGGCGGTCGGCGATCGAGTCGTCGTGCCGTTCAACATCTCGTGCGGCCACTGCTTCTTCTGTCTGCGCGGCCTGCAGTCCCAGTGCGAGACGACGCAGGTGAAGGAATACGGCAGCGGCGCCTCGCTGTTCGGCTACACGAAGCTCTACGGGCAGGTCCCCGGCGGGCAGGCCGAGTACCTCCGGGTCCCGCTCGCCGACTACAACCACATCAAGGTCGCCTCCGACCTGCCGGACGAGCGCTACCTCTTTCTCAGCGACATCCTGCCGACCGCCTGGCAGGGCGTCGAGTACGCGAATGTGCCGGACGGCGGAACGCTCGCCGTGATGGGACTCGGGCCGGTCGGCCAGTTCGTCGCCCGCGTCGGCGCGCACCGCGGTTATCGCGTGCTCGCGGTGGACCCCGTCGCCGAGCGACGCGAGATGGCCGCCCGACACGGCGCCGAGGTCTTCGACCTGACCGACGATGTCGTCGCAGAGCTGCGAGACCTCACGGACGGACGAGGGGCGGATGCCGTCGTCGACGCCGTCGGCATGGAGGCGCACGGCAACCCGGGAATCAAGCTCGTGCAGCGCGCCGTCGGTCTGCTGCCCGACCCCGCCGCAAGGCAGGTCTTCGACAAGGCGGGCATCGATCGCCTCGCCGCCCTCTATGCGTCGATAGACGTCGTGCGCCGCGGCGGCACGGTGTCGCTCAGCGGCGTCTACGCCGGGGATGCCGACATCATGCCCATGAAGACGCTGTTCGACAAGCAGGTCAGCATCCGCATGGGCCAGTGCAACGTCAAGCGCTGGATCGACGACCTGATGCCGCTGGTCGAGGATCTCAGCGACCCGCTCGGCGTGATGGATCTCACGACCCACACCGCACCGCTCGAAGACGCTCCGGGTCTCTATGAGACCTTCCAGCGCAAGGCCGACGGCTGCATCAAGGTCGTGCTCCAGCCCTCCACCGTCTGACGGTGACCGCCGGCTGTGCAGCCCGTACTGCGCAGCCGGCTCACGTTTCTGTCAGCCCCGCTCGGGCTCCGGACTCAGCCGGCCTTTCCCTCGGCGAGGTATCCCAGCCGGTGCAGGGTCTCGGAATTGCGCCAGCGCAGCAGAGGAGCGGTCAGCACGCTCGGCACGAGGGTGGCGGGGCCACGCACCGGCTCTTCGTCGATGCGGACGAGAGATCCGTCGCCGTGCGAACGCACTCGCAGCGTGACGCGGGCCTCGCCGATCGGCCACCCCTTCGCACGCATGACCATCCGGTGCGGGGGATCCCATTCTTCGACCACCGTCGTGTCGTCGAGCAGGGCGGGCCAGACGCCCACCGAGTGGTGCAGTTCGGCGCCGGGCTGCGGCCAGGTGTCATCGACGTCGCGCATGCGCGACGCGCCGACGACCCACGCCGGGTAGAGCCAGGCGTCGGCCAGCACCCGGAACACGTCATCGGGGCGGCAGTTCATCGTGCGCACGTTCTTGGCCATGTCGGCTCCTTCTGTGACGGTTGCCTTCATGCTCCTGCCTCCGCGTCGATCCACCGAGGGGGTTGACGGGCCGCGTGCGGCGCCGACCGGCCGTACCACAGACCCCGCATCGGCGCCTCCCCCTGGAACAGCGCACGCGTCTCTGCGAACGTCGGGTCATGGCACTCATCGATCTTCCCGTTCGCGCCGCTCGCAGACTCGGCGCTCTCGCGCACGACGACGCACCCACTCTGCTCACCCGCGGTTACGGCTTCGGTCCACGGATCTGGCGCAGGGTGCGACCGGGTACGAGGTCGGCGCCGATGCGTCTGCTCGGTGACGACACCGTGTTCGTGCGCGGCGTCGAGGGCGTCGAGCTGTTCTACGACGAGACCCGCATCGCGCGCTCCGGGGCGATGCCGGCCCTGGTGCAGGAGAGTCTGTTCGGCCACGGCTCCGTGCACAGCCTCGACGGTGACGCGCACAAGCACCGCAAGGCGACGTTCATCGACGTCGCCTATGAGGACGAGCAGGTCGAGCGGCTGACACCATGGCTCGAGCGCGAGTGGCAGAGCGAACGTCGGGCCTGGCTCGACGGCGGAACCCGCAGCGCCTACGACGCGGCGGTCGGTGCGCTGGGCCGAGCGATCATGGGGTGGGCCGGTGTGCCCGGCACGCCCGCAGCGAAGACACGGTGGGCGGCCCGGCTCGCCCAGATCGTCGACGGCTTCGGCTCGCCGTACTCACCGGAGTACCTCGCCGCTCTGGCCAACCGCTGGTGGTCCGACCGCCACTCCGCGCGGCTCATCGAGGCCGTGCGGCACGGTGCGCTCAGTGCTGAGCCGGGGACAGCGCTCGAGCAGTGGGCGCACCACCGCGATCACGATGGCGAGTTGCTGCCCGCGCGCATCGCGGGGGTCGAGCTGCAGAACAGCATCCGTCCGATGATCGCCGTCGCGCGCTTCGTCGCGTTCGCCGCCAAGGCGCTGAACGAGCACCCCGAGTGGCGTGAGCGCATCGCCGCCGAGGCCGCCGAACGGGGCGCCCTGGTCGGTGGACCGCTGTCGATCATGTTCGCGCAGGAGATCAGACGGACGTCCCCGTTCGTGCCGATGCTCCCCGGGTGGGCGATCGCCGACGTCGAGCTCGACGGGCAGAAAGTGGATGCCGGTGGCCGCGTCGTGCTCGACATCCTCGGCACCAATACCGACGACCGCTTCTGGGCGCGTCCCGAGCGGTTCGACCCGGAGCGTTTCCGCGATGTCGGCGCAGACTACGAGGCGCTCGCCGCGTTCATCCCGCATGGCGGGGCCGACGTCGCGACCGGCCATCGATGCCCCGGCGAGAAGCTCGCGATCGCGGGGCTCGCCGCAGCGGTCACGGTGCTCAGCGACCCCGGTCTGCGGATCCTCGACGACGGGCTGGACGTCAACCGGCGCCGACTGCCCACGAAGCCCCGCTCCGGGGGCAAGGTCCGCTCGGCGTCGGCACCCGCGTCGGGCGGGTGTCCCTTCCACCGGTCGTGAGACTGCGCCTGGTCGGGGACTCGGCCGCGAGTGCCCGACCGGTACGGTAGGGCACATGTCACAGGCCCTCCGGACGTTCGGGCGCATCATCGCGCGGCACTGGCCTGCGCTCATGGCCTGGTATCTCGGCGGCGAGGCTCTGCACCGTGTGCTCATCGAGTTCGCCGGATTCGTCGGCGGCCACACCACGCTCGGGGGCCTGCTGCTGCTGCCGCTGGCGGTCGCCGCTCGTCTCGTCTCGTACGTCGCGATGTATCTCACGGTGCGGCCGTCGCTGCCGCACAGCCGCCGGGAGGATGCGGGTGGCATCCGCGAGTTCGGCTCGGCCACGCTCGCGGCTATCCTGCCGTTCTTCGCGTTCTACACCGCGTGGGGTCTGCTCGACGCCGACCAGATCGAGTTCTTCCAGATCGCGCTCGCCGTGGCGCTGCCCCAGTCCGGGGAGGGATTCTCGCAGATCGGCGACCGCGGCGGACTGATCTCGGTCGGTGTGCTGCCAGTGACGGTGCTCGTGATCGCCCTGGTCGCGCGACTGCTCTTGACCCGGTTCGCCGCCAGGCTGCCGCGCTGGACGATCATCCTCGCCACCTACGCAGAGGTGCTGTGGACATTCATGCTCTTCACGCTCGTCGCACGGTGGTGGACGAGCGTCCTCGACTGGTTCGCCGAGCGCCAGGCCGTCGGCTGGCTGCGAGGATTCGGCGACTGGTTCGCCGTGAACCTCGAGCCCATCGCCGCGGTCTGGGAGGGAACGACCTGGCTCGTCGGAATCCTGGTCGCCGCACTCATCGTCCCCGCTGCCTGGCTCACGGTGGCCGGCGTGATCTTCGGCACGACCTTCGACTCGACCCCGGCGTTCTCGCGGTTCGGTGGGGGAGCGGCCCGCGGTGCGGCGATGAGCATCGCGCGCACCCTGGTGATGCGGCTCGAGGGCCTCTGGGCGGCCGTCACGGTGATCTGGCGCGGCGGACCGCTGCTCTTCGGCGCCTACGCGCTGGCCTATGCGCTGTGGGCGTTCGCCGAGCAGGCGGGAACCCGCGGCGTGCTGCTGCTCATCGGCGGCCATGAACGGTGGTTCTGGGCCGGGGTCTTCCCCCTCATCGCCGTCGCGATCGCGGCAGTGGCCGAACCGCTGAGGGTGGCGATCGTCGCGACGGCGTATGACAGCGTCATCGGCCGCCCCCGCTCTGGCCTCGACACCCGTCCCTCAGGGGTCGATGCGGAAGCGAGCGAGGTCGTCGTCGCTCCCCTCGATGTCGAGCAGGAAGGGACCTTCGGCGTCCTCGGGCAGCAGGAACGTCAGCAGGATGCGGTACGACGCCGATTCGGGAAGGCATGAGTTCTCGCCTTCGTCGGAGGGTACGACGAGGCTCTTCCGAGAGCTGAGCCAGGTCCGATCCCTGTCGATCTCGGTGAGTGCGGCCTGCCCGCAGAGTGCGGCATCCGACCCGCCGCTCGACGCCAGTCGGATGCTGAGCACGCGTGTGTCCTCGGGCGTCTCGAACTCACCCCACTCGGTCGGGCCGAGCGTGAGCGTCTGCCCCGCGATGTCGACCGTCGACTCGGCTTCGATCACGCGATCGGTCGGCCGGATGCTGGGCACGATGTCGAGCCACACGGTGGCACCGAGCATGGCCACGGCAGCGATCGCCAGCGCGATCAGTGACCGGCGCTGCCTCCTCCACCACGTCACGGCGCGCTCAACTCGGGGTCGTCGAGCTCGACGCTCGGAGTGCGGGGCAGATCATCGAGGTCGAGCGGGATCGTGATCAGGTCGTCGAGCTCGGCGGTGAGATACGACGAGGTGAGACGCAGCTCGGCGCGTCCGGACGTGACATCGGGCGGCAGCTCGAAGGCCAGGGTGCCGACGGTGTCGATGCCCAGCCGCAGCGGGGTCGACATCAACGACGCATCCGGTCGCTCGCTCGCCTGGAACACGCGGTCGCCGACGGCCAGCGTCGCCAGATTCATCGCAGCGTCGACTTCTGTGTGCGCGGCCGAGGCGATGACCGTCACGACGAGCCAGTTGCCCTCCGCGCTCCAGTCGGCACCCGGCACCGCGACCTCGTCGGTGAAGGTCGCATCGGTCGCCGCCGCGATCAGTGTGCGCGACTCGACGGGTTCGCCGAAAGATCCGCGCACCTCGGTGGGGCCGATGACGTCGTCGTCGGTGGGGGTCACGGCGGTCACGGCACCGGCGGCGATCACCAGGGCGGCCCCGAGCAGCCAGGGCGTCGCGCGCCTCACGGTGCCTCCTGCGCGGTCATGGAGATGCGCGAGCTGAGTGCGGCGGGGCGCCAGCTGACGGCTCGCGACGAGAGGACGACCTGTCCGCGGCGCGTCTCCACCTCGTACACGTCGAGCGACACGGCACCGTCGGGGAACGCATCCTCGGGAATCGTCCAGGCGAAGGTCACCTGGCTGGGGACGCCCGGCTGCAGGACCACCTGCCCCGATGAGCCGTCCGCCCGCCATACGTCGACCGAGTCGGTCGCGGTGACGCCCTTCAGCGCGAGGAGCGGACTCTCGGTGTTGACGAACCCCGTGCTCACTCGGTCGGCGGTGGTGCCGACCCCGATCGGTGAATTCGAGAGGTTCTCCATGCGGGTGCTCATCACCAGGAACTTCTCGCCCGGCTCCGCCTCGAGGTACTCCGATTCGATCTCGGTGGCGAACTCGGCGCCGAGCACGGTGATCGCATACATCGAGGTGCGCGCCTCGTCATCGGGGCCGAGCATGGCCGGCGACGCCTCTGCCCGGGTGAGCCCGCCCATCGCCGCGACGACGATGGCCAGGGCGACCAGGGCGGCAGCCGCCACCCAGATCCAGCGGGGGAGCTCTGCGACGGCGTGCGCCCAGCGCGCGAGTGCCTCCCGAACGACGGTTCCGGCACGCGCGGCAGCAGGTGCGGCGAATGGCGCGGCTGATCGCGACGCGCCGTCGTGATCCCCCGTCTTGCTCACGAGGTCAGCCTACCCAGGGGGTTCGCCCGCCGGCGATCAGGAGCACGTCTCGAACACGTACTCCTCGTGCCCCGGCGTGACGAGGTCGCGATCCCGCAGCACCATCGACCCCGGCGCCTCGTCGTCGGCGCACATCTCGGCGAACGACCGCGGCAGCTCGTCGGAGTACTCGATATCGATCACGGCGTCGCCGTAGACACCGGTGAAGGCTCCGCACTCCTGATAGACCGAGCACTCCTCGACCACGGCGAAGTCGAACCCGGCGCGCTCGCGCAGCAGGGGCGCATCCTCGGCGGCGTTCTTCTGCCCGGCCGCGAGCCCGGAGTCATGTGCCACGTCGACGAGCAGCGCCGCGAGGGCGAGGTTGTCATCGAGGGTGAGCGCACCGTCAGAGCGGGTGTACGAGTCGAGGTTGTCGAACTCCACCGCCTCGAATCCCGATTCGGCGCACCCCTCGATCCACGGACCGACGATCTCGGCGATGCGCTCGCGGCGGTCGTCGGTCGAGGTGTCGAGCAGAGCCTCGTCGGGCCAGTCGGGGTCGAACAGGGGCTCGCCGCCGCTCTGCAGCACGAGGTCGTCGGGCCAGGTGTCGAGCTCGCCCGGCTGGGTCTGGAAACCGTTCACGTAGCAGATCGAGTACAGCCCCTCGGCGGGGTCATCCGAGCGGTCCCGACCCACGATGCCGACACCGTCGGCGGGTGCATAGGCGCCGCCGAGCTGGTAGTCGGGTGTTGCTCCCGCTGGTGGAGGCAGGAAAGGCGCAGGCGGGTCGGAGATGGTCGTGACGCAGCCCGAGAGGGCGAGGACCAGCGCGGCGACGGCGGTGACCGCGACCGTCGCGCGCCTCAGCTGCCGACCCCGTACAGAGCGGCGATCTCTTTCGAACCCATCCCTTGATCGTACGTGCCGTGCTGGGGCCATCCGGCCGGGGAGTCCTCCCACTCCTCCTGGCGGCCGTAGGGGAGCAGGTCCACGAGCCCCTGCAGCTGACTCATGCGCTCGGTGCCTCGTCCGTTCGTGTGCCAGGTGCGATACACGGTGTCGCCGTCGCGCAGGAAGACGTTCACGCCGAAGCCCTCGTTCGGACCGGCATCCATGTCGGCGCCGAACGTGCTGTCGGCGCTCGAGAACCACGTCATGCGATTGCCCACCCGGTCGCGGTAGGCCAGTGCCTCATCGATCGGCCCGTTCGTCACGATCACGAAGCGGGCGTCGTAGTACCGCTCGAGGAAGTCGAGCCGCGTGAACTGCGAGGTGAAGCCGGTGCACCCTGGGCACTGCCACTCGTTGCCGTCGGTCCACATGTGGTTGTAGACGATGAGCTGTCGATGCTCGCCGAAGATCTCCGACAGCGCGACCGGACCGTCGGCCCCGACGAGCGTGTAGTCGGGCAGCTCGACCATCGGCAGCCGCCGTCGCTGGGCCGCGATCGCATCGAGCTCTCGCGTCGCCGCCTTCTCCCGCACGCGCAGTGCGTCGAGCTCGCGTCGCCACGTGTCGGCGTCGACGACGGGCGGAAGGGGCGTCTGGGTCGTGCTCACGGTGGACCTCCGGATGCTCGGGAAGACGGTGCCCCCAGTGTGCGCTCGCCCACCGACATCGTCAACCGATCGGCGAAGGGGCGCCGTCGACCGCGGGTGCATTGACCTCTTCGGCCGGATTGCGTCGGATGCCGATCCATGACACGACGCCGCCGAGCACGAGCAGCGCGGCCGTGACCCAGGCCGCGTTGTGGAAGCCTGCGAGGTCGAGCGTGCCGCCGATGATGGTCGACAGCATGGCGACGACGAGCAGTCCGGCGACGCGCGAGACCGCGTTGTTCACCGCGGAGGCGATGCCCGAGCGCGATTCGTCGATCGCGCCGAGGATCGCCGAGGTGAGCGGAGCCACGGTGAGCGAGAGCCCGAGACCCAGCACGATCATGGCAGGCAGCACCTGCCACCAGTAGTCGAAGTCCTCGCTGACGACGAGCAGCATGAGGGCGCCGACGGCCATGACGAGCGGACCGACCGTCATGAAGATCCGTGGACCGAAGCGCCCGGCCCATGAGCCTGCGCGCGAGCTGATCAGGATCATCAGGATGGTCATCGGCAGGCTCGCGAGGCCGGCGGCGGTGGCGCTGAGACCGGCGCCCTGCTGCAGGTAGACGCCCACGACGAAGCCGTTCAGCGACAGAGCGGCGTAGACGAAGAGAGTGGCGAGGTTGCCCCAGGCGAAATCGCGCACCCGGAACAGCGAGAGCGGCATGAGGGGAGAGGCCGACCTCTGCTGCCGCACCAGGAACCAGGCGAAGAGCGCAGCTCCGATCAGGCCGGGCAGCCAGATGGCGGGGGACTGCCAGCCGAGGTTCGGCTGCTCGATCAGCGCGAACACGACCGCGCCGAGGCCGATCGCGCACAGGGCTCCGCTGAGCCAGTCGACGCTCACCCCGCTCGGGTGCTCCTTCAGCTTCAGCCGGGAGAGCAGCACGAGGGTGACGGCGATCGGCACGACGTTGATGAGGAACACGAATCGCCACGACAGGAAGTCGACGAAGAGTCCACCGAGCAACGGGCCGACGAGCTGCGCGGCGGTGGTGAATGCTGTCCACACGCCGATCGCCCGTGACTGCACGTCGGCGCGCATGGTCGCCGTGATCAGCGCGAGCGAGCTCGGCACGAGCAGAGCGCCGGCTGCTCCCTGCGCGGCTCGCGCGATGATCAGGATGAGGGGATCGGGGGCGGCGGCGACCGCGACGGATGCCACGCCGAAGGCGATGAGGCCGATGCGCATCACGAGCACCCGGCCATAGGCGTCCGACAGCGATCCCGCGAGCAGGATCAGCGCGCTGAGGGTGATGAGGTACGCGTCGACCACCCACTGCTGCGTGGTGATGCCGCCGCCGAGTTCATCGCTGATCGCAGGCAGCGCGACCGTCACGACAGTGCCGTCGAGGAAGGTCACGAAGGATGCGAGGACGGCGATGGAGATCACGAGCCGCTGCAGCGGCGCGAAGCGAGAGGATGCCACACGCTGACACTACTGCCGCCGAGGATATGAGGGGCGGTCAGATGGCAGTCGTGCTCGCGCGATACAGGTCGCGCAGACCCGCCGTGCCGTGCTCGGCATAGGCCCTGCGCTGTCGCTCGGCACCCGTGCCGTCGGTGCGGATGCGAGCGAAGCCCTCGGTGACGAAGTCCTCGTCGCCCAGTCGAGCGAGTGCGGGGCGCAGTCTGTCGAGCAGATCTCGCGCGACGTCCCAGAACGACGCGATCCCGCCGCTCGCCGGGTCGACGAGGCGCGCCTCGGTGCCGAATCTCGCTGCCGTCCACAGTGAGGCATCGATCGCGTCGACGCCGATCTCGGGTGCATCATCGATCGCGTCGCTCACCATCAGAGCGCGCGTGAGGGCCACGGCGAGCAGCGTGTCGTCGACCGTCAGTTGCGCGTCGAACACCCTCACCTCGACGGTGGGGAAGCGCTCGGACAGGCGGATGGCCCATGACAGCGAGCCGGCATCCGCGATCGCTGTCATCGCGACGAGTTGCTCGACGTGTGCACGGTAGTCGGCGAGATCGCGGAAGTGCGGCGGGCTCCACGACGACGGCAATCGTCGGATCAGGATGCTGCGCCAGCTGGCGAACCCCGAATCCCTGCCGTGTGCGAAGGGCGCGTTGCCGGTGAGAGCCAGCAGAACGGGAAGCCACGGTCGCACGCGATTGAGCACGCGGACGCGCTCTTCGTCGTCCACCACCTCGACATGCACGTGCAGCCCGTTGACCTCGTGCTCGCGGGTGATCTCGACGAGCTGCGCGTCCACCGCGTCGTAGTGGGGCGAAGAGACCACCGTCAGGCGCTTCGGTGAGATGAACGGGGTGCCGATGGAGGCGAAGACCGCACCCTGATCGGCGGCGTACGTGCCGATCAGGCTGCGCGTCCGTCGCAGCTGCGCCTCGGCATCCGCCCTGGTGGTCGCGGGCGATGTCGCCGACTCGAGCTGACAGGTGAGGTATTCGGGGGTGAGGCCCGCAGCAGCGTCCTCGGGGATGCGCTCGCGGGTGGCTGGGCTCATGGCCGCGGGTACGAGTGTCTGCTCATCGAGCAGGACGAACTCCTCCTCGACGCCGAACCGGGCCATATACGCGAGCCCTAGTGGTCGCGCAGCGCCGAGATGAGCTCGGCCTTGCGCTGACGGCTGTAACCGGTGAGGCCGATCTCCTTGGCGCGGGCGCGCAGTTCGTCGACGGTCCAGTCCTCGTAGTCGCCGTGTTCGCCGCCTCGGCGCCCGACAGCGCTTCGGCCGTCGCGGGCGGCGGCATTGGAGATGCGGGCGGCCTTCTCCTTCGAGGCGCCGTCGTCGCGGAGCTCTTCGTACAGCTCCGGATCCTTCAGCGAGTTGTTCCTGCGTCCTGGCATGTCGTGTGCTCCTCTCGCACGGCGGGAAGGCCCGAGTCAAGGCCCTCGGGGCATGGGATGAGGCGGTCTAGGTTGGGAGACCGTAGATGGGCGCCTCCCCCGCGCCCCGAGAAGGGAAGACCGATGAACATCCTGCTGATCATCATCATCGTCGTCGCCATCATCCTGGCGATCACCGGCGGGCTCGTGCAGTCCCTGCAGTTCCTCCTGTGGGTCGGCCTGGTGCTGCTGGCCATCGCGGTCATCGCCTGGTTGATCCGAGCGATCTCCGGCAACCGCACCCGCTGATCCGCGCAGTGAGGCCCGCTCCGGCGGGCCTCACTCCGTTCGGGATCAGTCCCGGGAGCTGTCGCGCAGGTTGTCGCCGACGTTCTTGGCGGCGTCCTTCACGTTCTCGCCGGCCTGCTTGGCGGAGGCCTTCGCCTGATCGCCGCGGCCCTCGGCTTCGAGCTTCTCGTTGTCGGTCGCCTTTCCGACGCCCTCCTTGATCTTTCCGCCGGCCTTCTCCGCTGCGTTCTTGATGTCGTCTGCTCCACTCATGGGGCTCTTCCTTTCATCAGTCGATCAATGTCCGTCCACCGTCCCACGGGACGAGAATCCTGCACACGGGATTGACAACGACGAGCACTCGTGACAGCGTCCGCCGGGCATCGACGTGGATGCCGCACACGACTAACCTGGCCCCAGGCGGGTGGTCCTGCCCGCTCTCACCTCGGCTGCGGCCGACGAAGGAAGCGGTAGAAAATGGACTCGATGATGATGGGCGCCATGCGCTCGAACATGATGTCGATGCCCGACATGGCGACGATGGACATGTCCGTCTTGCAGGCCTGCATGGACGCGTGTTCGGCGTGCGAGCAGGCGTGCACGGTGTGCTCGACGCAGATGATGGACTGCTCGCCCGCCTGCATGAACTGCGCCGACATGTGCAACACCATGATGCGGTCGATGATGCGGATGCAGGGCATGACCCCCGCGTCGATGATGTCCATGCTCGACGCCTGCATCGCGATGTGCCAGACGTGCATGGACGAGTGCATGCAGCACGCCGACCACAGCGAGGTCTGCAAGATGTGCGCTCAGGCCTGCAAGGACTGCATGGACGCATGCATGGCCGTCAAGGACATGATGATGGCGACCGCCTGAGCCGCATCCCCTGTCATCGAGCGAGGACGGCCAGGCCGCCCGAGACGACGCGCGCTCAGCCGAGCGCGACGTTGAACTGCGCGCGGCCGACGGCCAGCACGCCGTAGCGCACGTGCAGCGCGATCGGCGTGCCCGCGGGTGCCTCGAGCGCCGCACCCGACGCGTTCCACAGCGTGTGCGTGGCGTCGTCGAGCGTGCGCACGAGGAGCTCGCCCGTGGTCGCGTCGGCGTGCTCGACGATCGCGTCCGCCCACTCGCTCGGCGTCGCCGACGCGATGCGCGCCTGAATCAGGTGCAGCGCGTGGCCCGCCTCGAAGGAGGAGCAGGCGAAGCCGTGACGGCACATGCACGCAGAACGCTCACGCACCGAGAGGGGCGAAAGGTGGTTCAGCGGCGTGGACACGGTGGTCTCCTTCGTGAGCGGACGTTCCGGCAAGAGTAGGTCGGTCGCGCGAGAGACGGAACCCGGGCCGACACGCTGTGAAACAAACGGGCGTAGACTCGCCGGGTGCTGTTGTCGAAGAGTGCTCTCCGGATCCCGGATCGAGCGCAGATGGGAGCCGTGGGCGCGTTCAGCGCCACGGACAGAGGCTGACGATCGGCCGGAGGCGGAACACCCCGTCTTCGGAGCCGCGTCGTACCCGGCATCCACTCGGATGACCGCTCCTGTTCCTTCTTCCGCCGCTGTCTGCGGCCCACACGAAAGCACTCTTCTCATGCGTCCCATCGACGAGCGCACCCTGCGCGCCTCCTTCATCAACGCCTCCCGCAAAGAGGTCTCCGACCTCACGCTGCCCGCCGGGTTCCCCGACCTCGACTTCGACAGGCTCGACTACCTGGGATGGGTCGACCCCAAGCTGCCCCGCCGCTCGTATGTCGTCGCGTGGGTCGACGACGTCGCCACCGGGGTGATCCTCCAGCGAGCCGAGCAGCGCGTGATCGCGCGTGCGCAGTGCTCATGGTGCGAAGACGTGACCCTCCGCAATGACGTGCAGCTCTATGCAGCCCGCAAGGCCGGACCCGCGGGGCGCAAGGGAGACACCATCGGCACCCTCGTGTGCACCGAGTTCGGATGCTCGAAGAACGTGCGGGTGCTGCCGCCGCTGGCCTACGACGGCTATGACCGCGAGCTCGCGCGCGAGCTGCGCATCCTCAAGCTGCAGGAGCACGTGAGCGCTTTCATCGCGGCCGTGCGGAGCTGATCCTCACACGATCTCGAGTCGCGCCACCGTCTCCTCGTCATCGCAGGCGCTTCCGACCCACAGGCGGATCGCGCCCGGCTCGACGCGCTTCACGCCGTCGAGTCCCGTGAAGGCGAGTCGGTCGATCGGCACGTCGAAATCGACGAGCGCATCGGCGCCGGGCGCGAGCGTGACCCGCCGGAAGTCCAGCAGCTGGGCGACCGGGCGGGTCACGCTCCCGACCTCGTCGTGCGCATACAGCTGCACGACATCCGTCGCTGCGACCTCGCCGGTGTTGCGCACCCGCACCGTCGCCCGGAAGATCTCGCCCGCGGCGATCGACGCGGGAGCGGTGAGCTCGTCGTGTGCGAACGTCGTGTAGCTCAGACCGAAGCCGAAGGGTCGCACCGGGGTGGAGTCGGCGCTGGTGACATCCGTGCGTCCGCCGAGCACGGGGTGCAGGTACGAGTACGGCTGCGCCCCGGCCGATCGCGGCAGCGACACCGGCAGACGCCCCGACGGTGCGACGCGACCGCTCAGCAGCCGCGCGAGAGCGGGGCCGCCCTCCTCGCCGGGGAAGAACGTCTGGAGCACCGCGGCGGGGATTCCCGCAGACGCCGTGCTCGTCGTCGCCGAGGCGTCGACCGCTCCGAGACCGGTCATGGTCCCGGCGGCACCCGCCCGAGCAGGCAGCGCCCAGTCGAGCACGTACGGACGCCCGGTCATCGCGATCAGGATCACCGGAGTGCCGGTCGCGACCACGGCCTCGACCAGCTCGCGCTGGACGCCGGGGAGCTCGAGGTCGTCGACGTCGTTTCCCTCGCCGACGGTGCCTCGTCCGAAGAGGCCCGCGCGGTCGCCGACGACGACGATCGCGACGTCGGCGGCCGCGGCGGCCTCGACGGCGGCCGGGATGCCGGAGCGGTCGGAGCCCTCGACCCCGCATCCGATCGTCGAGGTGATGTCAGCTGCGGGGAACTCGGCGCGCAGCGATCCGGTGACCGTCGGCAGCTCGATTCCCGCGGGGGTGTCGGGGTGATGAGCGAGCACGTGGTTGACGAACGAGTAGCAGCCCATCAGCGCTTCGGTGCTGTCGGCATTGGGGCCTATCACCGCGATCCGCGAGGTCGTCGTCGGGGCGAGGGGGAGTGCGCCGTCGTTGCTCAGCAGCACGACCGACTCTTCGGCGAGGCGTCGCGCGAGCGCGCGGTGCTCGGCCGGATCGAGATCGATGGCGGTCGGAGGAGTGTCGAAGTCGGCATCCAGCAGCCCGAGCTCCTCCTTCTGCGCGAGCAACCGGCCCACCGCCCTGTCGAGGATCTCCGGTGAGAGCCGGCCGTCACGCACCTGCTCGGCGAGGGTGACGAAGGCGTCGGGCGAGGGCAGCTCGACGTCGATTCCCGCGGTGAGTGCGAGCCGGGCGGCATCAGCCGAGTCGGCGGCCGCGCGGTGCATGCTGTGCAGGAAATCGACGGCGAAATAGTCCGACACGACCACTCCGTCGAATCCCCAGCGGTCGCGCAGGATGCCGGTGAGATAGCGCGCGTCGGCCGTGACGGGCACCCCGTCGATGTCGACGTAGGAGTTCATGACGCTGCGGGCACCGCCCTCGTGGATCGCCATCTCGAACGGCGGGAGCAGCACGTCCTCGATCTCGCGCAGGCCTGCGCTGACGGGGGCATGGTTGCGTCCGGCCTTCGAGGCGGAGTATCCGATGAAGTGCTTGAGGGTCGCGTGCACGCCCTCGGACTGCAGGCCGCGGACATAGGCGGTGCCCACCCGGCCGACGACCAGGGGGTCTTCGGCGATGCACTCGTCGACCCGACCCCAGCGGGGGTCGCGGATCACATCGAGCACCGGAGCCAGACCCTGATGGATGCCGAGGGACCGCATCGACGAGCCGATGGCCCGACCGACCTCCTCGACCAGCTCGGGGTCGAACGCCGCGCCCCACGCCAGCGGCGTCGGGAAGGTCGCCGCCTTCCACGCGGCGAGGCCCGTCAGGCATTCCTCGTGCACGAGCGCCGGAATGCCCAGTCGCGTCTGCTGCTGCAGTCGCCGCTGCTCGGTCCACAGCCAGGCGGCCCGCTCGACGGGGTCGACGGGGCGGGTGCCGTACACACGCGTGAGGTGTCCGATGCCGTGCGTGGAGGCATCCTCGTAGCGCGTCGAGCTCTTCTTCTCGCCCGACATCGGGGCGACCACCTCGACGCCCTGGTCGACCCAGAAGCCGACGAGCTGCGCCTGCTTCTCTTCCAGAGTCATGCGGGCGAGGAGCGCCTCGACGCGGGGGGAGTGCGGCGCGGAGCCTGCGGGCTGCAACATCATGTTCTCTTTCTCGTTCTCGTCGACGTGGGGTGTCGCGACGGCGACCGCATCAGCCCTTGACTGCACCGGTCAGCCCTCCCACGATGCGCCGCTCGAACAGGCTGAAGAAGATCAGCGCCGGGATCATCGACAGCGATGTGAACGCGAGCACCTTCGCGGTGTCCACGGAGTATTGGGATGCGAACGACTGCACGCCGAGCGGCAGCGTGAACGCCGCATCGTCGTTGAGGATGAACAGCGGCAGCAGGTAGCCGTTCCAGCTGCCGATGAACGCCAGGATGCCCGTGGTGATGACCCCGGGGAGCGAGAGCGGCAGCACCATCCGCCAGAAGAACCCGATGCGACTGCATCCGTCGATGAACGCGGCCTCCTGGATCTCGTCGGGGATAGCGCGCAGGAACGGCACGAGGATGATGATCGTCGTCGGCAGCGCGAACGCGATCTGGGGCAGGATCACTCCGCCGAGCGAGTTCATGAGCCCGAGACTGCGCACCACGATGTACAGCGGGGTGATCGCCACGGTCAGGGGGAACATCAGCCCGGCGGCGAAGAACGCGTAGAGCACCCCGCGGCCGGCGAACCGGTATCTTGCGAGGACGTAGGCCGCCATGAGTCCCAGGGCCACCGTGCCGACGGTGGTCGCGAGAGCGACGATGGTCGAGTTGCCCACGAGCCGCCAGAACACGCTGCCGGTGAGCACGTCGAGGTAGTTCGACACCACCCACGGCTGCGGGAACCCCGACGGATCGGTCGTGATCTGCGCGTTCGTGCGGAACCCGCCGGTGATGATGTAGGCGATGGGCGCCAGCATCAGACCGACCGCGATCAGCGCGACGAAATACACGGCGGGGTTGGCCCATGGCAGCCGCGGCTTCGCGACGCGACCCGTGCGGGCCTTGCGCTGGGTGACGAGCACCGAGGTGGCGGTCATCGGACGGACTCCTTCTGTGTGGTGGCGTCGGCAGTCGCGCGGGCGTCTGCGTCGGCCTCCTGCGGCGCGGCGTCCTGCCGCGCACGGGATCGGGTGCTCTTCTTCCGGCCGGAGGCACCGGTGAGGGCGCCGTCGGTGTCCTTGCGCAGCACGGCACGCTGATAGATGAGAGCGACCACGAGCGAGATGAGGAAGAGCACGACCGCGACCGCGTTGCCGTAGCCGTAGTTGCCGGCGTTGCGTCCTTCGGAGACCATGTAGGTCGCCATCGTCGAGGTGCCGGCGGTGGAGGCGATGTACTGCCCCCAGATGATGTAGACGAGGTCGAACAGCTGCAGCGAGCCGATGATCGACAGGAACGCCCAGATGCGCAGAGTGGGTGCGAGCAGCGGCAGCGTGATCCGCCACTGGATCTGCCAGTAGGACGCGCCGTCGATGGCCGCGGCCTCGTTCAGCTCCTCGGGAATGCCCTGCAGACCGGCGAGGAACAGGATGACCGCGAAGCCGACGTACTTCCAGGTGATGATCGCCATCAGCGTCCAGATCGCGATCCCGGGGTCCGACAGCCAGTCGGTCGCCAGGAATCCCAGACCCATGTTGGTCAGCATCGCGTTGAGCGCGCCGTTGGTCTGCAGCATCAGGCTCCACCCCGTGCCCACGACGACCTCGGAGATCACGTAGGGCACGAAGATCAGCACGCGGATCAGCGACTGGCCTCGCATCTTGCGGTTCAGCAGCAGCGCCAGCACGATGGCGACCGGACCCTGGAGCACGAGGGAGAACACCAGGATGAAGCCGTTGTGCGCGAGCGCGTCGTGGAAGAGGGGATCCTGAAGGATCGTGAGGTAGTTCTTCAACCCGACGAAATCGGTGGGCGGGCCGTAGCCCTGCCAGCTGAAGAACCCGTAGTACGCCGCCATCAGCACCGGGAAGATGACGAAGGCGAGGAAGACGAGCAGGGCGGGCCCGGCCAGAAGCATCACTTCCAGCCGGGCACGCGTGTCACGCTTTCGCTGCGGCATCCTGCACAGCCTTGACCAGGTCCTCCGCGCTGCTGTTGCCCGCGAGCAGGTCGACCACCGCGACGTTCAGCGCGTTGCCCACGTTCTGGCCGTAGACCGTGTCGAGCCACTGCGTCGCATACGGAGCGGCGTTGTAGGCCTCGAGGATCGTCTTCAGGTAGGGCTCGGTGACGGCCTCCTGAGCGACGGTGTTGACCGGCGGTGCGTTGAAGGCCTTGTAGTACGCCGTCTGCACGTCTGACGTGCCGATGTAGTTCAAGAAGTCCACGCAGGCGTCCGGCGCATCGACCGAGCACGAGTAGCCGTCGACGCCGCCCATCATCGAACCGGGCTCGCCGTCTCCGCCCTCGACCTCGGGGAACGGGAACCAGCTGAGGTCGGCCAGCGGCTTCTGGTCAGGGGTGAGCGAGCCGATGACTCCGGGGTTCCAGGCGCCCATGAGCTCCATGGCGGCCTGGTGGTTCGCGATGAGGCCGGCGGAGCTGCCGGCGCCCTGCTGTGCCGGAGTCGTCAGGAAGCCCGAGTTGAAGGGCTCGGTCTCGGCGAACGACTGCAGGTCCTCACCCGCACGCACCCAGCACTCGTCGCTGAAGTCCATCTCGTCTGCGGCCTTGGCGAGCGTGTCCGAGCTGCACTCGCGCAGTGCGAGCCAGTAGTACCAGTGCGCGGCGGGCCAGGCGTCCTTGGCGCCCAGCGCGATCGGGTCGATGCCGGCGCCCTTGAGCGCGACCGTGGCCTCTTCGAGCTCGTCGAGGGTGGTCGGGTTCTCGGTGATGCCGGCCTGATCGAAGAGGTCCTGGCTGTAGAACAGGCCGCCGGGCAGCACGGCGACGGGCATGGCGTAGATCTTGCCGTCGAGGCTGTTCGCCGAGTACGACGCGTCGGGGATCTCGTCGGCGGCAGGACCCGAGATGGCGTCGGTGAGGTCCTTCAGCTGGCCGGCCTTGACCATCGCGGCCATCTTGCCGCCGCCGCGCTGCAGGAAGATGTCGGGAGCGTCTCCCGAATTGAGGGCGGTCTGCAGCTTTCCGTCGAGATCCTCGTTCTGGATCGACTGGATGTCGATCGTGACGCCCGGGTTGTCCTTCTCGAAATCGGCGACCGTCTGCTCCCAGAACTCCACTCCGGGGCCTGTCGTGGAGTTGTGCCAGAGGGTCATGCTGGTGTCGCCGCCGTCGCCGGTGCCGGACGAGTCTGCGGTGCAGCCCGAGAGCGCGAGCGCTCCGACGGCCATTGCTGCGACCGCGGAGGCGAGGGGGAGCCTTCTGCTGTTCATGTGATCGTTCTCCTCATCGAGTTGCGCGCCGCTTCGCTGCGGGGCGCCTGCGGACGCTCAGTCGAGACCGCAGTGGCATGAGTCTCCAGTCGGAGCACTCGTCCGTCAAACGTTTTCGAAAACAGTTTCCATATACCGCTGTGCCGGACTACGCTGGCGTCTCATGGGGGGCCGAACGACGATCCACGATGTCGCGAAAGCGGCGGGGGTGTCGGTGTCGACCGTCTCGAAGGCGGTGAACGGTCGATACGGGATCGCGGATGCCACGGTGCAGCGCGTCCTCGACGCGGTGAAGCAGCTCGGGTACGAGTCGAGCCTCGTCGCGAGCAGCATGAGGGCACGGCGCACGGGGGTGATCGGCGTTCTCCTGGCGGACTTCGAGCCCTTCAGTGCCGAGATCCTCAAGGGCGTCGGCTCGGCGGTGCACGACACGGCGTTCGACCTCCTCGCCTACAGCGGGTCGCACCTCGGCGCAGGCGACGGCTGGGAGCGGCGATCGCTGAGCAGGCTCTCGGGCACGCTGATCGATGCGGCGATCATGGTCACCCCCACGGTCGTGAGCGCCGGCACCGAGATCCCGGTGGTCGCGATCGATCCCCACACGGGCCGGGCCGACCTGCCCACGGTCGAATCCGACAGCTTCGGCGGCGCTCTCACGGCGACCAGACACCTGATCGAGCTCGGCCATCGCCGGATCGGATTCGTCGCGGGCCGCCCGGATCTCCGATCCGCCGGGCTCCGTGACGCCGGCTACCGCAGGGCCCTCTCCGACGCGGGGATCCCGCTCGATCCGTCACTGGTGGGCATCGGCCGCTACGAGCTCGACGCGACCAGGGAGTCCGCCCGCATCATGCTGAGCGGCGAATCCCGACCGACGGCGATCTTCGCGGCGAACGACCTGTCGGCGATCGCGGTCATCGATGTCGCTCACGAGCTGGGGCTGCGGGTGCCGGATGATCTGTCGGTGATCGGGTTCGACGACGTGCCTGAGGCGACCAGAAGGGCGCTGCCGCTCACGACGATCCAGCAGCCGATGCGCAGACTCGGGGCCGTCGCAGCCGACATGGTGTTCACGCTGCTCTCGGGGCAGGAGATCGACGAGATGCACGTGATCCTGCCGACGCGGCTGGTGGTGCGGGCTACGACCGCCCCGCCCCGGTGACCTGCGCTCTCGTGGCTTCCGCTCCGGTGGCTTCCGCTCCGGCGGCTTCCGCTCCCGTGACTTCGCGCACGCGCTGCCACGCGGCATCCGACAGCTCCGTCGACAGCCTCAGGAACTCGGCGATGCTGTGCCTTCCCGGCCAGTCGGCCGGCAGCATCGAGGGCGGCAGGCCCGGATCGATGTAGGGCAGCACGCGCCAGCGGTCGATCAGCTGCACGTAGGCGGCGAACGGCGCCTCCGGAAGCGTCTCGAGCGACGACTGGAACTCGAGGTGCTCGGCGCGCAGGGCGTCGAGGTCCCACCAGTCCGCGGCCGCCTCGGGCAGGGTGCGCGCGGTCGTCGGAGTGCCGGCCTGGAACAGCGTCACCCACTCACTGGCGTCGAGATCGTCGACGATCTCGAGAACCTCGCCCTGCAGATGCCCCGGGCAGATCCACAGGGCGGGAGACACGACACCCGCCCCGATCCACTGCAGGCGACGGCGCAGCTGGTGCCTCGTGGCGCGGGCGCTCTCGGGCATCGAGAAGGAGATGAGGCACCAGCTGTCGGCATCCGTCATCTCACGCATCTCGAAGATGCGTCGATCGCCCCGCTCGAGCATCGTGGCGGCATCAGGGTTGAGCCGATAGCCGACGGCGTGTCTGCGCTCGGCGAGCAGCAGTCCCTTCTGCTTGAGGCGGGTGACGCCGGTGCGTGCCTGCGCCGTGGGGATCCCGAGATCGCCGGCGAGCGCGACCAGATCGGCCGTCGAGATCCAGTCGCCGAGCGGTCGCAGATACAGCCCCACCAGGGTGCGCAGCAGCGATGCCGTGCTGCCTGGGCGTGCATCGATGTCGTCGAGCACGGGGCCCGCGGCGATCTGCTCTGTGGGCTCAGCGGTCATACGACTCCAGGGCGTCGCGCACGGCGAGAATGCCGGTGAGCGTCTCGACATATGAGGTGCTGAGCGGCGAGAGTCCCAGGCGGATGCCGTCGGGGAAGCGGAAGTCGGGGATGATGCCGTCGGCCCACAGGCGCTGCGTCACGGCGCGGAAATCAGGGTGGCCGATCGTCACGTGGCTTCCTCGGAGTGCGGCGTCGCGTGTGCTGAGCAGCCGCACGCCGAGCGGGGCGAGCGCTTCGTCATAGGCACGGACGGCGAAGTCGGTGAGGGAGAGGGACTTCTCGCGGATCGCCTCGATCGACGCCTGCTCGATGAGGTCGAGCATGCCCTGCATCGCGAGCATGGAGGTTATCGGGGGAGTGCCGCTGAGCAGCTGCCGGATGTCGCCGGCCGGGACGTACTCCGGCCCCATCGCGAAGATGTCGGCGGCGCTCCACCAGCCCTGGATCGGCTGGCGCAGGACGCCCTGGTGCTCGCGTCGCAGGTAGGCGAACGCGGGGGAGCCGGGGCCGCCGTTGAGGTACTTGTACGTGCATCCGACCGCCATGTCGACGCCCCAGGTGTCGAGCTGCATCGGGATCACGCCGGCCGAGTGGCAGAGGTCCCACATCATGAGGGCTCCGACCTCGTGCACCGCGGTCGTGATGCCTGGCATGTCGGCGAGGGCGCCGGAGCGGTAGTCGACGTGGCTGAGAGAGACGAGCGCCGTGCGCTCGGAGATGGCGGCGACGACATCGGCGATCTGCACGCCGAGCACCGGGTCGGGCTCGATCCAGCGCACCGTCATGCCGGTCTCAGCCGCGACGCCCTCTGCCATGAACCGGTCGGTGGGGAAGTTGCCCGCCTCGATCACGAGCTCGGTGCGCGACGGGTCGGCGGTCGCGCCGGCGCGCATCAGCTTGTAGATCAGCACGCTCGTGGAGTCGGCCACGACGGTCTGGCCCGCGGCGGCTCCGAGCGTGAGGCTGCCGATGCGATCGCCGAGCTCCATCGGCAGCGCCATCCACTGCTCGTCCCACGAGCGGATCAGCCGGGTGCCCCAGTCGTCGCGCACGAACGCCGAGAGCTTCTCGGGTGTGTCTTTCAGCGGCCGCCCGAGCGAGTTGCCGTCGAGGTAGGCGCCGACGCCCGGGGCCTCGGCGAACGCCTCGAGGTGGGCGTGCAGCGGGTCGGCGGCGTCGAGGGCGCCGGCGAGGTCGAGGAGCGAGCGTTCGATGGTCGCGGCGTCGCGGGTGTCGGTCATGTCAAGCCTTCAGATCGGCGCTGGTCAGCGGGCGGGCGAGTGTCGGGTCGGCGTCGGTGCCGGGGAGCCTCAGGAGGAGTGCAGCAGGGTCGAGAGGGTTCTGCGGTGCGAGGGCGCGCAACAGGTCGATGCCGTCGAGACCCGCGTCGCGGAGGGCAGTCAGTTCGCTCGGGTTCAGACCGACGGGCATCGGGCCGTTGCCCATGTCGGTGCCGTAGAGCACGGTGCCGCCGGCGGCATGGAAGCGGCGGACGTTGTCGACCGCTGTGGCGTGCGTGTCGCCCTCGTGGATGGCGAGCGTCGAGATCCACGAGACGGATGCTGCCTGGGCGGTGACCTCGGCATCGTCGAGTCGCTCGGTGAACGGGGCGTGTGCGAGGCGCGCGGCGCCGAGGCGGACTGCTCGCTGCGCTTCTCCCACGCCTTCGGCATGGGCGACGACGGGGAGGCCGCGTGCGGCGGCGGCCTCGACCATCGCGCGGAACAGGAGGTCGCTGAAGACGGGCCCGGCAGTGCTGTTGTTCGCGACCTTGATGCAGGATGCTCCGGCATCCGCCATCTCCGCGACGGCCGCGGTGGCTGCTGCGGTGTCTGCGATCTCGCGGAAGGACCCCGCTGGGGCCCAGTCGCGGTCGCTCGGGTAACCGCCGACGGGCGTGAGGAACGCACCCGCGAACTCGACGGCGACGAAACGCGCCGCGCCTTCGGACAGCGCGGCGACCGCCGCAGGGTTCCCCCCGAGGTCGATCACGCGTCCGAGAGTCGAGTCATGCAGCAGTGCGTGATCGACGAGCTGGAGGTGCACGTGGTGGTCGGTGAAGCCGCCGACGATCACGCCGTCGAGCCTCGGCAGGTCGGACAGACGCAGATCGGATGCCGGTGACCCGGGGCGCAGCAGCATCCGTCCGTCGATCATCTCGATGGTGCCGTCGCGCCATTCCTCGCCATCGAAGAAGGTCGCAGCGTTCATCAGCCGCCGATCTCGGTGCGCACGGTGTAGAGCTCGGGGAAGAACGTCAGGTCGAGAGCGCGCTGCAGGAAGCCGACTCCGCTCGAGCCGCCGGTGCCGACCTTCATTCCGATCGTGCGGGCGACGGTCTTCAGGTGGCGGAAGCGCCAGAACTGGAAGTTGTCTTCGAGGTCTACGAGGTCTTCGCAGGCCTCGTAGAGGTCCCAGTGCTGTTGATGGTTCTGGTAGATCTCGCGGATCGCGGGCACCAGTTCGGGTGTCTCGCGGTAAGGCAGGCGCACGTCGCGCTCGAGGATCTCGGCCGGGATCGGCAGGCCGCGCCGCGAGGCGTAGCGCAGGAACTCGTCGTAGAGCGTGGGCTTGTGCCACTCGGCCGTGAGCAGCGCGAGGTTGGCGGGGTGGTCGGCGAAGACGCTGAGCATCTTCTCGTTCTTGTTGCCGAGGGCGAACTCGACCGCGCGGTACTGCACCGACTGGAAGCCCGAGGAGTTGCCGAGCGCTCCGCGGAACTGCGCGTACTCGGTGGGGGTGAGGGTCGCGAGGATCGCCCACTGCTGCGTCATCACGTCTTGGATGCGCTTGACCCGGGCCACCCGCTTCAGTGCCTCGCGCAGGTCATCGCTCGCGAGCAGTTCGCGGGCGGATGACAGCTCATGCAGCAGCTGCTTCAGCCAGAGCTCGGTGGTCTGGTGCTGGATGATGAACAGCAGCTCATCGTGGTGCTCGGGGACGCTGACCGGATTCTGCGCGGTGAGCAGCTGGTCGAGCGACAGGTACGACCCGTAGGTCATGCGGCCGGACAGATCGGTGACGATGCCGGCCTCGAGCTCGCGCTCGTTGTTCTCGGTGCTCATGGGTCGCTTCCTGTCGTGACGGACAGGCCAAACATATAACAATCGTGGCGAGCGTCACAATAGTGAAATGTCGCGCTGGTGCTGATCAGCGAGTCAGAGCGCGGGCGTCCTCGGCGGCGGGGTGCGGCGCTCGCCCGGTGCGCCGATCGCCTCGAACCCGGCGGCGAGACGCAGCAGCGTCGCGTCGTCGTAGGCGCGGCCTGCGAACGTCAGCCCGATCGGCATGCCGATGTCGGCCATGAGCCCCATCGGAACGGTCACGGTCGGGATGCCGAGGTGGCGCACGGTCAGGTTGCCGTTGGCGATCCAGGTGCCGTTGCGCCATCCGAGGTCGGCGGAGGCCTCATTCACGTCCATGTCGGCGGGGCCTACATCGGCGACGGCCGGGAACACGACCGCGTCGAGCTCGTGCTCGTCCATCCATTCCTCGAGGTCGAGGCGACGCGTCTCCTCCAGGCCGCGCAGGCCGTCGGCGAGCTCGGGCATGTCCTGGAATCCGACGCCCCGGTTGGCGCGCACCCACTCGGGATATTCGGCGATGTCGTCGTCGAAGCCCGTGTAGCGGTCGGGAAGTGCGCCCTCCGGATGCGGGAAGATCGTCGCTCCGTCGACGGCGGCGAGGGTGTGCAGTCGGGGGTCGCCGTTCGCCTGCAGGAAGTCCTCCCACCCCCACGCCGACAGGTCGACGATCTCCTGTCGCAGATACTCCGGCGACACGAGACCGCGCGTCGCGATGGTGGGTGCACCCGGTCGGTCGCCCTCGTAGTTCGACACCACGGGGAAGTCGACCTCGATCACGGTCGCGCCGGCGGACTCGAGGTCGCGTCGTGCGGACTCCCAGCGCTCGATCACCGAGGCGCGCGTCTCGATCCGCTGCCCTGTGGGGCCGCCGATGCCCGGTTCAGCGGCGGTGCCGGCATCCGGGTCCGCGTTGATGTACATGCGGGGGATGCCGATGCGGATGCCGCGCAGGGCTGTCGCCGCCTCGGCGGCCAGGGCGTCGTACGACTCCGGGCGCACCTCTGACGAGAGCGGCAGCGTCACCCACGGCTGCGCGCGCCAGAAGTCACCGCGCGTCTCGGCATCGTCGGCGACGATCACGTCGAGCACCTCGAGCAGGTCGGCCATGGTGCGCGCATGCGGCACGACGACGTCCATGGTCGGCACGAGCGGCCAGTTGCCGCGGGTCGAGATCACGCCGCGCGAGGGCGTGTAGGCGCACAGGGCGTTGTTGGTCGCGGGACCGCGGCCGCTCGACCAGGTCTCCTCGCCCAGGCCGAACGCGCCGAAGCTCGCGGCCGTCGCGGTGCCCGATCCGTTGGACGACCCCGAGGCGAAGGGCGCGGTGAGGAAATCGGCGTTGTACGGACTCTCGGCTCGGCCGTAGACCCCTCGCTGCATGCCGCCGTTCGCCATCGGGGGCATGTTCGTCAGCCCGAGGCAGACCGCACCGCCCGCCCGCAGGCGTTCGATCGTGAACGCATCGCGCTGCGCGACGAGCTCGGCGAAGGCGGGGCTGCCGGCGGCGGCGGTCAGCCCGCGCACCAGGTAGCTGTCCTTCGCGGTGTACGGGATGCCGTCGAGCGGCCCGAGCGTCTCGCCGTGTGCCCGTCGTGCATCCGATGCCGCCGCCTCTGAGCGGGCGTCGGGGTTGCGGACGACGACGGCGTTCAGAGCCGTCTCGGTCTCGGGGCCGTCGTAGGCGTCGATGCGCGCGAGATACGCGTCGACGAGCTCGACGGCGGTGACCGCGCCGGTCTCGAGCGCTCGCCGCAGCTCTGCGATGGAGGCCTCGACCACGTCGATCATGCCGGAACCCCCACGCTCGGCTGCTGCTGGGTGATGCAGTGGATGCCGCCGCCGCGGTCGAACAGCGGGCGCGCATCGACCGTGACGACCCGGCGCCCGGGATAGACGTCGGCGAGGATCGCCCGTGCCGCGGCATCGGCCTGCTCGTCGCCGAACCCGCAGGCGACCACGCCATCGTTCGTGACCAGGTGATTGACGTAGCTCCAGTCGACGAAGCCCTCGTCGTCGCGCAGGGTCGCCGGCGCTGGCAGGTCGACGATCTCGAAACGGCGACCCGCGGCATCGGTCTGTTGCTCGAGATGCGCGCGCAGCCGGCGCGTCACCGCGTGGTCCGGGTGCTCGGGGTTCTGCTGCTCGTGCAGCAGCAGTCGGCCGGGGGAGACGAACGTCGCGACGATGTCGACGTGCCCGTTCGTGCCGAAGTCGTCGTAGTCGCGGGTGAGGCCCCGAGGCAGCCACACGGCCTTCGTCGCCCCGAGCGTGCGCGCCATCTCGGCCTCGACGCGCGCCTTGTCGGCGTAGGGGTTGCGGCGCGGGTCGAGCTGCACGGTGTCGGTGAGCAGCACCGTGCCCTCGCCGTCGACGTGGATTCCGCCGCCTTCGTTCACCAGCGTCGAGCTCACGAGCTCGGCGCCGACGGCTCCGGCGATGATGCGGGCGTGCTGCGCCGCCTTCTGCCACTGCGCCCACGCGGGGGCGCCCCAGCCGTTGAAGATCCAGTCGACCGCGCCGAGCACTCCGGGACGCTCGTCATCGATCACGAAGGTGGGGCCGGAGTCGCGCATCCAGAACTCGTCGACCGGCGCCTCGACGATGTCGATGCTGCTGCTGAGCATCCGCCGAGCGCGGGCGACCTCGGCGGGGTCGACGATCATCGCGACCGGCTCGAACTCGGCGACCGCGTGGGCGACGGCCGTCCAGGTGTCATAGCCCTCGTCGCGCTCGGACGCCGTCTCGCCCAGCGTCGGCCCCTCGGCGGGGAACGCCATCCAGGTGCGCTCGTGCGGTGCGGTCTCGGCGGGCATGTGCCAGGCCATGATTGTCTCCCTCGCTGCTGATCGCGACCTCGGGAATGAGGGGCCGTGATCCCTATTGAACACGTGATCAACGAGTGATACGGTAGCCCGTGATGAAGACCACGTCAAGAGCCGCCGCGCCCCGTCGGCTGCCGCCGCAAGAGCGCGAACGCTCCATCGTCGACGCCGCCGTCTCGCTGGCAGGGGAGAGCGGGCTCGAGGCGCTCACCGTGCGTGCGGTCGCGGCCAGGGTCGGCGTCACGCCGGCTCTCGTCGCGCACTACCGGCCCGTGATGGAGTCGTTCGTCGCCGAGGTCTTCACCACGATCGTCGCGGCCGAGCGAGACGAGGTCATAGCCTCGTACGACCCGAGCGTCGACCTGCGCACGAACCTGCTGCGGCTCATCGAGACGCTGCTCGACGACTCGCGAGACGACGTCGCGATGGTGTGGGTGCAGTCATGGGCGCTCGGCGCCCGCAACGAGGCGCTCGGCGCCAGGGTGCGCACCGAGATGGACCTCTGGCACAGCGCCCTCGAAGACCTCATCGCCCGCGCGATCGCCGAAGACCCGGCGCTGAGAGAGAACCCGCTGCAGGTCGACCCGGACTCGTCGGCATGGATGCTGCTCGCCATGGTCGACGGCATGAGCGCCCACTCGCTCGTGCACTGGGCGCCCCGCGATCGAGCCGATCTCGCTCGCCGCACTCTCTCCGCGGTGCTCGACGTTCCGGTGGTCGAGCCCGTACAGCCCGCAGAAACCCTCAGGTAAGGACAGCTCATGGGAGCAGAACGCATGCACGCGGCCTCGGCCGAATCGACGGCGATCGTCGACGCGGTGCTCGACTACTCGAGACGGCGGATGCTCGCGGCCGACGTGCCGCTCGACAAGCCCCAGTCGCCGGCCGAGCTCGATCGTCTGGTCGGGACGACGATCACCGACGCCGGTCTCGGTTCGCAGCGCGCGCTCAGCGTGTTCGAGCACATCCTCGCCCCGGCCTGCCTGACGACGAGCCACCCGTCGTATCTCTCGTTCATCCCGACCGCCCCGACGATCGCCTCGATCGCCTTCGACCTCGTGGTCTCGGCATCCGGCCTCTACGGAGGCAGCTGGCTCGAGGGCGCCGGAGCCGTGCACGCCGAGAACGAGGTCCTCTCGTTCCTGGCGGCCGAGTTCGGCCTCCCCGACACCGCCGGCGGGGTGTTCGTGCAGGGTGGCACGATCGGAAACCTGTCGGCGCTCGTCGCCGCACGCGAGGCGGCGAAGGCGAAGCTGCTCGAGGCGGGCAAGGAGCTTCCTCGCCGCTGGAAGATCGTGTGCAGCGTCGAGGCGCACTCCTCGAACAAGTCGGCGGCGAAGGTCATGGATGCCGACGTGCTGCTCGTGCCCGCGGGCGACGACGGCATGCTGAGGGCGAATGCCGTGCGTGAGGCGCTCGCCGAGCACGGCGATGAGATCTGCGCGGTGGTCGCCACCGCCGGCTCGACCAACTTCGGCATCGTCGACGACATCGCCGGCATCGCCGCGCTGAAAGACGAGTTCGACTTCTGGCTGCACATCGACGGCGCCTACGGGCTCACCGCGATGCTGGCGCCCGAGGCCCGTGGCATCTTCGCGGGAGTGGAGCGCGCCGACTCGGTGATCGTCGATCCGCACAAGTGGCTGTTCGCCCCGTTCGACTGCTGCGCGCTGCTCTACCGCGACCCCGACACAGGGCGCCGAGCGCACACGCAGCACGCCGAGTACCTCGACACCCTCACGGACGCCGGTGACTTCAGCCCGTCGGACTACTCGATCCAGCTGACTCGGCGCCCTCGGGGGCTGCCGCTGTGGTTCTCGCTCGCGACCTACGGCGTGGCCGCCTATCGCGAGGCGGTGAGCGCGACACTCGCCCTGACCCAGCGCATCGCCGCAGAGATCGCTGCCCGCCCCGAGCTGAGGCTCGTGCGCGACCCGCAGCTCTCTGTCGTCGTGTTCGAACGCGAGGGCTGGGATCGCGCCGACTACGACCGCTGGTCGGACGAGCTGCTCGACACGCAGCGAGCGTTCGTGGTGCCGAGCTCGCACGGCGGGCGACCGAACACCCGCTTCGCGATCCTCAACCCGCTCACGACGTTCGACGACCTCGTGGGCATCCTCGACACGATGAAGTAGACCGCCCGCAGACCCCCTCAGCGACTGGTGTGGGCGTCGAGGAAGTCGATCGTCTGCTGCAGCGCCGTCTGCGCGTCTGGCATGTCGAGGTGGAACTGGTACTCGTGCGGCAGGGCCGGCTCGTGCGCCGCCGGCCAGAACAGGGTCGTGACGTCGACCCCCAGCTCGTCGAGACGCTTGGCCATCGGGATCGACTGCAGCCAGGTGAGCCCGTCGCCGTTCCCGCCCGAGATGTATGTCGTCGGGAAGTCCTCGGTGACCCAGTCGATCGTCGACATCGTCGAGCCCGTCGAGCTCTCCGCCCATGTCTTGGTTCCCGCATACGCCCACATCGACGTCTTGAGGCCCCAGCCGACGACGCCGTCGAGCGATGCGAGTGCCGCGAGGTCGTACACCCCGCAGTTGAGCACGGTCGCCACGACCTGCTCGGCCTTCAGCGCCGGCGTGATGCCCATGATCTCGGCATAGTCGGGGCTCGTCATGAGCGTCGCCATCTGACTGGCCAGTTGGCCGCCGGCGGAGTCGCCGGCGAGCACGATCTGGTTCGGATCGACATTCAGCTCATCGGCGTGCGCGTCGATGTAGGCGAGCGCGTCGTTGAGCTGGTGCACCGCGAGCGGATACTCGCCTTCGGGCCCGATCGTGTAGTTCACCGCGATGGTGGTGTAGCCCTCGGCCGCGAGGATGCGCATGTAGGGGTCGACGTTCTCCTTCGACCCCGAGATCCAGGCGCCGCCGTGGATCCAGACGACCGTCGGCAGCGGCCCGGTGGCGGATGCCGGTGTGAAGACGTCCATCGTGGTGTCGGCGCCGCCGTCGGCATAGGCGACGTCGAGCTGCTCGGTGAGCGCCGTGTCGGGGACGTGCTTCTCCATCTCGGCGGCGGTCTCGTCACCGCCCTTCGTGAACACCGAGCGGATGAGCATGGCCGAAGGCCAGGGGGTGAGCGCGCCGATGATCGCCACCACCGCGGTGACGAGGAGGACCAGCCCCACCGCCACCTTCGTGCGGTGCCACGGGCGTCGAGCCCTCTGCGGGCGGTCGGACTCGTCTTCGTGCGCGGTCGTGGTCATGGAAACCCCTCTCCGCGCATCATCTTGGCAGTATTCCGGTAGTCAGGCATCCGCTCGGGCGCGCGTGCGGTCAGGCGGCCGTGAGCCCGGCGATGATGCGATCCATCGCATAGTCGAAGGCCTCGTCGACGTCGCCGCCGAGACGGAACATGCCGGCGAGCTCCATCTGCAGGAACCCTGTCGCCCAGGCGGTGAACAGGCGGGCGGCGTCGAGAGCATGCTCCGGTCCGACGAGGTCGGCGCAGGAGCGCAGCACCGGAGCGGAGGTCCGGTGGAGGGCGTCTTCGGGGGCGGACGCCGTGAACAGCAGACGGAACGCCTCGGGGTGCTCGTGCGCGAAGGAGCGGTAGGCGGCGGCGAGGAGGGGGAGCTCGTCGCCCGCGGTCTCGAGTCGGCTCGTCAGCGCATCGGCGGAGGCCTCGGCGACCGCCGTCAGGAGGGCGTCGCGATCTCTGATCCGTTTGTAGAGAGAAGGTGCCCGCACTCCGACGCGCTCGGCGACGGCCTGCATGGTGAGTCCGGCGGGGCCGGCGGTCTCGAGGATGTCGCGGCCGGCGTCGACGATCGCCGCCAGCGAGGTTCGTTCGGGGGTCGGCATCGGGGCTCCTCCATGGCTATTGACAATAGCTATGATAGCTACGTAATGTAGCCATCATAGACCACCTCGAAAGGGACGACCATGAAGCTCGCACCGCACCTGCATCGACTCGGAAACGACGTCGTCGCCTCCTATCTGGTCGACCTGCCCGAGGGGATCACTCTCGTCGACGCGGGGCTGCCCGGTCACTGGAACGACCTGCAGCGAAAGCTGGCCGAGCTCGGTCGCCCGCTCTCCGACATCCGCGGTCTGGTGCTCACCCACGGCGACGGAGACCACATCGGCTTCGCCGAGCGATTGCGCAGTGAGGCGGGCGTGCCCGTCTTCATCCACAGCGCCGATGCGCATCGGGTGCGCACGGGTGAGAAGCCGAAGACCCCGATGGGGCCCGCGCGCATCGGTCCGACGCTCGGGTTCTTCGCCTACGGCGTGCGCAAGAACGCGCTTCGCACACGGCACGTGTCCGAGGTCGTGACCGTCGCCGACGGCCAGGTGCTCGACCTCCCCGGATCCCCGGTCGTCATCGGCATGCCTGGTCACTCGCCCGGCAGCATCGCGGTGCACATCCCCGGGGCGGACGCGGTCTTCGTCGGCGACGCGCTGACCACGCGCCACGTTCTGACGGGGCGCGTGGGTCCGCAGCCCGCGCCGTTCACGGACGAGCCGGATGAGGCCGATGCATCTCTCGACCGGCTGGCCGCCGTATCGGCATCCTGGGTGCTTCCCGGACACGGAGCACCGTGGCGGGGGTCACCCGCCGACATCGCGGCGGCCGTGCGCGCTGCAGGCTAGCGCTCCGTCAGCACCCTCGCCGTGTCGCTGACCGTGATCTGCGGCGGATACAGCCCCATGATCCGGATCGCAGCGGCGTGGTTCTCGGCCGTCGAGCCGGCACAGGCGTCTGCGGCGATCGTGACGTGCGCCCCGGCATCCGCTGCGGCGAGGGCGGTCGAGATCACGCAGCAGTCTGTCGAGACTCCCGCCAGCACGACGTGCGCGCCACGGCCGACGATCTCTTCGATCGCGGAGCCCCACTTGCCGAACGTCGGCAGATCGAGGGTCGGGTGCGGCGACAGGCCGATCGCGTCGGGAACCAGGTCGAACATCGGATCGTCGGAGGGCTGGTCTGCGAACGGCCAGGCGGCGAAGTACGCGCCCCACGAGGTCGAGCGGTCGGCGGTCGGCATCCAGCGCGTCACGATCACGCGGTCGCCGAAGGCTTCGGCGAGCTCGCGGATGCGGGGCATCACGTCACCGAAGAACGGTGACCCCCAGGCCGAGTCGGGTGAGGCGAAGATCACCTGCGGATCGATCACGACGAGCCAGGACTCCCTGCTCACGCAGCTGCCTCCTGCGCGCGGATCCGTCCGGCGCGGGCGAACCAGGTGAAGACGAACGACAGCACCAGTGCGAAGAACACCCCGAGGTTCGCGTAGGCCCAGTCGCCGTCGACTCCGCCGACCAGCCCGAGCAGATAGCCCTGCCAGTTGTTCCATGGGGCCGCATCCGCGAAGCCGTTGAGCACGAAGCCCCAGCCGATGACGCTGGCGACGACCATGGTGCCGATCGAGATCCAGTCCCAGGCGCCGTAGCGTCCGCGGCTGTCGAACAGGGCCTCGTCGTCGTAGTCCTTCTTGCGTCGGAGGATGTCGGCGATCAGGATGCCTGCCCAGGATGCCAGCGGCACGCCGAGCGTGATGAGGAAGCTCTGGAACGGGCCGAGGAAGTCGGTGGCGAAGAACACCACGTAGATCGTGCCGAGGGTGAGGATCACGCCGTCGATCGCCGCGGCGGACGGGCGCGGGATGCGGATGCCGAGGCTCAGCAGCGTGAGGCCCGAGGAGTAGATGCCCAGCACGGCGCCCGAGACGAGTGCGAGCACGGCGGTGAGCAGGAACGGCACGAGCACCCAGAGGGGCAGAAGCGTGGCGAGAGCGCCGATCGGGTCGGAGGCGATCGCGGCGCTGAGGTCGTCGTCGGATCCCGCCAGCAGCAGACCGAAGACGACGAGGATCACGGGCGCGACCGAGCCGCCGATCGTGTTCCAGACGACGATCGCCCCATCGGACGCCGTGCGCTTCTGATAGCGCGACCAGTCGGCGGCGATGTTGATCCAGCCGAGCCCGAAGCCCGTCATCACCATCACGAGTGCGCCGATGACCTGGCCGAGGCCACCATCAGGGCGGGCCATGACGGCGGCGAGATCGATGCTGGGCGCGGCGAGGACGATGTAGAGGATCGTCACCGCGCCGGTGACCCAGGTGAGCACCGACTGCAGCTTCATGATCGTGTGATAGCCGAGCACGGAGGCCACGACGATCAGGGCGGCGACGATCACGGTGGCGATGATCTTCAGCGCGATGCTGTCGCCGTCGCCGCCGAGCTGCGTGATGACGGTGGCAGTGGCGAGCACGGCCATGATCGCGAGGAACGTCTCCCAGCCGATCGAGGTCAGCCACGAGACGATGCCGGGCACCTTCTGGCCCTGCACGCCGAACGCCGCCCGCGAGAGCACCATGGTCGGCGCCGATCCGCGTTTGCCCGCGATGGCGATCAGCCCGCACAGCAGGAACGACACCACGATGCCGATGACCGACACGATCGTCGCCTGCCAGAACGAGATCCCGAAGCCCAGCACGAACGATCCGTACGACATGCCGAACACCGACACGTTGGCCGCGAACCACGGCCAGAACAGGTCGCGAGGCTTCGCCGTGCGCTCGGATTCGGGGATGATCTCGATGCCCGCGCGCTCGATGAGAGCAGGCTTGATGTCCGTCATGCCATCATCCTGGCACTGTGCAGGGCCCGCGGGGGCGCCGGCGGCGATCAGCTGGCGAAGAAAGCCCCCGCGACGCGGGTGAGGTCGTGCAGATCCGAGACGCCGGCGAGCTCACGGGCCGAGTGCATCGACAGGATCGGGATGCCGACGTCGACGGTCCGGATGCCGAGACGCGTCGCCGTGATCGGGCCGATGGTCGATCCGCAGCGCACGTTGTTGTTCGACACGAACTCCTGCGTGACCACGTCGGCGCTGTCGCACCAGTCGCGCCACGCGGCCGAGCCGATGGCATCCGTCGCGTACCGCTGGTTCGCGTTGATCTTGAGGATCGGACCGGAGCCGAGCACCGGCTGCACCACGGGGTCGTGCTTGTGCACGTAGTTGGGGTGCACCGAGTGGCCCACGTCGCTCGACAGGCACCACGACGCCGAGAGGGCGCGGCGGCGCTCGGAGGCGTCGGCACCGAGGGCGTCGTACACGCGTCCGAGGATGTCTTCGAGGAACGGGCCGGCCGCGCCGGAGCGGGAGTTGGAGCCGAGCTCCTCGTGGTCGAATGCTGCCAGGATCGCGATCGGTCCGGATGCCGCAGTGTCGATCGTCTCGAGGGCGACCACGCCGGCGTGCACCGAGGCGAGGTCGTCGAGACGACCTGAGGCGAAGAACGCGCGGTCCTTGCCGAACACCGCTCCGCGTGCCGTGTCGGCGATCACGACGTCATAGCCGCGGATGTCGGATGCCGAGACTCCGGCCGTCTCGGCCAGCTCGGCGAGGATGTCCTCCTGCGTCGGGTCTCCGAGGCCCCACACGGGCTGCGTCTGGAACTGCTTGTCGAGTGCGAGGCTCGTGTTCGCGTCGCGGTCGAGGTGGATCGCGAGCTGGGGGAGGCGCAGCAGCGCTCCCGTGTCGGCGAGCACCACACGTCCGTCGGCGAGTGCGAGTCGGCCTGCGAGGCTCAGCTCGCGGTCGAGCCAGGAGGTCAGCAGCGGGCCGCCGTAGACCTCCACGGCTGCCTGCAGCCACCCCTTCGATCCGGTGGTCGGCTGCGGCTTGAGCTTGAAGCCGGGCGAGTCGGTGTGAGCGCCGAGGATGTGTGCGGGCGTGGTGGCGGTGGCATCCGTCGGCACCGTCCACGCGATCGCCGCGCCGTCCCTGACGACGACGTAGCGCCCGCCGGGGGTCACCTCCCACGCCTGTTCCTCGTCGAGGTGCACGAACCCGGCATCCTCGAGTCGCCTGGCCACCTCGGCGGCGGCGTGATAGCTCGAGGGCGAGGCGGCGACGAAGTCGGCGAGATCCTCGGCGTGGGCGAGAGCGTCCGGGGTGACGGGCATGGGAGACCTTCCTGCAGGGGCGGTTCTTCGATCGTAATCGCCGTATCGACGACGGCGATCCGGTCGGGTGGAAGGGCGCGCCGTTCACCTCCCGGTCACCCGCGGCGGTTACTGTCGCTCTCGATAGCGCCTAGGGTTCCGGGGTTCGTCCCGTCTGGTCCGAGCGGCGCCACGGTGCCCCTCCGCAGGGGCGCCGTCATCTGACAGGACAAAAGCCCGGAGGACCCTGTTCGTCGCGCCCGCGGTGAACGGAAGGGTCTCTCGTGTCCGCACTCGCTTTCGTTCTCGTCGTCGCCGCAGCGATCACCCATGCCGCGTGGAACATCGTCGCCCATGGTGTGAGCCGGGCAGGGATGCCGTTCCTGTGGTGGGGAGCCGTCGGTGGAACGGCCGTGTGGATCGGCGTCATCCCGTTCACCGGCGGGCTCGGCACCGATGACCTGCTGGCCTTTCTGCTGGGTGTCGGCGTGTCCGGTGTGCTACACGTCGCCTACATGGCGGTGCTGCAGCGCGGATACCGTGAGGGCAATCTCTCCACCGTCTACGCGACGGCGAGGGGCACCGGGCCGTTCCTGTCGGTGATCGTGGCCATCCTGCTGTTCGGCGAGCGGCCGTCCGTCATCGCTCTCGTCGGCGTCGCGGCGATCATCGTCGGAGTCGTCGCGATCGGTCTCGTCGATCGGGGGCGCGCCGAGCGTCAGGACCGCTCGCTCGATCTAGGGCTCGTGTTCGGACTCCTCACCGGCGTCGCGATCGCGATCTACACGATCTGGGACGCGCATGCCGTGCGCACCTGGAACCTGTCGCCCGTCGCGTTCATGGTCGGGACGATGCTGCTCGAGATCCCGTTCTACTCCTTCGGCGTTCGCGGCCGATGGGCGGCCGTCCGCACCCTCGGACGCACGCAGTGGCGACGCATCGTGGCATTCAGCATCCTGTCGCCACTGTCGTACATCCTGGTGCTCACCGCCATCCAGATCGCTCCGGTCGCCCTCGTCGCTCCGCTGCGCGAGGTCAGTGTCGTGCTCGTCAGCCTCTTCGGGGTGTTCGCGCTCAAGGAGAGCAGGCCGGGGTGGCGTCTGGCTGCGTCCGCGGTCGTCGCCGGCGGGATCGTGCTGCTCGCCCTGTAGCCGTGGCTGTGGTTGTGGTTGTGGTTGTGGCTGTAGCTGTGGCTGTGGCTCCTGCGCGGCTGGGCGTGCTGCTGCTGATGGTTGTATGGATGCTGTGTCAGTGGGATGGAGTCTTCGAGCGAGCGGCCTTTCGGATGCCTCCTGGATGGCCGAGCTCAGGGCCGTCGTGATGAGACCTGACCTCGAGCGTCTCGGCCGATATGACCCCGTGCGCGTGCGGCAGCGCTTCCTCGATGCGTTCGTTCCCGAGAACACCCGCGTGATCGTCGTCGACGGCGATGACGTCGGTCTGGTCGCGGTCAGGCACGAACCGGACGCGCTCTGGATCGAGCACTTCTATCTCGCGCCGGAATCGCAGGGCCGCGGGATCGGGGCAGCCGTGCTCGCCCACCTGCTCGCGGACACCGACGGCACTATGCCTTTCCGGCTCAACGTGCTGCAGGCCAGCGCAGCACGTCGGCTGTACGAGCGCCACGGCTTCGTTCTGGAGAGCGAGGACGCCGTCGACGTCTTCATGAAAGCGGATGCCTCCCGCGCGTGACGGCGTCTGAGCCACTTCTTTCGTCTCGTCTCTTCTCTCTTCTCCTCTCTCTTCTCTCGGCTCGTTGGTGTGACTCGCTTCTCTTCTATCGGTTCGTTGGTCTGACTCGCTTCTCCCTCCTCTCGTTGGCCTCTCTCTTCTCTTCTCTCGCCTCGTCGGTCTCCCGCTCTTCTCCCACCTCTCGTTGGCCTCTCTCTTCTTCTCTCTCGCCTCGTCGGTCTCCCTCTCCGTCCTTCCCATCTCCTGAACTTCCGGCGCCCGGGGGTGCGAATCTCGCGTGTTGTACTGAGAGATTGGAATATGGCGTTGAACTGGGGTAAATCCAGACGATTCGGGGTGCTGAATGTCGGTGGTCGCGGGTTGACTGGGGAGTATGAACAGCACCGCGGAGCTTCTGAATCGGGTCATCACCGACCTCGATGCGGTGCTGTCCGATGACGCGTTGGCGGGGTTGTCCGATGCGGAGCGGATCGGCGTTCTGGTGGCGGCGGGGGCGGCGTTTCGTCGGGTGGAGGCGGTGGTCGTCGAGACCGTCGCGACGGGCGAGATGGGTGACTTCCCGCACTCCGCAGGCTGCCGGGGCGAGAACGAGCTGCTGCAGCGGACGGTGCTCGTCGATGCGCGGGGTGCGACCCGGGTGGGGAAGGTCATCGACCGGGTGCGGCGGGATGTGAGCCTGGTGTCGGGGGAGCGGCTCCCTGCCCGGTGGCCGGAGTTGCGGACGGCGCTGTTGGACGGGGTGATCGGGATCGACGGGTTCCTCGCCGCGACGGGCCCGATCGAGAAGGTCTGGGACCGGCTCAGCGTCGACCAGCGGTTGGCCGCGGATGTCGCGTTGGCAGGGTGCGCACGCGGGCACGGCCTGAAGGTCGCCCCGGATACGGATCCAGATGTGCCTGGTCCGTCGCCGACGACGGAGGATCTGAAAGCTCTCGCCGAGGATCTCGCATCGATGTTCGACCCCGACGGGGAAGAACCCAAAGACCAGGACGCGAGGCGTCGGCGGGGCGTCACGATCGGGCGATTGAAGGATGGTGTGCACGCGATCCGCGGGTATCTGACCCCGGATGTCGCTGCCCAGTTCCAACTCATCATGGACGCGATCCTCAACCCCAAAGGCGACGGCCCGCCCCGGCCAGGGGTGTTCTTCACCCCCGGCGGCGGCGCGGGCTCAGATGCGGATGCGGATGCGGATTCAGGTGCTGGTGCTGGTGCTGGTGCTGGTGCTGGTGCTGGTGCTGGTGCTGGTGCTGGTGCTGGTGCTGGTGCGGATGCGGATGCGGACCCGAACTCTGACACGGATGCGGGGGAGGATCCGTTCAACTCGGATGAGCGGAGCGTGCTCGATGACCGCACCGCGGCGCAGAAACGTCACGACGCTCTCGCCGCAGCGCTGGCGATCGCGGCGCGGCACAAGGACATGCCCACCCTCGGCGGTGCATCACCGGTCGTCGTCGTGACGGTCGACGCGACAGACCTCGCCCACCATGCCGCTCAGGCCACCGGCGCTGCCTTCGGGGGTGCCGCCTTCGGAGGTGCCGCAGCCGGGGGCTCTGGGGCCGGAGCGGGTGGCAATGGTGGGTGGGCGACGATCCCCGGTTCCGGTGCTCATGTTCCCGTCTCTGTCGCCGCGCAGATCGCGTGCTCGGGGGCGATTCAGCGCGTGCTCATGGACGAGGGGCGGATCATCGGGATCACGACCCCGGATCGGATCTTCACCGTGCATCAGCGTCGGGCGATCATCGCCCGCGACAAGGAGTGCCTGATCCCTGGATGCCACGTTCCCGCGTCGTGGTGTGAGATCCACCATGTCACCGAGCACGCCCGGGGCGGCCCGACGCATACGGATAATGGTGTGCCGTTGTGTTGGTGGCATCACCGGTCCCTCGGCACCTCGGGGTGGGAGATCCGGATGAACGACGGCCTCCCACAGGTCCGCGGCCCGGCATGGTGGGATCTCGCACAGCACTGGCGCACCCCGAAACTCAGCCTCCCCGCCGACCTGCCCCAGAAGCACCTCGCCCGAACGGGGTGACCTGCGACTCGGTCGCGGTCGCCTTGCACGCTTTGGGATCTGGTTCGACTTCGGTGGGATCCAGCCGTCGTGATCCGGCTTCAGCGCGCCCCGTGAGCAGACGCCAGCGTGGGCAGCCCCCGCGTGAGCAGACGCCAGCCTCGACAGTCTCCGCGTCAGCGGAAGTCGACCAGGCCGGCGTGCGCCGCCGTGACCAGGATCTGCACACGGTCGCGAACGTGCCACTTCGACATGATGCGGCCGAGGTGCGCTTTCACCGTTCCCTCCGACACGATCAGCGTGCGCGCGATCTCAGCGTTCGACATCCCCTGGGCGAGACGCTGCAGCACCTCTTGCTCGCGGTCGGTGAGCGCCTCGAGCGAGTCGTCGCCGCCTACCGGCTCCGTATCGCGCACGTGCTTGATCAGCAACGAGGCGATGCGAGGTGACAGAGAGCTCGCTCCGCTGTACACCTCACGCACGCCCTCGAGAATGCTCGCCGCGCTGGAGTCCTTGAGCAGATAGCCCGATGCGCCGGCACTGAGCATCGGAAGCACGGTGTCGCTGCCATCGAGCGTCGTCACCGCCAGGATCTTGACCTCGGGCCACCGCTCACTGATGACCGCAGTCGCCTCGATGCCGTTCATCTCCGGCATCTGCACGTCCATCATCACGACATCAGGATGCTCGCGCTCCACGACTTCAATGCCCTCGAGGCCGGACTCCGCCTCCGCGACCACCGTGATCTCCGGGTCTCGTGAGACGAAGTGAGAGAGCGCTGAGCGCACCAGGGGGTCATCATCGACGATCACGACTCGGATTTGGGACATGGAGGAAGCCTAACCGGGGTGTACCTGCGGCGCGATGTCTTAGACCTTTGGCTATCGAGGTCTAGACGTGCGACAGATGTGGTGCGAGAAGATCACCGAGAAGATGAGTACATCGCTAGTCAAAAGTGCAATAAAGGAGGTGAATCTCTATGTCTTTCTGGAACCAGGTTGGACTCTTTTTCGGCTTCTACCGTTAATCTATATGGCGGAAAGGAGATACTGAAGTATGGCTTCAAGTCTTCCGGCGGGTGAACGCGCAGACGTCACTCGACTCGGAAAGGGCGAGAAGCTCAGCACGATCGAACGGATCGCCGTATTGGCGGTCGTCGGAACGATCGTCACCTTCGACATCGTCGGACTGTTCCTTCCTCCGGGATTGGATCCTCTGACGGCGGCACTCGGGATCGCATCCACCGCGGTCTTGGCCCTGTATCTCTGGTCGCCACTGATCGCGACATACGCCCTCGGCGTGGTGTTCGCACTCTCCTTCATCCCCGGCATCGAAGCCCAGGTGCTCACGACCGCCGCTTTCGCGGCAGGCCTGATCGTGCGTCTGGGATGGACCTCCTTGGTCCTGTCCTATGCCGGAGTTTTCCTCCTCGCATCCGCACTGGTCGTCACTGGCGACTCGAGGGATGCCTTCAATATCGCGATCTTCCTGGTCGGCGCCGCAGTATCCGGAGCCGTCGGCTTCGCACTTCGCATCGCGTTCGCCCGAGGGCGGACGCTCGAGGTGCAGCTGGCTGAGAAGGCCGAGCAGGAACGGCAGGCAGTACTCGCTGAGCGACGTTGGATCGCCGGCGAGTTGCACGACAGCATCGCGCACCACCTCACGGTGGTGGCGCTGCACGTGCAGATGCTCGACGACGATCGCACCAGCAGCGAATCGCAGGAGGCGATCCGCATCGCCGCACGCAAGGCGATGACCGATCTCCGCTTCGTGATCGACCTCGCAGACGACGGACCCCGGTCCGAGGGCATGCCCTCGGGTGATCTGGCGGCGTCCGTCGACGAAGCCCAGCAGGAGTTCGAATCCGCGGGTCATGCCGTGCTCGTCGACGGCGACCCCTCTGACGAGCGCATCCCACGCGCGGCCGAGATCATCCTCGCGCGCATCTTGCGCGAGTCGGCCACCAACGTCCTCAAGTACGCAGGCGAGGGCGAAGTCCTGATCCGATTCGACATCGATGACGACTCCGCAAAGCTGACGGTGAGTAGCCCTCTCTCTGTCACGCCGCGTCGCGAGCTCTCGTCGAGCCGCACCGGCATCGGGCGGATGGCCGAACGTGTTCTCGGTGCCAGTGGTGAGTTCAGTGCCGGAGAAGCGGACGGACGCTGGGTCGTGACAGCTCTCCTGCCGATCGTCTGACCAAACCGGTATTCCGGCATCTTGGCGACGGAACGCGGTCAGAATCCTCGTCCAGCATTCCGATACTCTGGGGGAAAACCCGCGGAATTCCGGGGATGCACGCTCAAGGACTAGACGAAAGTCCAGGGTAGGTCTCGACTATAGACCGTGTTCCATGGTGTAGCCGGGAGCTTACATTGGGTATACCCCAGAAATAGCGCATCCCCAGCGCTGTGATCGCGAGCGCGATCTCTGGAATCTGATCCCCAGCGCGCTCGCGATCGGCTTCTTCCCTCGAGGAATCGAAACCGACCTGCTGGCTCCTAGCCGCCGACTGCACGCATGTAGTGCCCGTCTGTCGATATTCCCGACGCTGCGACGGTGAACCGCACCACCTCGCTGAGATAGCGGTCCTCCGATGCTTCGAAGATGCGTCCGCTCGCATCGCGGGAGATGCGGCTGAGCCGGAGGATCGGCGTTCCCTGCGGCACCCGCAGGAGCGCGGCATCCTGGTCATCGGCCGCCACCGCGTCGATCTGGTGCTCGAGGCCGACGATCGGGTGTCCGACTGACCCCAGGTATTCGGTGATCGAGATCTCGTCGGTGTCGACGTCGAACAGCCGGCGCCCGACGGCCTCGGTGTAGAAGAGGCGCTCGAGCATCGTCGGTCGCCCGTCGAGCAGTCGGAGTCGCACGACGCCGACGATCGTGTCATCGGGGGAGACCCCGAGAAGCTCGGCGCGGTCACCTGCCCGGCGAAGACTCAGCTCCTGCGTCTGGGCGCCGGGGGTCACGCCGAGATCGCGAGCCCAGCGGGTGAACGGCACCGACACGTCGACGGCCTGACTCGCCTTGCGCGAGACGACCCGAGCGGGGCGGCCTCTTCCGGTCTCGATCAGGCCCTCGCTGCGCAGCGCAGCCAGGGCGTTCCGGATGGGACCACGAGACGTGCGCCAGCGTTCGGCGAGCTCCGACTCGGTGGGCACGTCATCCCCGGGGCGCAGAGAGCCGGCCGCGATCTGGGCGCGCAGGTCGTCTGCGATCTGGGTGTATACAGCTTCGGCCACATAGGCATACTACTTGGTGACATCACAGGGAGGTCGAGCGTTCTGTCTGTGTTCATCCCAGGAAAGCCCGGGTGAACGAACCTTGAACTCTTGCAAGTTAGGTATATATCTCGGTCCGCGCCCTGTCAGAGTTGCTCGTGGATCACCCCCTCCCACTCTGAAAGGTCCTCATGAAGCTCCGCGCTTTCCCCGTACTCGCCGGCGCCGCGATCCTCGCGCTCGGCCTCGCCGCCTGTTCCGGCACCGCCGAGGCCACCGGCGCGTCCGATGCCGAGGCATCATCGACCGCGAGCGGCTTCGCAGTCGACGAGAACACGCTCGTCTTCGGCGTCGTGCCCGACTCGGTCGACACCGAGACGAACTACCAGCCGCTGATGGACTACATCGCCGAGATCACCGGCAAGTCGGTCGAGTACCACGAGTCGACCGACTACGCCGCGCTCATCGAGGCCGCTGTCGCCGGCAAGGTCGACGTCGCCTCCTTCTCGGGATTCACCTACGTCACCGCCACCAACAACGGTGCGAAGCTCACCCCGATCTCGTCGATCGTCACGGAGGAGGGCCAGGAGCCCGGCTACTTCTCACAGGCGATCGTCCCCGCTGACAGCGACATCTCGAGCATCGACGACTTCGCGGGCAAGAAGGTCTGCTTCGTCGACCCGTCGTCCACGTCCGGATACCTCTTCCCCTCGTACAACCTCATCGAGGCGGGCATCGACCCGAAGACCGACATCACTCCGGTCTTCGCGGGCAAGCACGACGTGAGCGTGCAGAAGGTCGGCGAGGGGGTCGAGTGCGAGGTCGGCTTCGCCGAGGACTCCGAGGTCGAGAAGTCGGATGCCGTCAAGGTCATCGACGAGACCATGGTGCCCGGTGCCCCGCTCGTCTACTCGTCGACGCTTCCCGACGACGTCGCCCAGAAGCTCATCGACGGCCTCTCGGAGATCACGATCGACGACATCATCGCCGCCGGCATCGACAGCGCCGACACCGACTCGTTCCGCAGCGTCTTCTTCGCCACGAAGCCGGTCGACGACGCGTACTACGACCTCATCCGCGACATCTGCAAGGAGACCGAAGCGGAGCAGTGCCAGGGCTGACACCCTGACATCCGCTTGGCTCCCGCTCGTCGAGCGGGAGGTCACGGCGAGCGAGACGAGACGCGCTGAGGTCGATGCGCTTCGTCTCGCTCGCCACCTCTACCGACGAGCTTCAGAGATTCACGAGGAGAACTGACATGAACACGGCATCCGATGCCCTCATCCGCCTGAACGGCGTGACGAAGACCTTCGGCACGACCACGGCGCTCAAGAACGCGTCGCTGCAGGTGTCTCGCGGCGAGATCGTCGTGCTGCTGGGCCTCTCGGGCTCGGGCAAGTCCACGCTCCTGCGCCACGTCGACGGGCTCGAGGTCCCGACCTCGGGCGACATCGAGGTGCTCGGTTCCCCGGTGCCGACTCTGAAGGGCAAGGCGCTCCGCCGCCTGCGCAGTCGGGTGGGATTCATCTTCCAGCAGTTCGAGCTCGTGCCCTCGCTCACCGTGCTCGAGAACGTGCTCACCGGATCGCTGTCGGAGGTCCGCGGACCGCGCCTCGGGCTCTGGGGCTATTCGAAGGCGGCGAAGCTGCGCGCCCTCGAACACCTCGACCGCGTCGGACTCCTCGATCGCGCCTATCAGCGCAGCGACACCCTCTCGGGCGGCCAGCAGCAGCGCGTCGCCATCGCCCGCGCCCTGATGCAGAAGCCCGACATCCTTCTCGCCGACGAGCCCGTCGCCTCGCTCGACCCCGAGTCGAGCGATCAGGTCATGGCGCTGATCCGCGAGATCGCCGCCGACGAGGGCCTCACCGTCGTCTGCAGCCTGCACCAGGTCGACCTCGCGATCTCGTGGGCCGACCGCATCGTCGGCCTGCGCCACGGTGAGATCGTGCTCGACACACCGACCGGCGACCTCACCAAGGCCGAGGTCATGGAGATCTACGGCCGCGTCGCCACGACCACGGCTGAGATCCGCGCCGTCCAGAACGAGCTCACCGAGATCGCGGTCGACATCGCCGACATCGACACGGCCCGGGTCTCATGACCGTGCTCTCGGACGCCCCCTCGTCCTCCGCGGCCCCAGGGCACTCCACCGTCTCCGACCGCGCACCCCGACGCCCGCTTTCGGCCGAGCGCATCGCCGCCGGACTCACCCTGGTGGCTCTCCTGGTGCTCGGCATCCTCGCGGTCGAAGAGGTCGGCATCTCGATCCCGGCGATGGTGCAGAGCTGGGGCAATGCCGAGAACTTCGTGGCCCGCGTCGGCGGACTCTCGTTCCCCGAGCCGGCCGACCTCGCCTGGCTGATCGCCCTCACTGTGGGGCTCGTGCTCGTCGGCACGCTGCTCGCCGCCGTGCTCTCGGTGCCGATCGCCTACCTCGCAGCCTCGAACACGACCCCGGGCAACGGCTGGCGGGCCGCGGCCCGATTCGTGGGAGTGCTCACCCGCGCGCTGCCGGACGTCGTGCTCGCCATGGCGTTCGTGCTCATGTTCTCGCTCGGCACCCTCCCCGGCATCCTCGCCATCGGCATCCACTCGATCGGCATGATCTCGAAGATGTTCGCCGACGCGATCGAGCAGATCGACGAGGGTCCCCGGCTTGCGATCCGCGCCGCCGGCGGATCGAAGATGCAGGAGTTCGCCTCGGGGATCCTTCCCCAGGTATTGCCGAGTTGGGTCGCGACGGTGCTGCATCGCAACGACATCAACCTGCGCGGCAGCGTCGTGCTCGGCTACGTGGGTGTGGCGGGCCTCGGGCTCGAGATGTCGTACGCGTTCAAGTCGCTGAACTACGGCAAAGGCCTGGGCATCGCGCTGGTCATCTTCATCCTGTGCGTCGCGATGGAGATCGTCTCGAGCCTGGTGCGCGGGGCGATGCTCGGACAGCAGAGGCAGACCCGGTCGTGGATCGACCGCATCATCCACCCTCGACTGCGCGGCTCGTCGAGCGCGAGTTCCACGGGGACCGCACGACCTGCATGGGCGGCAAGCCCTCAGACCGCGGTGCGGCGACCGTGGACGGCAGAGCGCGTGCGCAACACGAGCGGCATCATCGTCGCCGTGCTCGTCGTGATCGGCAGCGTCGTCGTCAGCCAGATCAACTGGCTCGACTTCTTCACCTTCTGGGCCAAGCTCCCCGAGGTCGCCGCGAAGTTCTGGCCGCCGTCCTTCGGCAGCTACGAGGCGTCGGCGATGATCGCCGCCATGCGCGACACGATCGCGATCGCACTCGCAGCGACCGTGCTCACCCTGCTGCCTTCTCTGATCCTGGGCTCGCTCGCGGCCAGCAACGTCGCACCCGGCCCTGGCGTGCGCGGCGTCGCACGATTCCTGCTCGTCGGCATCCGCGGCATCCCCGAGCTGATCCTCGCGATCGTGCTCGTCGTGATCACCGGACTCGGTGCGCAGGCGGGAGTCATCGCGCTCGCCATCGGCGGCATCGGACTGCTCGGCAAACTGATCGCCGACTCCCTCGAGGAGGTCGACCGAGGCCCCGAGCGGGCGCTTCGCGCGGTCGGCGCCACTCGTCTGCAGACCTACACCTCGGCGACAGTGCCGCAGGGGATGCAGGCGCTCATCGGACACAGCTTCTACATGCTCGACACGAACATCCGTGCGGCGACGATCCTCGGCATCGTCGGCGGCGGCGGAGTCGGCTACTACCTGCTCAACGCCAGCCAGGGCTCTCGCTACGAGACGGTCACCGCGATCGTGCTGATGATCCTCGTCACGGTGCTCGTCGTCGAAGGACTCGCGATGTGGATGCGGAAGGTGTTCCGATGAACGGCGCTCAGCACAGCGGCACTGAGCACAAAGGCACTCAGCACAGCGCGGATCTCGTCGTCGTGGGTTCGGGGATCATCGGCCTCGGCGCGGCCTACGCCGCTGTTCGGCGGGGCCTCACGGTGATCGTCGTCGACAGGGCGGATGCCCCTGTCGGGGCGACGATCCGCAACTTCGGCCATCTCTGCATCGGCGCGCAGACCGGCGAGGCTCGCCGCTATGCCGACCTGTCTCGCGACCTGTGGCTGCGACTCGCTCATGACGCGGACTTCTGGCTGCGCGAATCCGGCACGCTGGTCGCCGCTCGTCACGCAGACGAGATCGCGGTGCTCGAGCAGGCGGCGGCCGACGGCGGCATCCGGATGCTGGAGACGGACGAGCTGCTGCGTCTCGCCCCGCTCCGTGCCGAGGGGCTCGTCGGCGGGGCGCACATCGAGACCGACCTGCAGACCGATCCGCGCACCGCCGCGGCCGCGATCGTGCGACACCTCGCCGTGCAGGGAGTCGACTTCCGCTTCCGCACAGCGGTGACCTCGGTCGCCGGGCGACGCGTCGAGACGACGAGAGGCGCCATCACCGCCGGCGCGGTGGTCGTCGCGGTCAATCACGACGTCGACCAGCTGCTGCCCGAGGTGGCCGCACGCGCCGGTGTCGAGCGGTGCGCGCTCGACATGATGCGAGCGGCGGTGACGCTGCGGCATCCGCTCGCTGCCCCGCTGCTGACCGGCTGGTCGCTCGTGCGGTACGGACGCTTCGCCGACGGTGCGGCGGCCGGTGCCCTCCGTGAGCGACTGCACTCCGAGCGCCCCGACCTCGCGGCACTCGACCTCAACCAGATGTACACCCAGCTGCCGGACGGCACGCTCATCATCGGCGACTCGCACACCACGTCGAGTGCGCCCGAGCCGTTCCAGCCGGAGGCGGCGTTCGCCGCGTTCCTCGCCGAGGCGGAGGCGCTGTTCGACATGCCCGCACCGCGGGTGCTCGAGCGCTGGCAGGGCGTCTACGCCAAGGCGCAGCACGAATTCCTCATCGACAGGGTCGAGGAGGGGGTGCTGGTGCTCGCCGCGACCACCGGCATCGGAATGACCACGGGTCTGGGGCTCGCCGAAGAGAATCTCACCGCCGCCTTCGGGTGGGCACCCGCAATGGAAGGAACCTCATGACCACGCATCTCTCCGCACCTCCGGCACTCGAACTCGTCGTGCTCGACATGGCAGGCACGACCGTGCTCGACGACGGCGTCGTCGAGACCGCGTTCCAGCGCGCCGCCGAGCGCACCGGAGTCGCAGATCGGATGCCGTGGGACGACGCCCTGGCCCATGTGCGCGCGACCATGGGGCAGTCGAAGATCGACGTCTTCACGCATCTCGCGGGCGGCGTCAGGGCCGCAGCCGAACGGGCGACGGCGGAGTTCGAGGGTGCCTATGCCGAGATCGTGGCGGAACAGGGGGTCGCCGAGATCCCCGGGGCGGCGGATGCGATCCGGAGCCTGAAGGATGCGGGTCTGACCGTCGTGCTCACGACCGGTTTCGCTCCGGTCACCCGCGACGCGCTGATCGACGGTCTCGGATGGAACGGCCTCGTCGACCTGGCGCTCTCGCCGGTCGATGCCGGACGAGGTCGCCCTGCGCCCGACCTCGTGCTCACGGCGCTGATCCGCACGCAGACCTCGTCGGTCGCGTCGGTCGCCGTCGCGGGAGACACCGTCAGCGATGTCGAATCAGGGCGCCGCGCCGGTGCCGGCTTCGTCGCCGGCGTGCTCACGGGCGCCCACGACTCGAGTGCCCTCGAACTCGCCGGTGCCGACGCCGTGCTCGCAGACGTCACGCATCTCCACAGCGCGCTGGCCGAGCGCGGGCTGCTTCCGCTCGTGCCCACCGCCTGAGTGGCCCTCATGGGAACTCTGCTTGTCCGACCTCCCGGCCATCGCCGCGACGTCGCTCTGCGCCCGGCAGCCACAGCGATGGTGTGGATCGGCGAAGGCCACCCGCACGAGACCATCGCGGTGCCCGGTGTCGCTCTCGGCGAGAACGACGTGCTGGTCGCGGTCGAGATGTCGACGATCTGCGGGTCCGACGTGCACACCGTGCAGGGGCGGCGATCGGCTCCGGTGCCCCTGGTGCTCGGCCATGAGAGCGTCGGACGCGTGATCGCCATGGGCGATGCCGGGGCTGTCGCGGTCGACGGCACCCCGGTGCGCATCGGCGATCGGGTGGTCTGGTCGGTCACGATCTCGTGCGGCACCTGCGACCGGTGCACGCGGGGCGTGCCGCAGAAGTGCCGCACGCTGGGCAAGTACGGCCATGATCGCATCGGCGTGCACGGCGATCTCAGCGGAGCCTTCGGCACGCACGTCCAGGTGCGAGCGGGCACCGCGATCGTGCGGGTGCCCGAGTCGCTGCCGGCATCGGTGCTCGCGCCGGCATCGTGCGCGACCGCGACCGCCTGGGCCGCCGTGGCCAGGGCAGCGCGCGACCATGACCTCGAGGGCGCGGCCGTGCGCATCCACGGAGCCGGACTCGTCGGGCTCTCGGCTGCCGCGATCGCCGTGGAGCACGGCGCGACGGTCGAGGTGCTCGACCCCGCACCCGCACGGCTGGCGCTCGCCGCACGGTTCGGTGCCGGCCGGATCGATCGTGACCCGGACATCGTGATAGAGGCCTCGGGGCATGCCGTGTCAGACGCGGTCGCCGGCGTGGGCACCGGGGGCACGGTCGTGCTCGTCGGAAGCGTCTTCCCTGCCGAGCCCGTGCCGCTCGACGCCGAGAGCATCGTGCGTCGACTGGTGACCGTCACCGGGGTGCACAACTACACCGGAGCCGAGCTGGCCGAGGCCGTCGGATTCCTCGCCGGACGAGGACGCGCCTACCCTTTCGCGGATGCGGTCGGCGAGGTGCGGCAGCTCGCAGCCATCGACGAGGCGATAGCCGCGGCATCCGCTCCCGGTGCGCCGCTGCGCATCGGACTCGTGCCTGGCCGGTGACCCTCGGCGGATCCGGCGGACAGTGCACGGCGGAGAGTGCACGGTGGAGAGCGCAGGGCTCTCAGTCGGCCGGCCCGCTCAGCTCAGTCGACGCCGCGCCTGAGCGCCGAGGACCGGCAGGCCTGATGCCCTCGGCATGGAAGGCGAGCAGTCGGATCGCGGTGTCGACCGTCTCGTCGAGCACCTCGTGCGGATCGCCGGTGAGCGCCAGCATCCGATGGCCGACTCCGTCGTCGGTCGCCCATCCGATGAAGACGGTTCCGGGGTCGTGCCCGCCCTCGGGCTCCGGGCCCCCGACGCCCGTGGTGGAGATGCAGACGTCGGCGTCGAAGAGCCGTCGCGCGCTCTCGGCGAGTTGCTCGGCGCACTCGGCCGAGCACGGGTCGGTTCCCGGCGTGAGGCCGAGCAGGCTCTCCTTGACATCGGGGAGGTAGGCGACGATGCCGCCGGCGAACCAGTCGCCCGCGTCGTCGCCCGCGCCGATCGTGCTCGCCAGGCGCCCCGAGGTCAGCGACTCGACGACGCAGATGCGCAGCCCGCGCTCAGCGGCGACCTCGCTCAGGCGATCCAGCGACGGCTGCTCCGCCGTCACTTCTCCTCAGCGGAGTCGGCGTGCGTCGGCGCGTCCGACTCGATGTTCGCCTCGTCGGAGTAGTCGGGCCGCGGGGGCTGCAGCGGCTGGTCGGAGTACTCGCCGCCGAGGCGTCCGCCGAAGGGGCGACCGTGATCGGCGAACTCGTCGCGTGCGTAGACGAGCTCCCACTCTCCGACAGTGAAGCGCGCGCCCGTGCGCAGTGTCTGCGACCGGTCGCCGGGGTGCGTGGCGGTGGCGTCGGGGTTGCTGTTCATCTCGCCCTCGCCGTGCAGCTCGAGCACGTACTCGTCGCGGTCGTCGTGCGTGATCGTCGCGTGCACGGGGTCGGCGCCTTCGAGCCGCAGCTCGTTGTCGGCGGCCGAGCCGATGCGCACCACGTCGACCTCGAGGGCGAACTCCGTGCGCTCGCCGTCGCGGGTCACCCGCAGACGGGGGTTGCCTTCGCCGAACTCGGCGTGAGTGGTCGTGGGGGTGTAGCCCTCGTCGGAACGGTCGTCGATGTGTCGTGCGTTCATGGTGGGTCTCCTCGCGGTCCCTCACAGGATATGCGGGGGAGGAATCCGAGCGCAGGGGGTTGACTTCGGCGGCGGTTTCATCGACGCAGCCGGGCTGGAGATTCCCATAAACTGCAAGGCGAAGACCCGGACACCTGAGGAGACGCGGCATGGGCAAGTTCATCTACGAGGGCAACGTGAAGACCGAGATCGAGGATCGCGCCCTCACCCATCTGCAGCTCGTGATGACCGCCAAGCTGCGCCGCGCGGAGCCCTTCCCCTTCAGCTGGCGTGAAGACGCCAGCGTCGGAGGCGGCCGCACGACCGTATGGGTTCAGCCGGGCAGCTCGCTCGTCTTCAAGTACTTCGGCAGCCGGCAGCCGTCGGTCAACCGGGCCTGGATCGAAGCGCTCGCCTTCACGGCCAACGCTCCGAGCGGTCTCTATCTGGTTCCCGAGCCGCAGGAGGCCTCCGTCTCCACGGGCGACGACGAGCCGTCCGCTCCCGCGGCCTGAGCGCGTCGAGGAACCCGCTCCGCCTCCGCGCCCCGGCCCTGGATCGTGGTGCCGATTGTCAACCCCCTGCCGAGGGCGTCGAGAGGCCACGAGGCTCGGTTGACGCCTGACTCGCGCCACGAACGGTGGTCGCGGGTCGCGAGGAAGAGGAGACACCATGGCCGACAGCACGCCAGACCCCCGCAGCCAGCATCGCCAGGAGGAGTTCCCGGGGCAGCAGCAGGACCAGCCGGGGCTGACCGATCAGATGCGGCCGGTTCCCGACCACGGTGAGCAGTCATACGTCGGTCACGCGCGGCTCGAGGGCCGTCGAGCCCTGATCACGGGTGGCGACTCCGGAATCGGTCGGGGCGTCGCCATCGCCTTCGCCCGGGAGGGCGCGGACGTGGCGATCGTGCACATGCCGGAGGAGCAGTCGGATGCCGACGACACGATCGAGCTCATCCGCGCCGAAGGCAGGCAGGGGCTCAGCCTCGCCGGGGATCTGCGGGACGAGGCCTTCGCGACGGAGGTGGTCTCCGAGACGAGGAGCGGCCTCGGCGGGCTGGACATCCTGGTGCTCAACGCCGCCTACCAGCACGACATCGACGGCTTCGAGAATCTCGAGACCGACAAGCTGCGTCGCGTGTTCGAGACGAACCTGTTCGGACTGCTGTACTCGGCCAGGGCCGCGTATCCGCATCTGGAGCCGGGGTCGAGCATCATCGTGACGGCGTCCGTGCAGGCGTTCGAGCCCTCGCCCAACCTCATCGACTACGCGATGACGAAGGCGGCACAGGTCGCATTCGTCAAGGCGCTCGCCGAAGAGGCGGGAGAACGAGGCATCCGCGTGAACGCGGTCGCCCCCGGACCCATCTGGACGCCGCTGATCCCGGCCACCGGATGGAGCGATGAGCGGGTGAAGACCTTCGGCTCCGACACGCCTCTCGGCCGGGCGGGACAGCCGGCCGAGCTCGCCGGCGCATACGTCTACCTCGCCTCGGCGGAGTCGTCGTACACGTCCGGCGCGGTGCTCGCCGTCACCGGCGGCAAGCACCTCTGATCGCCCGCGTTCGCCGCAGCCTCCCTGCGCCGTAGGCTGGCGGGGTGAAGCAGTCCGCGTCGTCCCGCCCGCTCGTGGGCGTCGCACTGGTCGTCTGCTCCTGCCTGTCGTTGCCGTTCGGGGCCGCTGTCGCGGCACAGCTGTTCCCGGTGCTCGGCCCGTGGGGCGTGACCTCTCTGCGCGTCGCGATCGCGGCGCTGCTGATGGTGGTCATCGTGCGCCCGCGGCCGGTGCGCTGGACGAGAGTGCAGTGGCTGGCTGCCGTACTGTTCGGAGTCTCGCTGGCGGCGATGAACGGCTTCTTCTACGCGGCCATCGACCGGATCCCGCTCGGCCCCGCCGTCGCGATCGAGTTCCTCGGGCCGCTGGTGCTGGCGGCTGCGCTGACCCGACGCCTCGCCGACGCCGCCTGGGTGGGCGTCGCGCTGCTCGGCATGGTGCTGCTCGGCGTCGACGGACTGATCGGCGCCGACCCGCTCGACCCTCTCGGTGTCGTCTTCATCCTGATCGCCGCGGCCTTCTGGGCCATGTACATCCGCATGAGCGCCCGAGTCGGCGCCATCATCCCCGGCACGAGCGGGCTCGCGGTCGGGCTCGTCGTGGCGGCGGTGCTGCTGATCCCGGTCGGAGTGCCGGCGGCCGTCACCGTCTCGGGCGACATGCAGCTGCTGCTGCTCGCCGCGGTCACGGCCGTGCTGTCGTCGGTGATCCCCTACAGCTTCGAGCTCGCGGCGCTCCGTCGCCTGCCGCAGCGCGTGTTCGGAGTGCTGCTGAGCCTCGAACCCGCGTTCGCGACACTCGCCGGGTGGCTGATCCTCGGCCAGTCCGCCACCCCGCTGAGGATGCTCGCGATCGCCCTCGTCGTCGCAGCGAGCGTCGGCACGACGCTCGGCGTGCGGAGACAGCGCCGCCGCGCCGATGCCGCCGCACGAGACGACACCGGCGCGGACGATGAGGGCCGCGGCGACGAGACCGGGCCGTTCACGGCGCCGATCCCGCTGCCGGAGTGAGTGCCGAACGTCAGACGCTGACCCCGGCCGGCACGGGCAGAGGATAGCGACGCCGCAGCAGCATGCGCTGCACCAGAGTCCAGACGACGGTGACCGTGAGGTAGAGCGCGGCCGCCAACGGCACGAACACGGCGAACACTGCTGTCAGATAGTGCAGAGCACTCGTCACTCTCTGCATCGTCGGCGAGTTCAGCGGCGAATCATCGTCGACCGGCGCCGGCCGGAAGACCCGCCGCGTGATCTCGGCCACCGCGATCATCACGGCGATCAGGGCGCCGAACACCAGCAGCGTCTCGGGTGTCGCCGTGCCGCCGAAGACGGCCGAGACGAGGCTCGTTCCCAGCGGCGCACCGAACAGGTCGTGCGTGAGCAGGTCGTTGGCGTGCCCCGCGATGTCGGGGCGGATGAACAGCGTGTACAGGATGCCGACGACCGGTGCCTGCGCGAGAACAGGCAGCATGCCGGCGAACGGAGACGTGTTCTCGGAGCGATAGAGCTCGAGCATCTCCTTCTGCAGGCGTTCGGGATTCTTCTTGTGCCGGCGCTGCAGCTCGCGCAGCCGGGGCGCGAGGCGCGCCCTGGTCTGCTCGGCCTTGGCCTGCGAGACACCCACGGGAATCAGCAGGGCACGGACGAGAAGCGTCACGAGCACCACGGCGAGGGCTGCGGCGGATGCTCCGGCGAGTGGTTCGAGCAGTGAGGAGAGCCCGGCGAGGGCGCCGTACGCCGCATCGAGCAGAAAGGTCAGGGGTGGGAAGGCGAAGATGTCCATGGAAGTCCGTTCGTAGGTCGGGAAGGGTCGGCGAAAGCCGCGCAGTCCCGTGCGAGGACGGACTACGCGGGAACGGCGACTCCCGGCGCACGAGGGCGCGGGTGACCGGCGGCATCAGGATCGCTCTGCGCGAGCAGCGTCGAGACGTCGATCGCCCGCAGCGGATGCGGAGCGGTGCTCGGCGAGGGCGGTGCCAGGCTCAGAGCGACGGCGATCGTGAGCGTCGTCAGGGCGATCAGGGCGATCGCGACACCGAGGGCTGCGGCATCGGGCACCGCGACGATCCCGAGCGCGGCCGCGACGAAGCCGAGCATCTGCCCGAACCACTCGCTCATGTGCGCCTCTCTGATCCCTCCCGCCGAGATTATCACCGGCATCCGAGCAGGGGATCGGTGATCCGCGCTCACCTCCGGGCAGGAGAGCGGAGATAGCCTCGATGTATGACTGATCTGCGTGCGCTGCTCGGCATCGAACACCCCGTCCTGCTCGGTCCGTTCGGCGGGCTCTCGTCCGTCGCGCTCGCCGCGGCCGTCAGCGAGGCGGGTGGGCTCGGCGGCTACGGGCTGTACGGCTACGACGGCGACCGCATCCGCTCGACCGTCGCGTCGCTGCGGGAGGCGACCTCGCGCCCGTTCGCCGTGAACATCTGGCTGCCGACGGGCGACGAGGTCGCGCCGAACCCGCAGCACACCGTGTTCGCGCAGGCGCTGCAGCCGTTCTACGACGCGGTCGGCCTCGAAGCGCCGGCACGACCCGAGCGGTACGTGCCCCCGCTCGACGAGCAGCTCGACGCGATCTGGGAGTCCGCGCCGCCCGTGCTCAGCACGGTGTTCGGCATCCCCTCCGGCGACCTCATCGAACAGGCGCATCGCCGAGGCATCCGCGTGGTGGCGACAGCGACGACGGTCGCCGAAGCCGCAGCCCTCGCCGAGGCCGGGGTCGACGCCGTCATCGCGACCGGCTTCGAGGCCGGAGGCCATCGCGTGTCGTTCCTGCGACCGCCCGAGGAGTCGCTCGTCGGCACCTTCTCGCTCGTGCCGCAGGTCGTGGATGCCGTCGATGTGCCGGTGATCGCGGCCGGCGGCATCGCCGATCGGCGCGGTGTCGCGGCCGCTTTCGCGCTCGGTGCATCGGCCGTGCAGGTCGGCACGGCGTTCCTCGCGACAGTCGAGTCCGCCGCGAACCAGGCGCATCGTGACGCCATCCGCGCGACACCCGCCGACGGCACCGTTCTCACACGGGCGATGAGCGGACGCCTCGCCCGCGGTGCGCGCAACCGCGTGGTGCGGGCGATCGAAGCGAGCGGCACCATCGCCCCGTTCCCGATGCAGAACTGGCTCACAGGGCGATTCCGGGCTGCGGCAGGCGAGCAGAACCTCGGCGAGCTGCAGTCCCTCTGGATGGGGCAGGGCGCGCCGCTCGCCCGCTGTTCCACTGCGGCGGAGGCCTTCGCCGAGCTGGCCGCCGGGGTGCCGCAGAAGCCCTGACTCAGAGGATGACGGTCGAGCGGCCGTGCACGATCACACGGTCCTCGGCATGCCACTGCACGGCGCGCGCGAGCACGAGGCGCTCGACATCGGCGCCGCGGCGCTGCAGCTCGGCCGCGGACTCCGAGTGCGTGACCCGCGTGACGTCCTGCTCAATGATCGGCCCCTCGTCGAGGTCGGCCGTCGCGTAGTGCGCGGTGGCCCCGATCAGCTTGACGCCGCGATCCTTCGCCCTGGCATACGGGTTGGCCCCGATGAAGGCGGGCAGGAACGAGTGGTGGATGTTGATGACGGGGGCACCGAGACCCGTGATGAAGTCATCGCTCAGGATCTGCATGTAGCGGGCGAGGACGACGAGATCGACGTTGCCTCGGAGCATCTCGAGCTGGCGCTGCTCCATCGCCTGCTTGTCGCCCGAGGGGATGTGCACGAACGGCACTCCGAACGAGCGCACCGACTCGGCGAGGTCGGGGTGGTTCGAGACGACCATCGTCACGTCGATGTCGAGCTGTCCGCGTTGCGTGCGCCACAGCAGCTCCATCAGGCAGTGATCGTACTTCGACACGAAGATCGCGACGCGCTTGCGGCGGGCGGTGTCGTGCAGTGACCACTCCATGCCGAAGCGCTCGGCGATCGGGGCGAGGTCGGCCTCGAGCGCGGTGCGCGCGGCCGAGAGACCGGGGAGGTGGATCACGGTGCGCTGGAAGAACCGACCACCCTCGGAGTCGGTGGAGTGCTGATCGAGGGAGATGATGTTCGCTCCGTGGGCGGAGAGCACGCCGGCGACGGCGGCGACGATGCCGGGCTGATCGTCGCAGGCGATCAGCAGGCGGGCGGTGTCGGGCTGAGACATGGGGGCTCCTCGGGGGTGTGCATCGATTCTGCCGTGGATGCGACCACCGGGCGAATCGTCGCCCCGGGTCGCTACTCTGGGAGCGTGGACGCGGGCGATCTCGGACTGGTGCTGATCCCGCTGCTCGCGGTGGCAGCGCCGCTGCTCGCGCGCGGCATCCGACCCGTCATCCGGGTGCCGATCATCGTGTTCGAGCTCGTGCTCGGGATTCTGGCGGGGCCCGCCGTGCTCGGCTGGGTCGAGCCGACGCCCATCCTCGAGAAGCTCAGCGATTTCGGGCTCGCGATGCTCTTCTTCATGGCCGGATCCGAGATCGATTTCCGTGCCGTCTCCGGGCGCCCGCTCGTGCGGGCCTCGATCGGCTGGAGCATCAGCGTCGTGCTCGGGATCGCGATCGGCTTCTTCCTCGCACCCGGCGAGGGGATGGTCGTGATCGCCATCGCGCTCAGCTCCACCGCACTCGGCACCCTGATGCCGATCCTGCGGGATGCAGGGGAGACGGACACTCCGTTCGGTCGTGCGGTCACCGTGATCGGCGCCGTGGGAGAGTTCCTGCCGTTGATCGCGATCTCGCTCTTCCTCAGCACCCGCACCACGCCGCTCGCCACCGCCGTGCTGCTCGCCTTCGTGGCGCTGGCGGGGCTCGCCGTGTGGATGGCCCAGCGGATGCAGCATGGGCGCCTGCATGCCTTCGTGCGCGCCACGCTGCACACCTCCGATCAGTTCGGCGTGCGCTTCGTGCTGCTGCTCATCGCGGCGCTGGTTGGCCTCAGCGTCATGCTCGACCTCGACATGCTGCTCGGCGCCTTCGTCGCGGGAGCCGTGTGGCGCATCATCATGGCGCGCGCGCCCGAGAAGGACGCAGCGGCAATGGAGACGAAACTCGAGGCCATCGCGTTCGGGCTCTTCGTGCCGATCTTCTTCCTCTACACCGGCGTGAACTTCGACCTCCAGGCGCTCACCGGCTCGTCCTCGGCGATGCTGATGCTGCCCCTCTTCCTCGTGGCGCTGCTCGTGCTCCGGGGCATCACTGCACAGCTCTCCGCCCCACTCGGCGCGAGCGTCAGAGACCGCACGGCGCTCGGGCTGCTGGCCGCCACAGGGCTGCCCATCATCGTCGCCGTGACGGCCATCGGGGTGGACCACAAGATGATCGACACCGGCACAGCCGCAGCACTCGTCGGCGCGGGGATGCTGTCGGTGCTGCTCTTCCCGCTGTTCGGCATGCTGATCCGCGGCGACGCGGCGCGACTGGTCGACCCCGAGCTGGTTCGCGCGCGACCCCAGGGGGAGCTGTGACCACGGCATCCGCGCTGATAGCCGACGCCGTGCGTGCGCTCTCGGGCCTGCCGCAGGAGGGACTCGGCGAGGAGCGGGAATCCCGGTGGCGCGGACGCCGCATCGTTCGCGTGGGCGCGGCCTGGCACATCGGAGTGCTGCTGTTGACCGAGACGCAGGCCCTGGCGACCGCAGAGGTGCTGCGCGCTGCCGACCCCGGCCGCCGCGGCTATACGGCCGAGTCCGCGCGAGAGCGCGCCGAGCGTCGCGCGCTGGCTCTGCGGGGCGGATTCGACGAGGGTGATGTCGTGCACGTCGGGTGGTCGGTGATCGACCTCGACGCCGTGGATGCGGGTGGGGCATCGGGGCCGCTCGCGATGATCGACGCCGCGCCCTCGGTGCGGTGGAGCACTGCCGGCGGGTGGATGCCGCTCGAGGCATACCTCCGCGAACGGGTGGAGCTGCTGCGCGGCTGAGCCCTGCTCGCCTGCTCGCCTGCTCGGAGTCAGGCTGCGGCGAACGTCTGCGCGAAACGGCGCAGCAGAGCGGCGCCCTCGGTGACCGACGCTGCGAGCACCTGCCCCTGCACCTCGTCGAACTCGTCGGGGTCGAAGTACCCGGTGGTGCGGTAGAACGTCATCCGGTCGGCGAAGTCCCTCGGGGTCGGCTCCGGGTGGAACTGCGCCGTGTAGAGGTGAGTCCCGACGCGATACGCCTGCACCGGGCAGGTGTCGTTCGTGGCGAGAAGGACCGCACCGTGCGGCAGAGCCGCGGCGCTCTCCTTATGGGCGGTGAAGACGGTGAGGGCGGGCGAGCTCGGGCCGAACACCGGATCCGCTGCGCCGGCCTCGGTCGTCTCGATCACGGTGGCGCTGGCCGATTCGGGAGTGTCCACCGTGATCTCGCCGCCGAGCATCCGCGTCACCACACCGATGCTGAAGCAGGTGAAGAACGCCGCGATCCGGCCGTCGATGGCCCGCCGAGCGATGCGCTCGAGATCTGCTTCGACACGCAGCTGCACTGCAGACTTCTCGGCGTCGCTCACGTTGAAGGGAGAGCCGCCGACCACGACGCCGTCGTATCGCGCGAGGCGCGCAGGGTCGAGGGGCTCGGCGAGCAGGTCGAGGCGGTCGACGACGTCGACGCCGAGCGCCCGTCGGAACGAGGCGTGCTCGGCATCCGCCGCCCCGAGCTCGGGGCGCACACAGAGGTAGAGAAGCGAGACCACCACGAGAGTCTAACGACGACCGGAGGGGGTCGCCGTCATCGCTGTCATCGGGACGTCACGCTCGCATCACCGTGACGAGTTGGAGGTGCGACCCCGCACGATCCCGATGAACGTCTCGACGTCAGGGGTGGTGTGGTCGCGGCGCCAGACGAGGGCGACCGTCGACGTCGGGCCGTCGACGAGGAGTCGATGGCGGACATCCTTGCGGTGGTGCACGCGTGCGAGAGACATGGGCAGGATCACGATCCCGGTTCCGGCGGCAGCGGTCGGGATGGCTTCTGCGACGGTCAGCGGCGCGAACGTCGGGGCGAGGGCACCCGGGATGTCGATCGGACCCAGTGGATCGTCAGTGGGGACCATCACGATCTCACCTGCGAGGTCGGCGATGGTCAGTTCGTCGGCCGCGAGCAGGTGCGAATCGATCGAGGCGACCACGACCGGCACCTCGTCGTACAGCGTGATGACGTGCAGGGTCTCGTCGGTCAGCGGCAGGCGCACCAGCGCGGCGTCGAGGTCGTCGAGCGCCGCGCGCTGATCGGCGACCTCCACCGGCACGAGTTCGAGGGGCACGTGCGGCATCCGCTGCTTCCAGGCGTCGATCCACTTGCCTGGTGTGGCGCCTGGCACGACTCCGAGTCGGAACGTGCGCGGCTCCTCGGACTCGCGTTCCGGCGCATCGAACACCACCTTGGCGGTCTTCTTCGGCGGCTTGGGCGGCGGGAACCGCTGCGCCGGTGCCGCCCTGTTGCGTCGCACGGGCGAGCCTTTGCCGGCACGTCCTGCCGGTCGTCGTCCCTGAGTCGCCATGTGCTCCAGGGTACCCGGCGCACGCGGCGAGACGGTCTGGGATCGCGGCTGTGATCAGGCCGCGAGCCACAGCCCCTTCGGGTCGGTGGCGACCGTCAGGCCGGCGGCGACCGTCTCGTCGTCGCCGATGCGCGCGCCGCGGACGATGCGAGCACCTGCTCCGACTTCGGTGCGGACCCCGATGTGCGCGCCGTCTCCGACGGCAGCGCCCTGGCCGATGTGTGCGTGAGCGTCGACGTGCGCACCCTCGCCGATCACGGCATCCGGTTCGATCCACGCGCCGCGGGCGATGGTCGCCCCCGCGCCGATACGCGCGCCGGGTTCGATGTAGGCGCCCGCTTCAACATGCGCCTTCGGATGGACCTTCGCGCCATGCGCGACGAGACCGCGACCGTTGGCGTGCTTGCGATACCGCAGCGTCGCGCCCTGGTCGTTCTCGATGTCGACGTAGTTCTTGCCCACGATTCCTCCCCGTGTTCCGGAGTGCTCCGGATATATCAATAACCACGGGTGTGCCGGATTCATTCCCGAGCATGGATGCGGGTCATCGCTGACACACGGGACACCAGAAGGTGATGCGTTCACGGGTCGGATCCGCGCCCAGTTCGCCGCGCTGGATGAGCGTTCCGCAGCGACGGCATGGCTTGCCGGCACGGCCGTAGACCCACGTTCCCTGACCGGGCCGATCGACTCCGGTGAAGGTCCGGTGACGACGATCGCGATTCACTCGGATCGTGCGCACGCCGAGGTCGAGCAGTGCGGGCACGTCGACCTCCGGGGCGGGCGTGGTCGGCAGGATCCCGCGCAGGAACAGGAGTTCGGCGGCGTACTCGTTGCCGAACCCCGCGACGTTGCGCTGGTCGAGAAGGGCGACGTGGATGCTGCGGGAGTCGGCGCTCACGCGTCTGGCGGCCTCGACGGCGTCCCAGTCGGGGCCGAGGGGATCGGGCCCGAGGTATCCCACGAGCTCGTCCTCTTCGCGCGTCGGCACCACCTCGATCTCGGCCAGGTCGATGCCCACCGCCTCGCGCTGCGCAGTGCCGACGATCGCGCGCACCTTGAACGCCGGATGCCGCCACTTCTCGCCTGCGCGATAGACCAGCCAGGCCCCGTCCATGCGCAGATGGGAATGCAGTGTGCTGTCGCCGATGCGCAGCAGCAGGTGCTTGCCGCGAGCGATCGAGGAGAGGATCGGCTGACCCGTCAGATCGAGAGTCGCGAAGCGCGGGACGCGCAGGTCGAAGCGCGCCACCTCGGCGCCGACCAGGGCCTCGTCGAGACGTTTCGCCGTGCGGAAGACGGTATCGCCCTCGGGCATCAGACGCGCCCTGAACCGGCGGGCGGCGGAAGCGGCGCGGAGACGCTGCCCGGCGCGGGCGGTGCGGGCGGCGCGGGCGGCGCGGGCGGTGCGGGCTGCGCGGGCGGCGCGGGCTGCGCGGGCTGCGCGCGCTGTGCCGGCTGCAGGGCCGCGAGCGGAGGCGAGGTCTGCTGCGCCAGGGGCGTGCGCTCGAGCATGGTGCGGGCGAGAGTCGTGGCGCCTGCCACGGCGGCGGGCATGACGGCCACCGCACCCCCGGGGATCAGGAAGCAGAGTTGCGTCGCGACGCCGAAGCCGAGCACCCGCGCGCGATTGCCGCGGAACAGCACTGCACGGTCGGCGGGAGTGAGTTCGCGGGCGTCGAAGGCTCGCTGCGTGAGCTCGCGTGCGAGCATGCGGCCCGACAGCACGACGCCTCCGACCGCTGCGAGGACGCCGCCCACGAGAGGGACGAAGCCGAGCACCAGCACGAAGATCGCGATGAGGATGCCGAGGAGCACCAACCGCAGTCCCTCACCGACCGCCATCCAGAATCCGCCGCCGTCGGAAGGCGGCGCGTCGCCGAGGTCAGCCTCGACGGCCCGCCAGATGCGCTGGTAGAACGGGTCGCCGATGGCCAGGGCGAGGGCGCTGAACACGGCGCTGGCCAGGGCGAGCGCCGCGGCGAAGATCACGATGCCGACAGCGGCCCGGAAGATCGATCGCCACTCGGCGATCCAGCCGTCGGCGAAGGGTGTCACCGCGTCGGAGATCGGCCCGAGCGACAGCGCGAGCGGCACGAGACCGGCGAGAAGCACCAGCGCCGCGATGAGTCCTGGTACGAGTCCGAGGGCCATCAGGCCGGGGCGGCGTCGCCAGGTCCCGAAGCCGCGCAGCAGCGTGCGGATGCCGTAGACGAACTCCCCGATCATGCGTCCAGCCTAGAAGCAGCGGTCATGGCGGCGCTCAGATCACCTTGCGCAGCGTGTAGCCGCGGGGCGTGGCGACGAACCCCGCCTCTTGCAACGCGAGGGCGAGCTCGGTGCCGTAGACGCCTTCGCCGTTGACCTTCTCGACCGTGAGGGTGTCGAGGCGCCGGGCGCGCGCCGTCGCGGCGAGGTCGGATCCCGCGGCTCGCAGCACCTCGGAGTCGTCGGTGAAGCACAGCACCGTGCGTCCGCCGCGTTCGAGGTAGAGCACGAGTGAACCGTCGACGAGCACCACCAGGCCGCCGGCCTTGCGCCCAGGACGATGCGACACCTCGTCGCGCTTGGGCCACCCGAGCGCTGCGCCGTAGGGATTGGCGGGGTCGGTCGCGGCGAGCGTCACGGCCTTGCGCGGGGGCGGGTCGGCGAGCCCCGCGAACGTGCGCAGGCGGTCGACGGTGGCGGATGCCGCGAACTGCGCGGCACCCAGCCTCTCGATCACGTAACCGCGTCGGCAGTGCCCCGCCTCTTCGAATCCCGCGAGCACCCGGTATGTCTGGGCGAAGCCGCCCGGCACGCCCTCGGCCTGCACGGCGCCACGGGTGACCACGCCGTAGCGGTCGAGCAGCAGGCCCGCTGTGACGGTCGCCCGCCGAGCGGCATCCGTGTCGACCGAGGGGAGCAGCGACCAGCGTCCGCCGATCGATGAGGGGCGCGCCGCCGTGCGCGCGAGCGACATGCCCCGGTAGGTGCGGGTGCGCGGGGCGCGTCGCGTCACGCGGTGAGCCTGCGACCCCCCGGCCAGCAGCGACCGGATCGGGGCGAAGGTGTCGTTGGTCACGCGCCCCGCCCAGGTCAGCGACCACAGTGCCTCGAGCACGGACTGCTCGTTCTCGGCGCCGGCCATCTCTTTCAGCTGGGCGGCGAAGTACGCCCCGCCTGCCTCGAGTGCGGCGAGCACCCGGGCCTCGAGTGAATCGGCGGCGATCTCGTCGTCGGGTTCGGGGAGTGTGAAGGGCGCGAGATCGACAGGGTGCAGCGAGACCCACCCGTCTCGCCCGGGCAGCGTGCCGTGACCCGACCAGATGACCTCTCCCGCGGCCGTGAGCTCGTCGAGCAGGGCGGGGGAGTAGTCCCGCACTCGAGAGGGCAGCACGAGCGACTCCCAGGCGCTCGCGGGAATGGGCACCCCGGCGAACTGCTCGATCACGGCGAGCACGCCGTCGAGTCCCTCGACCGGACGACCGAGGTGCTGCCAGTCGGGCAGGAAGCGCGCATACGCCTCGGGCGACACCGGTTCGACGCTGCCTCGGATCGCGGCGAGCGACCGCATCCGCAGTCGGCGCAGCACCTCGGTGTCGCACCACTCGGTCTCGTTGCCCGTTCCGGAGGCCTCGGGCAGGAAGTAGCCGCTGGTCAGTCGACCCGAGTGCTCCAGCCTCTGCAGCGTGTGTCGCGCGACCGCGGCGCCGAGGCCGAAGCGCGTCGCGATGGCATCCGTCGTGAAGGGGCCGTGCGTGCGGGCGTACCGTGCGACGAGATCGCCGAGCGGATCGGCGAGGGGTTCGAGGAACGCGACGGGGATGCCGGTGGGCAGCGCCGCGCCGAGCGCATCGCGCAGGCGGCCGGCGTCTTCGATCGCGGCGACGCGCGTGGTTCCGGCGACGGTGACCGGGATCGCGCGGCGCGCGTCGATCAGCGCGGCGAGGTGGTCGGAGGCCGAACCGGTCTCGGGGTCGAGTCGCGCGTCGATCTCGACCGCATCCATCGGACCCAGCATCCGCAGCAGGTCGGCGACGCCCTCGAGACCTCGCGCACGGCGCTCGGGATCGAGGCGCTGCGCCTCGCGCTCGAACTGCGCGATGACGTCGGGGTCGAGCAGCTCGCGGAGCTCGACCGTGCCGAGCAGCTCGCCGAGCAGCGCCGGGTCGACCGAGAGGGCGGCCGCCCGACGCTCGGCCAGCGGCGAATCGCCCTCGTACATGAATGCGCCGACGTAGCCGAAGAGCAGGTCGCGCGCGAACGGCGACGGCTGAGACGGCTGGGTCTCGACGAGTCTGATGCGTCGGTCGGCGATCGACACCGCGAGCGTGCGCAGCGACGGCAGGTCGTAGACGTCCTGCAGCACCTCGCGCAGGGTCTCCAGGATCACCGGGAATGTCGGATGCCGGCGGGCGACTTCGAGCAGCTGCGCCGAGCGCTGTCGCTGCTGCCACAGCGGAGTGCGCTTGTTCGGGTTCATCCGCGGCATCAGCAGGGCGCGGGCGGCGCACTCGCGGAAGCGGGAGGCGAACAGCGCGGATCCGCCGACCTCCTGCGTGACCAGCTGCTCGAGCTCGTCGGGGTCGAACACGAAGAGCTCGGCGCCGGGAGGCTCGGCCTCGGCATCCGGAATGCGCACGATGATGCCGTCGTCGCTCGCGACCGCCGAGCCCTCGACTCCGAGGCGCTCGCGGATCCGGGCGTTGATCGCCAGAGCCCACGGCGCATGGACCTTCATGCCGTAGGGGGAGTGAAGGATGACCCGCCAGTCGCCGACCTCGTCGCGCCCGCGCTCGACCGTGAGGGTGCGGTCGGTCGGCAGGGTGCCCGTCGCCTCGCGCTGCTCGGTGAGGTGCGCCATCAGGTTCATCCTGGCCTGCTCGTCGAGACCGGCGTCGATCAGGCGCTGAGCGGCCTTCTCGGGAGTGGCCGCCGACACCTCGCGGGAGAACCTGCCGAGCGCCTCGCCGAGTTCGAACGGGCGGCCGATTCCGTCGCCGTGCCAGAACGGCACCTTGCCCGGCTGGCCGTATGCGGGAATCACGTTGACGCGGTCATGCGTGATCTCGGCGATGCGCCAGCTCGTCGTGCCGAGCGTGAACACATCGCCGACGCGTGACTCGTAGACCATCTCCTCATCGAGCTCGCCGACGCGGGCACCGGTCGACTCGCCGGCGACGAAGACGCCGAAGAGTCCGCGGTCGGGGATCGTGCCGCCGCTGGTGACGGCGATGCGCTGGGCGCCGGGACGCCCGGTCAGCGTGCCGGCGTCTCGGTCCCACACCAGGCGAGGGCGCAGCTCGGCGAACTCGTCGGAGGGGTAGCGTCCGGCGAGCAGGTCGAGCGTCGCCTCGTAGGCCGACCGCGGCAGGGACTGGAACGGCGCCGAGCGACGCACAATCTCGAACCACTCCTCGACGCTGATCTCGCCGAGGGCGCTCGCCGCGACCGTCTGCTGCGCGAGGATGTCGAGCGGGTTGCGCGGCACCTGGATCGCCTCGATCTTGCCGGCCAGCATCCGCTCGGTGACGATCGCGGTGTGCAGTACGTCGCCCCGGTGCTTGGGGAACAGCGCCGCACGGCTGATCTCGCCGACCTGGTGGCCGGCGCGACCGACTCGCTGCAGCCCGGAGGCTGCCGAGGGCGGCGCCTCGACCTGGATCACCAGGTCGACCGCGCCCATGTCGATGCCGAGCTCGAGGCTGCTCGTCGCGACGACGCAGCGAAGGACGCCGGACTTCAGCTCCTCCTCGACCTGTGCCCGCTGCTCTTTCGAGACCGAGCCGTGGTGTGCCTTGGCGAGCACGGGGTCGGCGCCGGCTGTCGCACCCGCCTGCGCCATCATGGCCGCGGGCACCGACGCCTCGGGCAGGGCGACGCCGATGCGCTCGGAGTAGATCTCGTTCAGTCGCCCGGTGAGCCGCTCGGCCAGCCTTCGCGAGTTCGAGAACACGATGGTCGACTTGTTCTGCAGGATGCGGTCGACGATCGCCTCCTCCACGTGCGGCCAGACGGAGCCGGTGACCTCGGTGTATTCCGCATCGGCGGCATCGCCGGCATCCTTCGGCGCCCCGGGAGGCGGCGGCGGATTGGTCATGTCGTCCATCGGGACGACCACGCCCAGCTCGAACGTCTTCGATGCGGGCGGGGCGACGATCTCGACGGGGGCGGCGCCGCCGAGGAACCGTGCGACCTCGTCGATAGGGCGCACGGTCGCCGACAGTCCGATGCGCTGGGCCGGCTCGTCATGGCCATGAGTGCGGCGCAGCGCGTCGAGACGCTCGAGGCTCACCGCGAGGTGTGCTCCGCGTTTGGTCGCGGCGACCGCGTGCACCTCGTCGATGATCACCGTGTGCACGTCGCGCAGAGTCTCGCCGGCGCGGCTGGTGAGCATGAGGTAGAGCGACTCGGGGGTGGTGATGAGGATGTCCGGAGGATCGGAGACCAGCTTGCGGCGGTCGCTCGACGTCGTGTCGCCCGAGCGCACGCCGACGGTCACGGAGGGGGCCTCGACGCCGAGGCGCCTGGCCGACTGCCCGATGCCGATGAGCGGGGAGCGCAGGTTGCGCTCGACATCGACGCCGAGAGCCTTCAGCGGCGAGATGTAGAGGATGCGCGTGCGCGAGCCGTCTCTGGCCCTGGCGGGCTGCTCGGTGCGCTCGCGGAACACGCTGTCGATCGCCCAGAGGAAGGCCGAGAGGGTCTTGCCCGACCCGGTTGGAGCCACCACGAGCGCGTGCTTGCCGGCTGAGATGGCATTCCACGCACCTGCCTGCGCAGGAGTGGGTTCGGGAAACGCACCCCTGAACCAGTCTTGCGTGGCAGGAGTGAAGCGGTCGAGCACGTCACCCATCAGTCCATCATCACCCGTGCCACCGACATCGGGGCGGCCGTTGTCCCCAGAGACGACCATGCGGTAGGCGTGATCCGAGGTGGCGCCCGCCCGCCGGCGGGCGCCACCTCGTCAGAGCGCCTCGTGCAGCGCGCCCTCGGCGTCGATCTCGAGCGTGAGCCCCAGGTCGAGACGGGCGAGGAACGCGTCGTCGTGACTCACGACCAGCACCGCCCCGCGGTAGGCCCGCAGCGCCTCGACGAGCTGGTCGACGGTGTCGATGTCGAGGTTGTTCGTGGGCTCGTCGAGCACCACGAGGTGCGGTGCGGGATCCGAGAGCAGCAGCCTGGCCAGCGCCACCCTGAATCGTTCGCCGCCAGACAGGGCGGCGACAGGGCGCTCGGCCGTGGCTCCTCGGATGAGGAACCTGGCGAGACGGTTGCGCAGCTCCTTCTCGGGCACCTGCGACGCGGCGTCCGCGATGTTCTCGAACACAGACCGGTTCTCGTCGAGCCCGTCGATCCGCTGCGGCAGGTAGCCGATGCGGTCGGTGAGCGCCGTCGCCGTCAGCGCCGGCCGTTCCGTATTCAGCAGGGATTCCTCCGGCTGGGCGGTAGAGCCGTCATCCGGACCGACCGTCGGCATCGGTGACTCGCCGACGCCGCCGCCGACCCCGGCTCCGGCCACCAACCGCTCGAGCAGCGTCGTCTTTCCGGCGCCGTTGCGCCCGATCAGGGCGACGCGGTCGGGGCCCTGGACGATCCACGACCGCTCGCCGTCGCCGATCATGGCGATGCGCCGCGAGCGCGACACCTGGGGGTCGGGAAGCTCGATCTTCATCGACGCATCCGAGCGCAGACGGCGCCCCGCCTCATCGAGCGCGGTGCGAGCGGCATCCTCCTTCGCGCCGACCTCGGTGCGCAGCTTTCCCGCTGACACCTCCGCGGCCATCTTGCGACCGTGCGCGATGATCTTCGGCACGCGCTTCTCGATCTCCGCCTTCTTCGCCGTGCGCGACCGGTGCGCGAGCTTGACCTCGGCCTCGATGCGCTGACGCTTCTCCTTGCGGAACTCCTGCTTCGCCGTGACCTCTGCCTGCCTGGCGGCCTCCTGCTCGGCATCCAGCCAGGCTCGCCATTCGGAGTACGGGCCCCCGAACACGCTCAGCGTCTGGGCGTAGAGCTCGGCGGTGTCGTCCATCAGCTCGAGCAGCGAGAGATCGTGGCTGACCACGATGAGCGTGCCCGTCCACGATCTGACCATGGCCGCCAGCTTCGCGCGGGCGTCCCGATCGAGATTGTTGGTCGGCTCATCGAACAGGGTGATCGGTGCACGCCGCAGACGGATGCCGGCGATCGCGACCAGCACCGCCTCACCGCCCGACAACTCGCCGACACGTCGGTCGAGGAACTCGGGGGCGAGGCCCGCCTCGGCCAGGGACTGCTCGGCTCGTGCCTCGATGTCCCACTCGTCGCCGACCGCGTCGAAGTGCGCCTGGTCGACATCGCCCGCGCTGATCGCTCGGACGGCATCGAGGGCTTCGGCGACTCCGAGCAGCTCGGACACCCGGCGGTCGACGTCGAGCGTGAGCTGCTGCGGCAGGTACGCGACCTCGCCAGTCGTGGTGAGGGATCCGGTCGTGGGACTCAGCTCGCCCGCCATGAGGCGGAGCAGTGTCGACTTGCCGGCGCCGTTGCGGCCGACCAGCCCGGTGCGACCGGAGCCGAACGATCCCGAGACCGAGTCGAGCGCGGTGGTGCCGTCCGGCCAGGTGAAGGTGAGTCGGTCGAGGGTGACCGACGCGTGGAGGGTGGGTACTGACATGGTGTCTCCTGACGAGTGCGAGGGTGCACTGACACCGGTCGCCCGAGGGCCCGTCTGAGCGGGGCGCTGTCGGAGGACAGCGGGCGTGGTCTGCCGTGGAGTCGGCGATCGTCGGGTCAGCGCGCGGAAAGGTGAGCGCGGAGGCGACGGATCAGATCAAAGGACTTCCAGACACGGCGGACAGGACTCCACGACGATACCCGGGCGTGTCGGACTTTCGCAACCCCGGGCGTGTCGCACTTGCGGACAGGCTCGATCAGGCCTTGGCGGCCCGCTCCAGCCATTTCGTGAGGAAGACGTGCACATCGCGGAGCTCTTCCTCCGAGATGCTGTGCGTGAGTCCGGTGTAGACCCGCCCTGACAGCTCGGAGTGCGAGGGCAGCCACTCTGCGGTGTGGGCGACCAGCGCCTCGGGGATCACCTGGTCGTTCGTGCCTCGGCCCCAGAAGACGTGCGGTCGCGACTCGGTCAGCGCTTCGTCACCCGGAAGCTCGCCGGCCGCGGCGTAGCCGCTGAGCGCCACCACGGTGTCGATGCTCTGCGGGGCGAGGCGCATGGCCTGGAGCGCGACGGCGGCGCCCTGCGAGAAGCCGAGGAGAGCCACCGCAGGAGCATCCTCCCGAGCATCGTCGAGCCAGCGCAGGAATGCCTCTGCCGCCAGCGTCACCGACGCGGCGCTGCGGCCGTCGAGGCCCTCGATGGCATACCAGGAGCGCCCCGGCATCGGCCACGGGGGTGCGAGCGGGGCGGCGACGGATGCCACGGCGATGCCCTCGGGCAGATACGGCACCAAGCCGAACAGGTCGTGCTCGTCGGCGCCGTATCCGTGCAGCAGCACCAGCAGCGGCATCCCCGCGCGGTCTTCGGTCGACCAGCGCGTGAGGAGCCCGTCGATCATCAGTTCTTCGCTCACCCGTCCATCCTGCCAGCGCCCTCTGACACGCGCAGGCGCTGATCGTCGGATCGTATGCCGGTCGTGGCCGCAAGTCGATGTTCAGGCGAGGATGCGGCTGGTAGAAAGGAGACATGTCCGTCCGCACACCTGATCCCGATCCCGAGCCCGACGACGGCCTCGAGGGTTTCGGCTCCGCACAGCCTTCGCGCGACTCCAATCCGGGGTGGTTGAGCGAATACGAGCTCGCAGAGGCGAGACGCCACCTGCCGATGCTCTACGTCGAGGCGATCCCGGTGCGCACCGACGGTTCAGGCCAGGTGACCGAGATCGGCATCCTGCTGCGGTCGACCCCCATGGGCGAGATGACGCGCACGATCGTCTCGGGTCGAGTCCGGTTCGGCGAGACGATCCGCGATGCGCTGTTCCGCCACGTCGAGAACGACCTGGGCCCGATGGCGTTCCCGCTGCTTCCGCCCCAGCCACTGCCGTTCACGGTCGCCGAGTACTTCCCGATCCCGGGGGTCAGCGCCTACCACGATGACCGTCAGCACGCCGTCTCGCTCGCGTTCGTGGTGCCGGTCACCGGCACGTGCGAGCCGCGACAGGACGCGCTCGAGGTCACGTGGTTCTCGCCGGAGGCGGCGGCGTCGGACACGGTCGCCGCCGAGATGGAGGGTGGGCGCGGCACGCTGATCCGTCTGGCGCTCGCCAATCTCGGTCTGCTCCGCTAGCGGCGCAGTCACCGCATACGCGAGAGACCCACCGTCACGACTTCTGATGGTGGGTCTCTCTCGTAGGCCGCGGGCGCCGCGACCGAATTGTCAGCGCGTGGTGAGGCGCGCGAGCTCTGCGACGAACTCGTCGACGTCGGACTCCTCGGTGTCGAAGCCGCACATCCAGCGGACCTCGTTGCGCACGGCATCCCAGTCGTAGAAGCGGAACTTCTCGCGCAGCCGGTCGGCGATGCCGTCGGGAAGGGTCGCGAAGACGCCGTTCGACTGGGTCGGCTGCGTGAACGACACTCCGGTGATCTCGCCGGCGGCGATGCCGGCCTCGATCGCGCCGCGCAGGCGCTGGGCCATGGCGTTCGCGTGCTGGGCGTTGCGCAGCCACAGGTCGCCCTCGAGCAGCGCGATGAGCTGCGCCGAGACGAACCGCATCTTCGACGAGAGCTGCATGTTGAACTTGCGGGAGTACTGCAGACCCGTCGACGCCTCGGGGTTCAGCACCACGATGGCCTCGCCGAGCATGGCTCCGTTCTTCGTGCCGCCGAAGCTGAGCACGTCGACACCGGCGTCGCGGGTGAAGGCGCGCAACGGCACGTCGAGGGCCGCGGCCGCGTTCGAGATGCGTGCGCCGTCGAGGTGCAGCATCATGCCGCGTTCGTGCGCGTGGTCGGCGAGCGCGCGGATCTCGTCGACGGAGTACAGGGTGCCGAGCTCGGTCGACTGCGTGATCGAGACCACGAGCGGCTGTGCGCGGTGCTCGTCGCCCCAGCCCCAGGCCTCGCGGTCGACGAGCTCGGGCGTGAGCTTGCCGTCGTCCGTCGGCACGGCGAGGATCTTGAACCCGCCGATCCGCTCGGGGGCACCGCCTTCGTCGACGTTGATGTGAGCGGTGGACGCCGCGATGACGGCGCCCCAGCGGGGCAGCATCGACTGCAGGCCGGTGACGTTCGCGCCGGTGCCGTTGAACACCGGGAAGGCCTCGACGCCCTCTCCGAAGTGCGCGCGGAAGACCTCCTGCAAACGCGCCGTGTAGGCGTCCTCGCCGTATGCGACCTGGTGGCCGCCGTTCGCCGCTGCGATGGCCGCGAGGACCTCGGGGTGGACGCCGGAATAGTTGTCGCTGGCGAAGCCCCGGACGGCGGGGTCATGCTGAATACTCACCGCACAAGCCTATTGCCGGATGCCGGCCGCAGACGCCGCGCTGCGGAACCGCTCTACCGAATGTCCGAGGCCCCGCCTACCCTCTAATCATGGAGCGCACCGCAGCGAAGACGGCCTTCGCGAACGTCCTCGTCAACACGCTCATCGCGAACGTGACGACGAGCTTCCTGTGGTTCGCGCTGACGTTCTGGGTGTACATCGAGACGCAGTCGGTGCTCGCGACCGGCATCATCGGCGGCGCCTACATGCTGTTCGTCGCCTTCTTCGCGATGATCTTCGGCACGATCGTCGATCGCAACCGCAAGCACACGGTGATGCTGCTCTCGAGCGTCATCTCGGCGGTCGCGTTCCTGATTGCGGGGGTGCTCTACGTCTGGCAGCCCGAGTCGGCGCTGCTCGACCTCGGCGGCCCGTGGTTCTGGCTGTTCTCGGCGATCATCCTGTTCGGCGGGGTCATCGAGCAGCTGCGCAACATCGCGCTCTCGACCACGGTCACGCTGCTGGTGCCCGAAGACCGGCGGGCCAACGCCAACGGCCTCGTCGGCACGGTGCAGGGGCTGGCCTTCCTCGTGACGAGCGTGTTCTCGGGGCTCTCGATCGGCTTCCTCGGCATGGGGTGGACTCTGGCGATCGCGATCGGCGCGATGGTGCTGACGTTCGTGCACCTGCTCTTCATCCGCATCCCCGAGGGGGCACCGCACCCCGACCCCGACGCCAAGAGCGCACTCGACTTCCGCGGCAGCGTGGCGGCCATCAGGCTGGCGCCCGGGCTGTTCGCGCTGATCATCTTCTCGACCTTCAACAACCTCATCGGCGGCGTGTACATGGCGCTGATGGACCCCTACGGTCTCACCCTCTTCGACGCCCAGATGTGGGGGTTCGCTCTCGCGTTCGCGTCGACCGGGTTCCTGATCGGCGGCGGGCTCGTGGCGAAGTTCGGCCTCGGCGCGAAGCCGATGCGCACGCTGCTGCTGGTCGTGATCGCGATGGGCATCCTCGGCTCGCTCTTCATGCTGCGCGAGTGGTGGCCGCTCTATGTGATCGGCATGTGGATCTACATGGCTCTCGTGCCTCCCGTCGAGGCGGCGGAGCAGACGATCATCCAGAAGGTGGTCCGCTACGACCGGCAGGGGCGCGTGTTCGGCGTCGCCGCCGCGATGGAGGCCGCAGCCGCCCCCATCACGGCGTTCCTGATCGCGCCGATCGCCGAGTTCCTGATCATCCCGTACATGAAGACCTCCGAGGGGCAGCAGCAGTGGGAGTGGCTGCTCGGCACGGGGGATGCTCGGGGCATAGCGCTGATCTGCCTGTTCGCGGGCATCATCATGGTGGTGGCTGCCACACTCGCGTTCTTCACGAAGTCGTATCGCAAGCTCACCGAGCTCTATGCGAACGCCCCGGAGCAGGATCCGAACGGCGAGGATGCTGTGGAGGACGGCGATGCCAGCGACGCTGCAGGGGCAGACGCGGTCGCGAATCGCAGCGTCGACGACCGCATCGCAGATTCCCCGCCGCCGCTGCGGGGGCTGCCGCCCGAAGTGCCCGACGCGCGTCGCTAGCCGCGGTCGACCGGGTCAGTCGAGCGTGAGGATCTGGTCGTTGAGATCGGCGGCGTCGCCGTCCCACAGGGCCAGCACACGCGGTGCGAGTGACTCGGGGTCGAGCGCCTTCGCCCGGAACACGACGGATGCCGCGCGCAGCGGCTCCCCGGCATCCCCGGCCGCCTTGGCGAAGCCCTGAGCCACGGCGCGTGTCCACGCCTCGCTCGCCGCCTTGACGGCCGCGTAGTTCGCACCGCCCGCCAGAGGGCGCCCCACGGCGGTGGACGAGACGATCGCGAAACGTCCGGCATCCGACGCACGCAGTGCACCGTCGAACGCCCGGCTGGTCGCGCGCACCGCATCGAGCGCCGGCAGGAGGGCGCGGAAGTCGTCATCGGACTGCCCGGCGAGCCCGCCGCCGCCGCGCCAGCCGCCGACCAGCGGGATCACCGCGTCAACCGTGTCGAGCCGTGAGGCCAGCTCCGTCATCGCCTCCAGTGAGGTCGCGTCAGCCACCTCGACCTGGGCTCCGATCGACCGCAGCGATTGCAGCCGCTCGGCGGAGCGACCGGTGGCGATCACCCGCGCCCCGGCGTCGACGAGTGCCCGAGCGAGCGCGAGTCCCGAAGGGCTGGTGGCTCCGGCGAGGAGGACGGTTCTGTCGGTGACGCTCATGTGCTCAACTCTCGTGAAGAAACAGTTCTGCGGCCACCCCGGGCAGGAATGGCCGCAGATGCTGCGTCCGATCGCCCCCGCGACCGGACCCCAGAAATGCGCGAGTCAGTCGTCGGTGCCCCGGATGCCGACGGTCGACTCGATGACCGGCTTCATCTTCTTGTCGAGGGCTTCGAAGAACATGGAGAGGGGGAACTCGTCGTCCAGCACCGCGTCGGTGAAACCCTTCGGGGCGCCGGCGAGGATCTCGTCCGGAAGACCGCGGGCCCAACGCGAGGCGGGGTTCGGGGTGAGCACGGAACGGACGAGATCGTAGGCGGCCAGCCAGTGAGCCGTCTTCGGGCGATCGATCGAGCGCCAGTAGAGCTCGTCGATCGCATCGCCGAGGGCGACGACCGCATCGGGCACGGCAGCCCAGTCGAACGCGAGGGCGGTGTCGGTCCAGTGCAGCACGCCGCGCTGGTGCAGCCAGGCGAACAGCAGCTGTCCACCGAGACCGTCGTAGTTGCGCACACGCGATCCCGTGATCGCGAAGCGGAAGATCCGGTCGAAGATCACGGCGTACTGCACGAGGTCCGCGTGGTCGAGCATCTCGTGCTCGGAGTCGGAGAGGCTCTCGCCGGCCTCGGCACGCGCACGCAGGGACCGCTCGATGTTCACCGACTCGCGGAACGCGGTCAGGTCGCACCGCAGCTCTTCGAGCGAGTAGAGGAAGAACGGCATCCGCTGCTTGATCATGAACGGGTCGAACGGCAGGTCGCCGCGCATGTGGGTGCGGTCGTGGATGATGTCCCACATCACGAACGCGCGCTCGGTCAGCGCCTGGTCGTCGAGCATCGCGGCGGCGCGCTCGGGAAGCTCGAGCTTGGTGATCTCGGCAGCCGCGCGGGTGACCCGACGGTAGCGGGCGGCCTCACGGTCCTGGAAGATCGCGCCCCACGTGAACGAGGGGATCTCGCGCATCGCGACGGTCTCGGGGAACAGCACGGCCGAGTTCGTGTCGTACCCGGGCGTGAAGTCGACGAGCCGCAGCGAGACGAACAGCTTGTTGCCGTAGTCGCCGGCCTCGAGGGCCGCGATGAACTCGGGCCAGATGGTCTCGACGATGAGCGCCTCGACGAGGCGATCGCTCGAGCCGTTCTGTGTGTACATCGGGAAGACGACCAGATGACGGATGCCGTCGACCCGGTGCTGCTGAGGCTGGAAAGCCATGAGCGAATCCAAGAAGTCCGGCACGCCGAATCCTTCGGAGACCCAGCGGTCGAAATCGACGATCGACGCGGCGAGGTACTCGGCGTCGTGCGGGAAGGCCGGGGCGAGGGCGCGGATGCCGGCGGTGACCGCCCCGACGAGATCGCGGGCTGCGGCGTGGTGCGCAGCATCCGGGATCGAGCCGTCCTTGATCTGCATCTCGCGGATCGCGATCGCCGCGTCCTTGAGCTGCGCCCACGCCGCGGAGGATTCCGCGGTCGATGCGTCTTCGACGACCTCGGGTTCGCCGACGATGGCCTGTGCAGCGGAGCTGTTGGCGGAAATGATGGACATCGGGACCTCCGATCGGAGACTTTCACGGAAAGATTCCGGCATATACGGAATCCTGACGATAATATTACATCCATGGATGACTCCGTCGACCGCGCGATCCTGGCCGAGATCTCACGAGACGGGCGTGCGACGCTGTCTCAGCTCTCCGACGCCGTCGGGCTCTCCGTCTCGGCCGTCCAGTCGCGACTCCGCCGCCTGGAGACCAGAGGCGTCATCACCGGCTACCGTGCGATCCTCGACCCCGAGCTGGTCGGCACCCCTCTCTCGGCGTTCATCGAGATCACCCCTCTCGACCCGGCCCAGCCCGACAACGCCCCCGAGCTTCTCGAGCACCTCGACGCGATCGAGGCGTGCCATTCGATCGCCGGCGACGCCAGCTACATGCTGTTCGTGCGGGTCGCATCGCCGCGTGCGCTGGAAGAGCTCGTGCGCGACATCCGCCTCGCGGCGAACGTCAGCACCCGCACGACGGTCGTGCTGCAGACCTACTACGAGCACCGGCCGATCATCTCGGTCGCCCCCGACGCCTGATCCCGGTTTCGAACACCTGATCGCACTCTGGAAGAACGGCGTCGCACCGGCCATACTGTGACAGATCTCTCGTCGCAGAGGATCCCACGCCAGCGCTGACTCCCAGGAGCATCCATGTCCTTCCAGGCATACCTCGACAAGGTCGAGACCCAGACCGGCCTCACGCCTCGCCAGTTCATCGCACTCGCCAAGGAGCAGGGGTTCGACGAGTCGACCAAGTCGACCGTGGTCCTCAACTGGCTCAAGCAGGACTACGGCCTCGGCCACGGCCATGCGCAGGCGATGGTGCACGTGATCCTCAAGGGCCCGAAGATCAGCGACAAGCACGTCGGCAAGGGCGGAGCGCACGGTGACGCGTCCGACACCCTCTGGCTCGACGGCAAAGACAGCAACCCGAACCCCTGACCTGCGTCTCCCGGCACACGACAGAAGAGAGAGAATCATGGCCGTCCGCGTCGATCTCAACGTCTCCCTCGACGGATTCGCGACCACCACCGACCAGACACCGGAGAACCCCTTCGGCGACGACTGGCCGCGTCTGGTCGCTGCCTACGCCGCGACGCGGACGTTCCGCAGCCGCGTGCTCGGTGACGACTCAGGAGCAGGCACGACCGGAGTCGACGAGAAGTACGCCCACGCCTACTTCGAGGGGATCGGCGCCGAGATCATGGGCGCCGGGATGTTCGGCCTGCACCAGTTCCCGGACGATCCGCAGTGGCGCGGCTGGTGGGGCGATGAACCGCCGTTCGAGGTGCCGGTCTTCGTTCTCACCCATACTGCGCGCGACTCGATCGAGTTCGTGAACGGCACCGTCTTCCACTTCGTCGCCGGGAGCCCGGAAGAGGTGCTGCCGCGTGCTCTGGACGCCGCGAACGGGGGCGATGTGCGCATCGGCGGCGGTATCGACGTGGTGCGGCAGTTCCTCGGGGCGGGACTGGTCGATCGGGTGCACCTCGCGGTGAACCCTCTCGTGCTCGGCCGGGGCGAGCGCATCTGGGACGGTCTGCGCGGGATCGAGAACGGCTACGACGTCGAGTCCGAGGTCGCCGAGTCGGGAGTCACGCATCTGACCTTCCACCGGGGCTGAGCCCGCGGCATCGTCCGCGCGTCGTCCATCGGCGGCCCCAGTAGGATTCCCTGCGTGGCAGCATCCTCGAAGCGCAAGAAGAACCAGACCCGTGTGAGCGGCAATCCCGCGAAGCGGGCGAGCGGCAACCCCGCGAGCCAGGCCGTCATCGACGCCGGGCCCGTGACGTTGGGCGACTGGATCGGCGCCGCCCGTCTGCGCACGCTGCCGCTCGCCGTCGCCCCGGTCGTCATCGGCACAGGCGCCGCACGCAGCACCGGTCCGGAGTTCCACTGGGTGATCGCCCTGGCGTGCCTCGCGGTCGCCGTGCTGCTGCAGATCGGCGTCAACTTCGCGAACGACTACAGCGACGGCATCCGCGGCACGGACGCCGTGCGTGTGGGGCCGGCTCGACTGACGGCATCCGGTCGGGTGAAGCCGCGCACCGTGCTCGTCGCGGCTCTCGTGTTCTTCGCGCTCGCCGCGGCGGTCGGCGTCGCGATCGTCATCCGCACCGAGCAGTGGTGGATGCTGGCGATCGGTGCGGCCTGCATCATCGCCGCCTGGTTCTACACCGGCGGCAAGCGACCCTATGGATACAACGCGCTCGGCGAGGTGTTCGTCTTCATCTTCTTCGGACTCGTCGCGACCCTCGGCACCACGTGGGTGCAGGTCTTCGAGCTGCCGCAGCAGGCGTGGCTCGGAGCGATCGCCGCCGGTCTCTTCGCCTGTGCTGTGCTGCTCGCCAACAACCTGCGCGACATCGACCAGGATCGCGTGGTCGGCAAGCGCACCCTGACGGTGCTGATCGGCAAGCGGGCGACCCAGGTGCTGTTCACTCTGTTCGTGATCGTGCCCTTCGGCATCCTCGTGCTGATCGCGCTGCTGTACCCGATCGCGTGGATCGGTCTGCTCGCGCTGCTCGCCGGACTCCCTGCCATCCTCATCGTCTGGACCTACCGCCAGGCGAAGGAGCTGGTCACGGCACTGGCCCTGACATCGCTGACCGCACTCCTCTACGCCGGCGCGTTCTTCTGGGCGCTCGCCGGCTGATCGTCGTGGGGGATATCGGCGAAAAGGTCGGCGACTGGTTCGTCGACACGACCGGCATCGGCGAGTGGTTCAACTGATGACGGATGCCGAGAGCTAGGCATGCCGAAGGGATCTCGGCGGATCGACGGCTTCGTCGTGCAGGCGCGTCGCCAGGAGCGGGCGGAGCCTCCCACGCAGGCACCAACATGGACAGTTGTCGCGCTCGGCGCTCTGCTGCTCGTGGGTCTGGCCTTCGTCGTGGCGTCCGGGCAACCGGCGCTCTACGCGTTCGTCGCCGCCATGGTGGGTGCGGGTGTGCTGGAGCGTGTGCTCGACGGGCGCGCGCCGTCGTGGGGTGAGGGCCATGTGGTCGCGGATATCGAATCCGATGGTGTGACGTTCCGCACCTACCGCGGTGCGGTCGCACTCGCGATCCTCTTCTTCGTCGCGCTCGCCACAGCGTCGATCCTCTTCGTCGTGGTGTGGATCACGCCCGGTCTAGACCTGGCGATGTTCTTCGGCGCCTTCGCGCTCGTTCTCGCCGCCGGACTCGTGCATGCAGTGCGGCTCGTCGTGCAGAGCGTCCGATCCGTCGCCATTCGGTTGAACGCCGATGGCGTCACGGCCGTTCGCGTTCTCGGGGCGAGCGAAACCGTGAGTTGGAGTTCGCTCCTCGCAGCTTTCCCGGGGGGACGAGTGATCGTGCTCACGACGTCGGAGAACGTCGTGCGGTGGCCGACGGACCGCCTGCGCGCCGACCCCGTCGCCGTCGCAACCATCATCGATCGGTGCGCGGCGCTCGACCGACACGATCGCCAGTCGATCGTCGCCGTCATCGAGGAGCTGTGAGTCGCGCCCGCCGATCGATGACCGGGCGCGACGAGAGAGCTGTTCTCGGTCTCAGCCGCGCGGCGTCGACTCGGTGCTTCCGGAGTCGTGGCGCCTGGGACCGTCGATCGCCTCATCCTCGGCATCCGCATCGTCCTGCTCGGCGGAGCTGCGGCCTCCGCGACGCTCGACGATCCGCGCTGAGGCATCGGTGAGAGGTCGGCGCAGGAACAGCATCGAGATGCTCATGCCGATGAGGGCGGCGAAGATCGCGGCGAGCCACCAGTACTCGCGGAAGATCGGGAAGAAGAACCACATGATCGCCAGCGGCACGAGGAAGGCCAGCAGACGCAGCACGGTGTAGACGAGGAAAGGTGCACGGTTCTTCACCCGCACAGTCTACGTTCGCGAGCTGAGGGGTCTGCTGTCAGCCGTCCAGGCCGAGCGACTGGAAGGGGATGCCGCGTACGACGCGCTTCCACGGGTGCTCGCCGAGCGACCACAGCAGCTTCGCGTCGAGGTCGAGAGCGAGATCCTCGCAGCCGACGGGCAGGGGCACCCGATCGCGCACCAGGGCGTCCCGGCTGCCGGTCCACAGCGCGCCGGGGCGCATGCCGTCGGACTGCGAGACGAAGTGCCGGTCGCCCCAGCGTGCCGCTCCCTGCATCTGCGTGATGCCGGGGGTGAAGCGGCTCTCTTCGCGGAAGTCATCGTCATCGGCGTCGGGCACCGTGAACTCCGCGATCCGCCCCGCGTCGTCTTTCGTGTACTCGCCGATGAGCACTCGCCGCAGTGGCGTGCCGTCGTCGTCGAACACGCGACCCAGATATGAGCACCGCAGCTCGATCGGGTGCACGCGGGTGCGCACCGCGACGAGTGCGGAGGCGCGCAGGCCTCGACCGCTCGCACCGGCGATGCGTCGCGCCTCGGCGCCCCGCACCCGGCGGATGTCGGCGAGATCGAACTCCCAGATGCCGCGACCGGTCGCCGCGACGAACAGCCGATCGTCGAACCACGCGAGGCCGCCGGCGTGGATCGGGGCGGGCTGCAGCTCTCCGCCCTCGTCGATGGCGAGCAGCACGTCGAGATGGCGAGAGCGCTCGAGGTCGACGAACGCGACGCGGGACGCCAGGTGGTGACCGTCGAGCCGCTGACGGAACCAGCTGACAGCGAGTGTGCGGCGCCCGTGCCACAGACCGAGATCGACGCCCTGCGGATACCAGCGGCGCGTCCAGGTGCGAGCGCTCAGCCACCGCAGGTCGACCGTGGCGCGGCGCTTCTGGCGCACCGGGCGCCAGGTGGTTCCGAACGGCCAGAGCATGCACCCATCGTCGCCGATCGTCGGGCCAGGTGCGAATCCGGCAGAGGGCACCGGTGGGTCGGCCGATATCGCGTCACCGTGCGTTCACCCGCCGGCCCCCGACCGGCAAGGAGCGCCTGCGAGCATTCCGAGACCGTCGACCCGGGGGAGTTCTGTGCGCACACCGCTCGTCACCGTCATCCTGCCCGCGAAAGACGCAGGCGCCTACATCGGTACGACGCTCGAGACGCTGACACGGCAGTTCGACGACCCTGCCTCGCTCAAGCTCGTGGCGATCGACGACGGCTCGCGCGATGACACCGGCACGCTCATGAGGCGATACGCCGAGCGGTTCCCGCACGCCGAGGTCATCGTCAACCCTCGGCCGAAAGGGCTCGCGAGTGCCCGCAACCAGGGGCTCGAGCATGTCGAGGGCGACGCCTTCTGCTTCCTCGACGGAGACGACTGGATGCAGCCCCAGCGACTCTCGGTGCTGGCCCGGCGGCTGAACGAGCTGGGCTGCGACTTCCTCCGCACCGACCACGTCACGGTGAAGACCGGCGTGCGCACCCTCGTGCCGGCGCCGTACCCGTGGCGGGAGACCGTCGGTTCGCCCCGTGAGGCGATCCTGCCCGACGACGAGCCGACCATGGTCGACTACCCGTTCGCGTGGGCCGGGATCATGCACCGACGCCTGATCGACCAAGGGCTCGCGGGTTTCACACCGGGCCTCTTCACCGCCGAGGATCGGCCGTGGATCTGGCGGCTGCACCTGCAGGCCCGCTCGTTCGCGGTGGTCGACGCCCCGGCCCTGCTCTACCGCCGCGGGGTGTCGACATCGCTCACCCAGGTGCGCGACCGGCGACAGCTCGACTTCGTGCGCGCGATGGGCGAGGTGCTCGACATCGTCGAGGCGGATGCCGAGTCTGACCGGTTCCTGCCGAAGGCGGTGTGGAGCGTGATGGCGCTCTCGTCGCGCCACCTCGTGCGGTCGAGGAGGATGACCCCGTCGCTGCGCGGCGAGATGCGTGCCGGCCTGCGCGCATTGCTCGGTCGTCTGCCTGAACGAGAGGCATCGGCGGTGCTGTCGCGTCTCGACGGACCCCGGCGCCGCGTGCTGGCGCCGCTGCTGCGCACGGTCGGGATCGCCGCATGACGCAGCTCTTCGCGGTGCACAGCGCCTACGGGCTGGCCACCGCAGCCGCAGCGCTCGACGGCGGATTGCTCGGCGACCACGGTGAGCGCATCCTCGTTCCGTTCGTGTCGTCGCGAGTGCCCGAGACATCGGTGAGCATCGCCGCCGACCCCGCACTGGCGAGCCTCCGCGACAGGTTCGACCGCATCGAAGATCTCGACGCGATGCTCGGCCCCCTGCATCCGAGCTCGTGGAAGCCCCATGCTTCGGACCTGCCGCTGCTGCGCCGCCTGCTGCTCCGGGCGTGGAACATCGACCCCGGCGACCTCGAACTGCTCGTGCAGAGCCCGCAGATCGCCCCGGCGCGCACCCTGATGCTGCTCTTCCCGCACGCGCGACTCACGATCATCGGCGACGGGCTGATGACGTACTCGCCGATGCGGGTGCGGATGCCGCACACGGTGACTGCTCGGATCGGTCGCGTCGTGCACGCCGACGTGGTGCCGGGACTGACACCGCTGGTGGGTGCGCCCACCGCGACGCCGGTGCCGGTCTCACCCGACCTGTTCCGCGCGGTGCTCTGCGAGACCGCCGCGGCGGTCGACGACACGGCAGAGCTCGACAGCGCTCTCGATGGGGAGTCGACCGTGCTCGTGCTCGGGCAGTACCTCTCGGCTCTCGGACTGGTCAGCGAGGGCGAGGAGATCGCGCTGCAGAAGGAGATGATCGACCGCGCGGCGAGCCGGCGACCGCAGCACATCGTCTTCAAACCGCACCCCGCCGCCCCGCCTCGACTGAGCGACGCTCTGCGCGACCGGGCACGGGTGCACGGCATCGACTTCCGCGAGTACCGCGGCGCGCTCGCCGCAGAGATGCTGGCCGAACGCATCGACGCGACAGCCGTCATCGCCGGGTTCTCGACCGCCCTGCCGACCGTGCAGGCGCTGTTCGGCCGCGAGATCGATGCGGTCGGGGCAGACACCGTGCTGGCGCGGCTGACTCCGTATGAGAACAGCAACCGAGTGCCGGCGACGATCGTCGATGCGCTCACCCGCGCAGACTCCCCGTATCGCGACCCCGAGCGCATGCAGCTGCTGATCGACGCGGTCGGCTATGCCATGCAGCCCGTCGTCGCCGGGCACCTCCGCGGTCGGGCCGAGCAGCTGCTCAGCGGCATCCGTCCCTCTGATCGAGATCGGTACTTCGCCCCCGAGAGGCTGGCCGAGCTGCGCCTCCCGGGAGCCCCGCGCGAGACGGCCGTGCGTCGAGCGCTGCGCCCGGTCGGCGGCATCGGCCGGGTCGAACAGGCGAGGCTCACAGTGCTCGCAGCGCGGCGCAGACTCGCCCGCGCATGGCGGGTGCTCAGAGGGCGATGAGCAGGATGACAGCGATGACGGGCGACGACGGCGAGGGGACGAGCGACATGAGCGCGGAACAGCAGACGGCAGCAGCGGGCAGGGTCGTCGCGATCATCCCGGCGCGAGGCGGGTCTAAGGGCGTGCCGCGCAAGAACCTGCGACGCGTCGGCGGGGTGCCGCTCATCGAACGGGCCGTGCGCACCGCGTCGGAGACCGACGGCATCGACCTCGTCGTCGTCTCGACCGATGACGATGAGATCGCCGCGGTGAGCGAGGCAGCCGGGGCGAGAGTCGTGCGGCGACCGGCGGACATCTCCGGCGACACGGCCTCGTCGGAGTCCGCGATCCTGCATGCGCTCGACGTGCTCGAAGGCGAGGGGGAGCCGGCCGAGGTGATCGCGTTCCTGCAGGCGACCTCGCCGTTCATCGCCCAGGACGCCCTGTCGAGTGCGGTGCGCGAGGTGCGCGAGCGCAGGGCAGACAGCGTGTTCGCCGCCCACGAGACCTATGGATTCCTGTGGTCGCGCGGCCGCCGAGGAGAATCGAGCGGCGAAGGGCGAGCGGATGCCGGCGAGGCCGTCGCACTCAACCACGATGCCGCGCATCGCCCGCGGCGTCAGGATCGCGAGCCGCACTTCCGCGAGACGGGGGCGTTCTACGTGTTCCGCGCCGACGGCTTCCGCGAGGCGAGGCATCGCTTCTTCGGCCGCATCCGCATCGCCGAGGTGCCCGAGTGGACGGCGATCGAAATCGACGACGAACAGCAGCTGCGCATCGCCCGCGCGCTCGCCGCCCTCCACGAGAGCCCTGAGCGGGTGCCGGTGCGAGCGATCGTCACCGATTTCGATGGGGTGCACACCGACGACACCGCGACCGTCGACGCCGACGGCGTCGAACGCGTGCGGGTGAGCCGCGAGGACGGCATGGGGGTGTCGTTGCTGCGGCGCGCCGGCATCCCGATGCTCATCCTCTCGACCGAGGTCAACGCCGTCGTGCGCGCTCGGGCAGAGAAACTCCGCGTGCCGGTGCTGCACGGCATCGACGACAAGGAGTCGGCGCTGCGGGGGTGGGCGGAGGAGGTCGGCATCCCGCTCGCCGACATCGCGTACCTCGGCAACGACGTCAACGATCTCCCGGCCCTGCGCATCGTCGGCTGGCCGGTCGCGGTGGCCGACGCGCATCCCCTCGTGCTGGAGGCGGCCCGTGTCGTGCTGAGCCGCGCCGGCGGACATGGTGCCGTCCGCGAGCTGATCGAACGGGTGTTGCCCGCCTGACCGGTGCCGGTAACCCTCCTGTCGTGTGGCGTTCATTCTCGGCGCGTACTCAGGGGAGAAGGCCATTTCGACGACCGGAGGAACCATGACTGTCAGCATCGGCTCACGCGTGATCGGCGGCGGCCACCCCGCCTATGTCATCGCGGAGATCGGCCTCAACCACAACGGCGACGTCGACATCGCCAAGCGTCTGATCGACGTCGCGGCGAAGGCGGGAGCCGACGCGGTGAAGTTCCAGAAGCGCACTCCCGAGATCTCCACCCCCGAGCACATGCGCGATGTCCCGCGCGAGACGCCGTGGGGCACCATGAGCTACCTCGACTACCGTCGCCGCGTCGAGTTCGGCCGCGACGAGTACATCGCCATCGGCGACCACGCCACGATGCTCGGACTCGACTGGTTCGCGTCCCCCTGGGACGTGCCCAGCGTCGAGTTCCTCGAAGACCTCAACGTCGTGGCTCACAAGGTCGCCTCGGCCAGCCTCACCGACACCGAGCTGCTCCTCGCGCTGCGCGAGACCGGCAAGCCGGTCATCCTCTCGACCGGCATGTCGACGATCGAGCAGATCGACCGCGCTCTGTCCACGCTCGGCACCGACCGCGTCGTGCTCATGCACGCCACGTCGACCTATCCGCTCGAGCCCGAGGAGGCCAACCTCCGCGCGATCGCCACGCTGCGCGACCGCTACCCCGGAGTGCCGGTCGGCTACTCCGGCCACGAGCGCGGTCTGCAGATCTCTCTCGCCGCCGTCGCGATCGGCGCGGTCGCCGTCGAACGCCACATCACGCTCGACCGCACGATGTGGGGCTCCGACCATGCGGCATCCCTCGAGCCCACCGGCCTCGAGCACCTCGTGCGTGACATCCGTGTGATCGAGATGGCTCTGGGCGACGGAGTCAAGCGCGTGTTCGAGAGCGAGCGCGCGCCCATGGCGAAGCTGCGGCGCATCTCCGCATGAGCGAACCGGGCACGAGCAGGTCGGGCGCGCTGCGGGTCGTCGCGATCGCCGACGCCGACTCGTTCGTGAAGTGGTCGGCGTCGCTGCTCGGCAGTGTGCCCGGCATCCGTCCGCATCTGCTGCTGGTGCAGACGCCGCTGACCGCGAGCGTCGATCAGCAGCGCACGGCGCTGGCCGGCACCGGGATGCTGTCAGACGACGTCACCCGCATCGGCTTCGCGCAGGCTGCCGCGTGGCTCGAGGGACAGCGTCCCGACGTCGTCCTGCTCGCCGGGCGCGGGCCGTTCGTGCGCCTGATGGGGCGCCTGGTCGACACGCTCTCGCACCGCCCGGTGGTCGTAGCGGGTCTGCCGGGAATGGCGATCCCCGCCCAGCGGGGCGCCCTCGAGTACCGCCGCCATGCCGACCTGCTCGTGGTGCACTCCCACCGTGAGGAACGCGCGTTCGCCGAGCTGGGCCACCGGATCGGCGTGCAGGTGCCGACGGCGCTGGCCACATTGCCGTTCGCGCGATCGCGATCGCGTATGCTCGCCGCTGACCGGGCCCGGGCGCTCGGCGCAGACGCAGGCCACCCGGCAGGAACCCTCATCGCCGATCGTCCTCCGACTCCGAGCGCCGTGCGGATGCCGGCGACCGACATCGTGTTCGCGGCGCAGGCCCTGGTGCCGGTCGGACGGGACGAACGCGCCGAGATCGCCGCCACCCTCGTCAGGGCGGCCGAGGCCGACCCGAATCGTCGAGTCGTCGTCAAGCTGCGCTCGCGCCCAGGGGAGTCCGAGACCCACCTCGAGCGCGATCCGTATCTCGAGCTGCTGCCTGCCCGGCGTCCCGACAACCTCGTGGTCTCCTACTCCTCGATGGCTGCCGCGCTCTCGACGGCGGCCGGACTCGTGACAGTCAGCTCGACCGCGGCCGTCGAAGCCGTGGCGCTCGGTGTGCCTGTGATCGCGCTCGATTCGTTCGGCGTCAGCAAGAGCCTGCTCAACACCGTCTTCGTCGGCAGTGGGCTGCTCGGCGGGCGCAACGAGGTCGTGGCCGGTCGATTCCGGCATCCGCACCCCGCCTGGCTGCGAGACAACTACTTCCACCCGGCGGCCGAGTCGACCTGGTGGAACCACGTCGAGCAGCTGGTCGCTCTGCGCCGGGCCGGTGCTCTGCCGGCGAAGCGCGTGCCGGCAGCCCGAGGCGGCGCGCTTCACGAGGCGTGGCACCGCGCGAGCGTGCTCGGCTCGAAGGACCGCACCCTCGGCGGCGCTGCTGCTCTCGCCGTGGGGGTGCCTGCGACGGCGCTCCTCGCTGCTCTGCGCCGCGGCCGCGCGTCCGGCGACGGCGGCACCTGGGCCGACGCGACGACCGACATCACCCTCGAGCCGAACCCGTTCCACGACTCGATCCGGCGCTGAGACACCGGCGGGCGATCGGGCTCAGGGGCGGAGCAGTGCGTCGACCTGCGCCCTCACGTCCTGGGCGATCTCATCGATGCTCGCCTCGGCATTGACGCTCGCCGCCATCGTGACGAACATCACCGCTGACACGATCCGGGCGAGTGCGGCAGCCCGATTGTCGTCGATGGTCGGATCGCGCCGCAGGATGTCCGCCAGCGCGTTCTCGGTGTCGCCCACGATGCGCAGAGCCTCGGCATGGTGCGAGTCGGTCGGATTGCCGAACACCATCTCGCGGAGATAGGTGCGGCCGTTCTCGATCTGGGCGCGATTGCACTCGATGATCGGGCGGAGGAGAGCCATCGCGGCGTCGAGCGTGTCCGGTGTCGCCTCGGCGGCCGCACGTCCGGCCTCGAGCGCGACAGCGTAGTGCGCGTTCTGCACGAGCAGCAGCAGCTCGCCCTTCGTCTTGGCGTACAGGAACAGCGTGCCCGTGCCGACATCTGCCTTCTCGGCGATCTGCTGGGTGGTGACGTCGTCGATGCCGTGCTGCGCGAACAGCTCAGTCGCGGCCGCGGTGATGCGCTCGAGCTTCTGCTGCTTGTTGCGCTCGCGGCGCCCGAGGGTCGGTGCTGGGGTCGACATCTCGTCCTCTCGGGAATATAAACTGATTGGGCTCAGTTATGACTGCAGTCGCTTACGTGCGAACTCAGCAGACACCACATTGTCCCAAACATCAAGGAGCATTCCATGCCTTCACTCGACGGCGCAGTCGTCCTCATCACCGGAGCGAACGGGGGCATCGGCACCCGTTTCGTCGAGGAGGCGCTCGCGCGCGGAGCGGCCAAGGTGTACGCCACGGCGCGGACGCCGCGCGAGTGGGCCGACGAGCGGGTGGTGCCCCTGCGACTCGACGTCACGGATGCGGAGTCGATCCGCGCCGTCGTCGAGGCGGCACCTGATGTGACGGTGCTCATCAACAACGCCGGCGCCTCTGTGCCGACCGCGGGGATCCTCACGCATACGGACGATGAGATCCGCCACAACGTCGAGACGAACTTCCTCGGACCGCTCTTCCTGACCAGGGCCTACGCCCCGCTGCAGTCGGGTCGCGACGGAGCGACGGTCATCGACATCCACTCCGCTCTCGCCTGGTTCGCCGTCGGCGGCATCTACAGCGCCACGAAGGCGGCGCTGTGGTCGGCCACCAACTCGCTCCGTCTCGAGCTGGCTCCGTCGGGCGTGCACGTCGTCGGCGTGCACGTCGGCTACGTCGACACGGCGATGGCAGAGCACGTGTCGGACCCCAAGACCGACCCCGCCGAGCTGGTGCGTGCGATCCTCGACGCGACCGAGCGCGGGGAGTACGAGGTGCTCGCCGACGAGATCTCCGTGCAGCTCAAGGCCGGGCTCAGCGCGCCGCTCGAGGCGGTCTACCCGCAGCTCCAGCCCGCGGCCGGCTGATCCCGGTCGAACGAGAACGAACAGGGGAAAGACGATGCGCGCAGTCGTGCTCACCAAGTACAAGCAGCCGCTGGAACTCATCGAGGTCGAAGAGCCGCAGGTGGGGGAGCGAGACGTCCTGGTCGCGGTCGAGGCCGTCGGCCTCAACCAGCTGGACGAGAAGATCCGGGCAGGCGAGTTCGCGCAGATCCTGCCGTACTCTCTGCCCGTCGTGATGGGCAACGACGTGGCGGGCACGGTCATCCGGGTCGGCCGCCTGGTCGAGTCCTTCCGTCCCGGTGACCGGGTGTTCGCCCGGCCGGATCAGAATCGGATGGGGGCGTTCGCGGAACGGATCGCGGTGGCGGAAGCGGATCTGGCACTGATTCCGGACGGCATCTCGATGGCTGAGGCGGCGTCGCTGCCCCTGGTGGCTCTCACGGCGTGGCAGGCGCTGGTGGAGAGAGGCCACGTCGGACCGGGGCAGAGGGTGCTGATCCACGCGGGGTCCGGCGGCGTGGGCTCGATCGCGATCCAGCTCGCGAAGCATCTCGGCGCGATCGTCGCCACCACCGCGAGCGCGGCGAACGCCGACTTCGTCCGCGAGCTGGGCGCCGACGTCGTGATCGACTACCGCGCGGAGGATTTCGAGAAGATCCTCTCGGAGTACGACTTCGTGCTCGACAGCCTCGGCGGCGAGAATCTCGAGAAGTCGCTGCGGGTCCTGAAGCCTGGCGGCCTCGCCGTCGGGATCTCGGGGCCGCCTGACCCGGCGTTCGCGAAGCGGATGGGGCTGGGCGTGATGGTGCGCCTCGCGATCGCCGTGTTGAGCCGACGGATCCGACGTCAGGCGAAGCGGCTCGGAGTCACTTACGAGTTCCTCTTCATGCGCGCGGATGGCGAGCAGCTGAGTCGCATCGCGGCCCTCGTCGACGGAGGTGCGCTCAGGCCCGTCGTCGCGAAGACCTATCCGTTCGGGCAGATACCCGCCGCGCTCGCGGATCTCGCGTCCGGGGGCAGCCGGGGAAAGATCGTCGCCACCCTCGAGCGCTGATCGCGCGACGTCCGCACCGCCCGCCCGGACATCGGGTCGGCGGTGCGGACGTGTCGCGTCAGCTGCTGCGACGGATAGCCCGTACTCCCACCACGAGTCCGACGACCGCCACCGCCAGCGCCGAGACCCACCCCCACAGCACGGTCGGATCGCCCAGGTCGCCCGCGAACAGCGCGCGCTCGGCCTGCACCACCCAGTTGACCGGGTTGACCGATGCGACCGCCCGCATCCAGGCGGGGCCGTCGTCGAGAGGCAGCAGCATGCCCGACAGGATCAGCAACGGGAAGATCAGCGACTGCTGCACTCCCCAGAACAGCCACTCGCGGTCTTTGGTGGCCAACGCCAGCGAGTACGACAGCGAACCGAGTCCGACGCCGAAGACCGCGAGCAGCGCGAGCCCGATGAACAGGCCCGGCAGGTTGATCGCGAACCCGAACGGCCACGCGATCAGCACGATGATCAGAGCCTGTACCACGATCGGCGCGATCTCCTTGAGCGCACGACCCACGAGCAGCGATGAGCGCGCGAGCGGTGCGACCAGCGTGCGCTCGTGCGAGCCGGTCATCATCTCGTACTGCAGGTTCGAGCCCGTGGCGCCGGTGCCGAACAGCACGATCATCACGAGCACGCCGGGCACGAACCAGGCGAGGGTCTCTCCGGCCGGTCGGCCGGACCCGCCGATGAGGAGCGGCGCGAACAGGCCGAGGAACACGAGCGGCTGCAGCAGGCTGAAGATCAGGGTGAACGGGTCGCGCAGCACCGGCTTGAGCTCGCGGGTCAACACGTTCCTGGTGTCGCGCATGAGATTCGCGCGCACGAGGGTGTCGGTCCTGGTGGTCATGAGCGGACTCCTGTCTTGTCGTTCTCGACCCCGGTTGCGGCATCGGACTCGGATGCATCGGCGGTGCCTTCGCCCGCTTCGCGCAGCGTGCGCCCGGTCAGAGCGAGGAAGACGTCGTCGAGGGTGGGTGGGACGCCGGTCGCCCGACGCACCAGGATGCCGGCGGCATCCAGCTCGCGCACGATCACCGGCAGCAGTCGGTCGCCGTCGGGCACGGCCAGCGTCAGCGAGTCGTCGTCGAGCGACACCTCGGCCCCGCTGAGGCGAGCGACGGCCGGGCGTGCGTTCGCGGCATCCGCATCGTTCGCGAAGCCGAAGGTGAGCACGTCGCCGGCGAGCGTCGCCTTCAGCGCTGCCGCGTCGTCGTCGGCGATGATGCGGCCCTTGTCCATGACCATCACCCGCTCGGCGTAGCGGTCGGCCTCTTCGAGATAGTGCGTGGTCAGGAAGACGGTCGTGCCGTGCTGGGTGCGCAGGTCGAGGATGTGCTCCCACAGATTGGCCCTGCTCTGCGGGTCGAGACCGGTCGACGGCTCGTCCAAGAAGATCAGCGGCGGCGCGTGCATGAGACCGAGCGCGATGTCGAGCCGGCGCTTCTGACCTCCGCTGAGCTGCTGCACCGTGCGGGCCGCGAACGAGGAGAGATCGAGGGACTCGATCAGCTCATCGGCGCGACGGATGCTGTCGCGCCGGCTCATGCCGTAGAACGCGCCCTGGCTGAGCAGCTCATCGCGCACCCGCTGCGAGAAGCTGCCGCTCGTGAGCTGACCGACGTAGCCGATGCGTGCGCGAACTCCGGCCGCATCCGTGCGGATGTCGTGGCCGACGACGCGGGCGGTCCCCGACGTCGGCGGGATGAGCGTCGTCAGCATCCGCAGGCTCGTCGACTTGCCCGCGCCGTTCGGGCCGAGGAACGCGACGAGCTCGCCGCGCACCGCAGTGAAGGAGAGGTCGGTGACCGCTTCGACCGACGTCTTCTTGACGGTGAAGACCTTGGTGAGGCCTTCGGTTTCGATGATGGATTCGTTCGACATGCCAGCAGGCTAGAACGCAATCAGGACAGATCCTGTCCGCAATTTCTGTCAATCTTGAGACATGTCCGACACCACCTCCAGAGCCCTCGCCCTGCTCAATCTGCTGCAGACGCACAGGCACTGGCCCGGCACGGAACTGGCGAGCAGGCTCGGCGTCACCGAGCGCACGGTGCGCCGCGACGTCGATCGGCTGCGAGAGCTCGGATACCGCGTGGAGTCGACGCCCGGAGCGGCCGGCGGATACCGCCTCGAGGCCGGCAGTGCCGTGCCCCCGCTGTTGCTCACCGATGACGAGGCGGTGACGATGGCGATCGGTCTTCGCGTCGCCGCGACGCAGCAGCTGGTGGGCGGTGCCGAGGTGACGCTGACGGCACTTGCGAAGCTCGAGCAGGTGCTGCCGTCGGCGCTGCGTCAGCGGGTCAATGCGCTCGCCGCCGCCGTGCAGCCACCGCGCATCGGCGACGCCCCGGTGGTCTCGCCCATCGTGCTGGGGGAGATCGCTCTCGCGACCCGAGACCACGAGCGTGTGCGGATGCGCTACGTCGACGGAGCGGGTGCCGAGAGCGTGCGTCGGGTCGAGCCGCACGCGCTCGCTCCCTCGGGCCGCAAATGGTTCCTGCTGTGCTGGGATCTCGACCGCGATGACTGGAGGACCTTCCGCGTCGACCGGATCGTCTCGGTCGAGCACACCAGGGTGCTGTTCACACGACGCGAGATCTCGACCGAGGAGATCGACGAGCGGGTGCTCATCGCCGCGTCGTGGTCGCCGCAGAAGATCGAGGCGGATGCCGTGATGCAGCTGCCGTTCCCCGAGATGCAGGACATGTTCGGGCCCTGGTCCGAGGGCGCGACTCCCGAGGGTGAGAATCGCACGCGCTGGCCCTTCGGCGGCTCGGACTGGCGCGAGGCGATGTACGCGCTGCTCTGGATCCCCCAGGGCGTCGAGTACACGACCAGCTTCCCCGAGCCGCATCGCGCCGAGCTGCGGGAGTCGGTGCAGCGGCTTCTGCGGGCGCTCGATGCGCCGGCTCCCGATCCGCGCGACTAAGGGCGGGGTGCGGCGATCGAAGGAGGGTTCGGGTCGTTCCACCGTTGAAATGTCTGCACCCACCAGAATGCCGCGAACAGGATCAGGGCGACCGCCTCGCCGATGAGTACGACGGGCGTCTCCCCGAAGGTCTGACGGAAGAGCACCGCGACCACGAGCAGCACGAGGTCGGCGATGAGCAGCCCCGCGATCCAGCGATAGACCGATCGTTGCCGGGGTGTGGGCGGAGTCTCGCCTGGCTCGAGTGGGCCGCCCGCGTAGAGGATCGGGACCGCCGCGAACACTCCGAAGAACAGCAGGGTCACTGCGAAGTGGATGCTGTTCACAGGCCAGAAGTTGAACGGGAAGTACTCGTCGAGCGCCGGGGCGAAGGCGAGTGCCGTGACGACAGCGGCCGTGACGAGCGCGAACAACGACACCAGCACGGCCGCCCGGTTCGGGGTGCGCGTGCGGCGGCGGATCACCGCCATCGTGATCACCACGGCCACCACCACCACGGCATAGACCGCGATCCCCGCCTTGGCGCTGCCGACGTATCCCGCGGGGATGCACTCCGTGGCGATCGGGCACGGAATGTGGCCGACCGCGCGAGTGTCGGCGAGCCCGGTCGGAACGATCGCGATGAGCGGCGCCAAGACGGCGCATACGTCGAGCAGCGTCGTCGCCCGGCTGCGTCCTGAGAGAGCCAGCAGGACGACGGATGTCGCGATCAGCGCTCCGGCGAAGACGTCGCGGGCCGGCGTGTAGATCGCGTGGCTGATCGAGTGGAGCGGATTCCAGCCGAACATCATCGGCTCCCACATCACCACGAAGCTCTGCAGCGCGACGCTCACGAGCAGGGCGAACACGATCAGCACCAGCGACAGACGGAGATAGCGGTGGGTCTTCTGCGGGGTCGTCGCGGGACTGTCTGCGGCTGCCATGTTCGAGACGCTACACCGCTCGGCGGACGCCGCCGTGTGACGCGGCGTGACGCCCCATGTCATGCGGGGACGCACTCTGTCAATCCCCGCAACGATCCTGGCCTTCCCGGTCGCAGCCGGGTAGCGTCATTCCCATCGCGGCGATCCGGGCGGTCCCGGGCCTCAGTTCATACCTGAAGGCGTGGCGGGTTCGACTCCCGCCGTCGCGTCCACTTGTTCGGGCTCTGCCCGCGACCCACCCGCGGTCAGCCCCCTGCGCGGCGACCGCGACGCAGACGCTCGAGGGTCTCGCCCGCTGCGACACCGACGAGAACCGTCGCCGTCGTGATCGACAGCGTGAGCGCGTCGACGGTGAAGCCCGCGAGCCGCACAACGGCGAGCAGAGCGAGAGCCACCAGACCGACGAGTTGCGCTCGCGCCCAGCGCCCTTCGAGCACGCGGCGGAACAGCACGGTGCCGGTGAGGAAGAGGAACGGCGCGCCGACGACCACGACGGCCGCGGCGAGGCCGCGCTGGTCGGGAAGCGCGAGCATCTCCTTGTCGCCCACGCTCATCAGCACGATGCCGGCGATGATCAGAAGATGCACCCATGTGTAGACGGTGCGAGCGAGCCGGGCCGGTTCGCCTGACGCCTCGATCGCCTCGGCGCCGATGCGTTCGCCGTGATCGAAGTAGATCCACCAGGTCGCCGCGGCGGCGACGAACGCCGTCACCAAGGCAGCGATGGATGCGACGGACGATTCCTTGTCGACGAACGCGAAGCCGGTGACCAGCAGGCCTTCACCGAGTGCGATGAGCACGAAGAGGGACGTGCGCTCGGCGATGTGCGGACCGGAGAGATCCCAGGTCTTCAGCTGCACCTTCCCCCGTCCGGGCACCGGAAAACCGAGCACGGTGCCCAGCAGTTCGAGAGCCAGCGCGGCGGCCCACAACGGCAGCTGCCACCCGAGGGGCAGCAGCGCGCCGACGATCCACAACACGCCGCCGGCGACCGCCCAGCAGAGGAGGAGGGAGAAATCGCGGGCCACCCGCCGGTCGTGACGGGCTGTCGCCCACACGATGAAGACCGTGCGTCCCACCTGGAGGACGACGTAGGCGATGGCGAACGCCCATGCGCGATCGCCGAACGCCTCAGCGATCGAGACGCTCATCACGAGCGCCACGAGGGCCAGTGCGATCACCGCCCCGCGCACGGGGAGCGTGACGGGGTCGAGCCAATTGGTGACCCAGGTGGTCGACACCCACGCCCACCACAGGGCGCACACCATGATGACGCCCTCCAGAGCGCCCAAAGGCGTCTGATTCTCGTAGAGGTAGGCAGACAGCTGGGTCAGCGCGAGGACGAACACGAGGTCGAAGAACAGCTCGACATAGGTCACTCGATCCGCGCGCGGAGAGTCTGTGGGGCGCAACACGTCGCGGGCCATCCCGAATGCCATGTCACCAGCTTGGCATCGCTTTTCGTCGGGGGGAGTGGACCCGCGCGCGGCAGGCGCTTCGCCGTGAGACCGCGCAGCTCCAGCGCGGGTCAGTCCGGCGACTCCGTGAGCGCCGCCTCGACCGGAGCCCACCCGTTCTCGAGAACGGTGAAACCGGCGTCGAGGATGCCGAGCTGGTCGTCGTTCTCGTTCACGAGCAGCTGCATCTGCAGCACGAAACGCGAGTAGACGCGGATCTCCGGGGTCGGCTCGGGGACTCCGAGCTCGTCGGCGATCGCATCCGACAGGGCATCCTCGTGGCGGAGCCACATCTTGGCGGCATAGTCGCGCAGTGCGGGCGTCTCGTTGAGAAAGGCGAGGAAGATCCGCGTCACGTCGTTGCCGTGCTCATCGATGTTGGCGCCGACCTCTGCGGTGTAGAAGTCGCGGATCGCCTGATTGATCGTGGTGCCGTCCGGTCGGTCTCGGACGGCGCCGACGAGCCGGTCGCGCTGCTCGTCGTCCTCGTCGAAGACCAGCGCCTCCTTCTGAGGAAAGTGCGCGAACACCGTCGTGGGCGAGACGTCGGCGGCGTCGGCGACCTCGCGGATGCTGACGTTGTCGAAGCCCCGCTCGAGGAACATCATCGTCGCGACATCGGAGATGTTCTTGCGGGTCGCCGCCTTCTTGCGTTCCCGGCGTCCGAGTGGCTCGGTATTCGTCATGCCTCCACCGTATCGCGCATTCGATCCAAAACTGGCTTGACACCAAAACTGGTATTGATACAGTTTCGGAGTGACTTCACTAACGAACCCGCTCGCGCGCAGCGACAAGCGCGCCTGGATCATGCTCATCGTGCTGACGATGCTCACCGTCATCGGGATGACCGTCGTGCTCCCCGTCCTTCCTTTCGTCGTGCTGCAATACGTCTCGCACGAGGGCGATCTCGCGATCTGGGTCGGTGTGCTCGAAGCCGTCAACGGCCTGTGCGCCTTCCTGGTAGCCCCCTTCCTCGGTCGCCTCTCCGACCGCTTCGGTCGACGCCCGGTGATCATCGCCGCCGCGTTCGGAGCGGCGTTCGCGATGACCCTCTTCGGCATCGGCGGTGCGATCTGGGTCCTGGTGCTCGCTCGCGTGATCCAGGGGGTGACCGCCGGTGACCTGCCGGCGCTCTTCGCCTACCTCGCAGACATCACCCCGCCCGAGAAGCGCGCGCAGCGATTCGGCCTGCTCGGCGCTCTCTCGGGGATCGGAATGATGATCGGCCCCGCCATCGGCGGACTCCTCGCGGCAGTGAGCCTGCAGCTGCCGGTCTTCCTCACCGCGGCCGTCGCCCTCACGATCGCGATCCTCAGCATCTTCCTGCTGCCCGAGAGCCTGAAGCCCGAGAACCGCATCGAGCGCATCTCGATCCGTGAGATCCAGCCGTTCGGTGTCTTCACCGAGGCGTTCGGCCGCAAGGAGCTGCGGGGTCTGATGATCGGATTCGGCCTGCTCGCGCTGCCGTTCGGCTTCTTCGTCAACAACTTCAGTGTGCTGGCGCTCGACTCGATCAGCTGGGGGCCGACCCAGATCGGTCTCCTCACCGCGGGCGTCGGCATCATCGACATCCTCATCCAGGGCGTGCTGCTCGGCATCCTGCTGCCTCGCATAGGCGAGCGCGGTGTGATCATCAGCGGCATCGTCGCGCAGACGATCGGACTCGTCGGCCTTGCGGTCGTCGCCTCGGTCTTCGCGCAGCCGTGGGTGTTCATCGTCGGTGCGTTGATGCTCGCCGCAGGGCAGGGAGCCGCCACAGCAGCGCTGGACGGTGCCATGTCGAACGCGGTCGGCGACGACGAGCAGGGCTGGCTCGGAGGGGCGACCCAATCGCTCAACGCCGCGATGAACACCGCGGCGCCGCTGATCGCGGGCGCGCTCTACGTCACCGTCAGCCACGCGGCGCCGTACTGGTTGGGAGCCGCGCTCATGGTCGTCGCTGCGATCGTGGTCGGCCGGGCGCACATCGCGAACATCGCGAAGAGGGATGCCGGAGAGCAGCCGTCAGCGGGCACCGCGAACCGCGTCCCGCTCGAGGCTGTGGACACCGTCGGCTGACACGCGCACCCCACGCCGGGGGGATGATGGATGCATGCCCACCCCTCATCGCCCCGGCCTGCGGGTCTCGGCGGGTCTCACGATCCCGGAGGCCGAGCTGTCGTGGCGCTTCTCCCGGTCGTCCGGCCCTGGTGGGCAGGGTGTGAACACCGCGGATTCCCGGGTGGAGCTGGTCTGGGATGCTGCCGGCAGCGCAGTGCTCTCGCCACACCAGCGCGAGCGTCTGCTCGACCGACTGAGCGGCCGTCTGGTGAACGGGGTGCTGACGATCGCCGCCTCCGAGCACCGCGCGCAGCTGCGCAACCGTGACGCGGCGCGGGAGCGGCTGGTGGCACTCGTCGGCGAGGCGCTGCGTCCGCCCGCACCTCCCCGCCGCGCCACCAAGCCGAGCCGCGGATCGAAAGAGCGTCGGTTGACCGCGAAGAAGCAGCGCACTGACGTCAAGAGACTGCGCAGACCGCCGCGCGACGGCTGACGGGCCGAATCAGTCCTTGCTGCCGCGCACCAGTTCGAGACCGGCGCCCGCGAACTGCCGCAGAGTGGCATCCGGCAGGAAGGCTCGTGTGAGGGCCGTGCCGATGGCCGCGAGATCGGCCTCATCGCGGAACAGCAGGTACATCGTCTCGTAGCGCGGGTGGAACTTCTGCTTGAAGCGGTGCAGCGACGCGAAGCCGTAGACGGGTTCGAGTGCTTCGGCGAGGCGGTCGCTGAGCACCGCGATCATGCCGGCATCCGGCGGATAGTCGTGGGCGAGCGGGGCCCCCGAGAGCGACATGATCTGGGCGCCTTCCTCCGAGAACTGCTTCGCAGACGATCCGATCAGGTACTCCATGACGGGCCCGAAGCCGCCATCCCGGCGCCGCATCAGATCGAGCGTCCATCCGCGCACGGAGCCGCCCTCGCCGTATACCGGCAGCCACGACAGGAATCCGTCGACGTCGCCGTTCTGGGCCAGCGCCAGAGCCAGTCGCACCTCGGGATCCTCGGCCTCGTCGAGCGTGCCGAGAGTGAACCGCATCTCGGGGAGGTCCTTGTCGCCGACCCAAGCCTCCGAGATCGCCCGCAGCTGCTGCCGCACCCCCCACGACTCGTCGCCGAGTCGGGTCAGCCGGAAGTTCATGTCCTCGCGTCCTGCTCGATTGAGCGAACTGCGCACCGAGTTCCAGCGCTTGCCGGTGAACTCCAGGCCCGGCAGGTCGACGATCGTGTCATCCGCGACCACGAGGCTGCGCCAGCCCGCCGGCACGGCATCCCGCGTCGCATCGTCGGCGCTGAAGAAACACGGTACGAGGCCCGCGAGCTCGGCGGTGCGGATGAATTCCGCGACAGCGTCTGCACGCGACGCCGACGGTCCGATCGGGTCGGCCAGCGCGAGCGCGACCCCGGCCCGGCGCTGGTACGCGACGATCCCTGCAGCGCTGCGGGCGTAGCTGTTGCCCTCCCACGTCGTCATCCAGGACAGCGTCCCGCCGCCGTGCGCGCGCAACTCGGTCTTGACCTCATCGACGGTCGGGGCGGGTTGGATTCCGAGCGGTGACCTGCGCTTCGCCCGGAACGCCCGACGCACCGCGACCAGGTAGACGAGCAGGATCACCCAGAGGAAGCCGTTGGCGAGGGCGAGCTCAGTCTCGCCATCCCAGCGCAGGTCGACCTGAGCCTGCGAGAACACGGTGATCAGGATGAGCACGAGCGCCGCGATCAGGATGTTGAAGGGTCCGAGCAGGATCACGAGCACCCACGACCAGCGGCGGCCTCGCAGCAGTCCGTTCACGAGCACGGCGATGACCACGAGGTCGATCGCCAGGTCGATGAATCCGCCCGACACGGGCTCCGTCGGACCGAACGGGCCGTCGGTCGCCACCAGGGTCGTGATGATCTCGACCGCTCCCAGAACCAGCAGGGAGATCACGGCGATCAGGCGCTGTTCCCGCACGGTGGTCCGCTGCACACGCAGGGTGCGGTCGACGACCAGGATCAGCAGCACGGCGAGCAGGTGCTCGAGATCCGCGACCGCGCCCCAGAACAGCATCGCGATGAACACGAATCCGAGCAGCACGAGCCAACCGCGCACCCGCCACGGCGGCCGGAACAGTCCGATCGCCGCGGCGATGCAGGCCATGGTGCCGCCCGAGGCGCCGACATCGAGCGCCTGAGCCTGCTCCTGCGCCCAGGCCCACGGCAGCTGCGAGGCGAAGAACAGCACGAGTGCGGTGGCCAGGATCGCGAAGAGCTGCCCGACCCAGTAATAGGCGAGCGCGACCCTGGTGCCGCGGCGGTACTCGAGGTACGCCATGCCCCAGAATCCCGAGATCGTGAAGACGTACACCCAGGGTGCGTTGACGAAGAACGTGCCGGTGAACGGCGTCCACCACATGCCCTGCGCGAGGTTGGGCAGACCGTACGCGACGGTGCCGAACAGGTCCGTCTTCTCGAACGGGCTCCACAGTCCCTGCCACACCACGCCGACGACGAGGATCACCGAGACCATCGTGAGAGTGGCGGGCATGCGTCGCAGCACGGCGAGAACAGGATGCGATGTGGGGGTTCGCGCCTCGGTCATGCGCTCAGCGTAGCGAGGGCGACGCATCTTCCGGAGTGAGACGCCGCGGGACATAGTGGCTCCATGCCCATCGGAATCCGACGCCGCCGACCGTCATGAACCCCGCGGCGAGAAGCAGGCCCGCGATGACCCCGACCGACGCGGCCCACGCGACGACGCCTGGATCGTCCCTGTCGCTCCGCGCGAAGAACGCGTTGGATGGACTCATGCCTGCGAATCGGATGCCGCGCCCCTCACCGACCCGGCCGCGCACCGCTGCCGCGCTCGCCGCCGCATGCGTCAGCGCAGTTCTCGTGCTGGCGTCCTGCGCCCCCGAACCGAACCCGGTGTCCGCGCCGGCATCCGAGTCGTTCGTCGACGAGCTGGAAGCACCCTGGTCGATCGCCTTCCACGGCGACGCCGCTCTGGTCAGCGAGCGCGACAGCGCCCGCGTGCTCGAGATCGGCGAGACCGGCGAGGTGCACGAGGTCGCTGTCATCGACGGCGTGGAACCCGGTGGCGAGGGCGGACTGCTCGGGCTCGCCGTGAGCGACGGCGAGCTCTTCACGTACTTCACGGCGCAGGGCGAGAACCGTGTCGAGCGGCGGACGATCGTCGGGGACGCAGGAGGACTGTCGCTGGGGCCCGCGACCGTGGTGATCGACGGCATTCCCGCAGCCGGCAACCACAACGGCGGGCGCATCGCGTTCGGGCCCGACGGGATGCTGTACGTCACGACGGGCGACGCGGGCGATCGTGACAGCGCTCAGGACCTCGACGCGCTGTCGGGCAAGATCCTGCGGCTCACACCCGAGGGAGAGATTCCCGCAGACAACCCCTTCGACGACTCACCCGTCTACAGCTACGGGCACCGCAATCCGCAGGGCATCGCCTGGGACGCGGAAGGCGGAATGTACGCGAGCGAGTTCGGGCAGGACACGTGGGATGAACTCAACGTCATCGAGCCCGGCGGCAACTACGGCTGGCCCGAGGTCGAGGGAATCGCCGACGACGGCGACTACATCGACCCCGTGCAGCAGTGGCGGCCGGAGACTGCGAGCCCGAGCGGCATCGCCGTGACGGGCTCGAGCATCGTGATCGCGAACCTCCGGGGCGAGCGCCTGCGCACGGTGCCGCTCGACGATCTGACGGCCGGCACCGAACAGCTCGTCGGCGAGTTCGGCCGCCTGCGCGATGTCGTGGTCGGGCCGGGAGGAGACGCCTGGATCCTCACGAACAACACCGACGGGCGCGGTGATCCGTCAGACGGAGACGACCGCATCCTCCGGCTCTCTCTCGACTGATCGGGCCGCGGCGGTCAGACTCAGGCGAAGGCGTCGACGCCTGTCGCGGCGACCGACAGCGCCCAGAGTCGCTCGGCGGCCTCAGGGTCGATCGCCCACTCCTTCACCCCGCCGGTGGTCATGTCGCTGTGGTCGGGCGCGACGATCCCCTTGATCGAGCAGTCCTCGCAATACGCACCGCTGCGCTCGACCAGCTCCGTGGCGGTCGCTGCCCAGAGCCCTGTCGACGCACCTTCAGCCGGTGTCTTGAACCGCGGGTTCGGGGTGCCGTCCTCATCGATCCAGCCGCGAGAGAGCAGCTCCTCACGGGGAACGTGCCGCTGCAGCTCGGTCATGATCCCGCCGGGATGCACCGAGAAGGCGAGGATGCCGCGCTCGGCGCCGCGTCGCGCAAGGCCCACCGCGAACAGAGCGTTCGCCGTCTTCGACTGCCCATATGCGACCCAGGGGTCGTAGGGCGTCGTCGCGAAGTCGATGTCGTCGAACCGCACGGGGGATCGGAAGTGCCCTCCGGATGAGTACGAGATGACGCGGGCGTGGTCTGACAGCAGGTCCGCCACCCCGCCCACCAGGGCGAAGTGACCCAGGTGGTTGGTGCCGAACTGCGACTCGAAGCCCTGCGCCGTGTGACCGAACGGGGTGGCCATGATGCCGGCGACGTTCAGCACGAGGTCGATCGGCTGACCGTCGCGGCGCACCGATTCCGTGAACGCCGCGACGGAGTCGAGGTCGCTGAGATCGGCGCCCCGTACCGCCGCCTCCGCGATCCCGTCGAGTGCCTGCTGCGCCGCATCCACACGCCGTGCCGGAACGACCACGCGCACTCCGGCATCCGCCAGCGCGCGCACCGTCTCGAGTCCCAGTCCGGAATAGCCGCCGGTGACGATCGCGGTCTTGCCGGCGAGGTCTGTGCCCGCGATCACCTCGGCCGCGGTGGAGCGGTAGCCGAACTCCGACGAGAGCGGCTGCTGGCGGGCGATCATGTCGAGAGGAGCTGTCATGATCCGACCGTACGATCTAGAGTGCACTCGAAGTCAAGGAGGAGTCCTCATGGTTGATGTGGTCGACACGACGCGCACGTTCAGCATCGGCGAGCTCGCTCGCCTGGCGGGCGTGAGCGTGCACACCCTGCGCTGGTACGAGGCCGAGGGGCTGTTCCCTCGTGATGTGCCCCGCACCTCCGGCGGGCGGCGCGTGTACGCCCACGATTCGCTCGTATGGCTCGCCCTGCTGGGGCGGCTCCGCGAGTCCGGGGCGCCGATCGCGCTGCTGCGCGAATACGCCGCCCTCGTGCGAGCGGGCAGCGGCAATGAGGCCGAGCGACTCGCCCTGCTGCGTGCACACGAACGCTCACTCGATGCGCAGATCGAGTCGCTGATCGCCTGTCGACAGGTGATCCACGACAAGGCCGCGGGCTATCAGAAGGCGCTCTTCGCCCGCGGCCTTCTCTGACTCAGCCGTTCACAGCCTCCTCGATCGCCGCCTCGAGGTCATCCCACGCCTCCAGCACGACGGGTTCGCCGTCGATGAAGAAGCTGGGCGTGCTGCGCACTCCGAGCCGCTCGCCGTCGCTCTTGTCGGCCTGCACGCGTTCGAGCGTCGCCGGGTCGGCGACCGCCGCGTCGTAGGCGGCCATGTCGAGTCCGAGGTCGACGGCGAGCGCCCGGAACACCTCCGGAGTCTCCTCCGACTGCTCGCCCCACTGGGCCTGCGTCTCGAACAGCCGGTGGTACATGTCCTCGAAGCGGTCCTGCTCTGCCGCGGCCTCGGCGGCGAGAGCGGCCTGCGTCGAGTTGATGTGCCCCGGCAGCGGGAAGTACCGCACGACGTAGGTGATCTCGCCGTCGTACTGCTCACGCAGGTCTTCGACGATCGGGTAGAACGCGGCACACGCCTCGCACTCGAAGTCGAGGAACTCGACGACCGTGACGGCTCCGGCCCCTCCGTCGTCGAGCACGTGCGAGTCGGTGCGGACGGTCTGCAGCTTCTCACCCTCGGGCGGAGCCGGATCAGCGGCCTGCTGCGACATGGCATAGACGATGCCGACGATCGCGAGGACGATCGCGACGGCGATGGCGATCAGGGTCGCCTTGACAGGGGTCTTCATGGGGTTCTCCAACGGTTCGGATCAGGCAGGGTGATGAGGCCGCGACGAGAGTGCGGCCGGGGGTCGCCGACGAACGGCGTGCCTGATTCAGGTGCGGGAGAGCGACAGCTGCGTGAGGGTGAGCGCGGGGATGCACCGCTGCGGGCCCGCGCGAGGCGGAGCAGACGCACGCACGGGGATGCCGGTGCGGATGAGACCGCCGCGTCTGCCGAACCGGAGGAGGAGCAGCACGAGCACGAAGCAGCACAGCGCGGCGACGACGACGATCCCGGCATCGGACGGGGCCGCATCCATCGCGGTGCCGCCACCGTCATGGTGGCCCGAGAGCGACGCGGCGCTCGCACCCGGCGCGAGGCACAGCGTCGCGTGCGCATCTGCTTTGCCATGCGACGTAGACCACGCGCCGATCACGAGCAGCAGGGCGAGGCCGAGCGCGAGAGCGACCCGGAGGATCAGCATCCGCTCGACGCCCTGGTGTCGCAGTCGCGTCGACGGGGCATGCATGGTGCGCGCAGTCTAACAATCGGGCATCGGCGACCGCTCGACGGCACCCCCACAGGTCCACGTCTCGCAGACCCGCCTACACTGGAGGGGTGGCGAGACTGTTGATCGTGGGCGGCTTCCTGGCCGCCATCTTCTGGGTGTTCAGCATCGTCGACTGCGCAGTGCAGCCGCCGACGCGGCACCGGGGCGTGCCCAAGGCCGCGTGGATCGCGATCGTCGTCTTCATCCCGGTCATCGGCGGGATCCTCTGGTTCACGCTCGGCCGCCGCCGCGCCAACGACAACGGCGGGGCGATCCGCATCATCGCCCCCGACGACGACCCCCAGTTCCTCCGCAGCATCAGCAAGAGCGAACAGGATGCCCGCATCCGCCGCCTCGAAGAGGAGCTCGCGAAGCTCGAGGACGAGACCGACGACGGCACCGCACCGGACGGCACGGCGCCGGACACGCGTCCGTGACAGCATCGCCGGCGACGGATGCCGCGGCATCCCTGATCGCCGACCTCATCGCCCACGGCGTCCGCGATCTCGTGCTCTCGCCGGGTTCTCGATCTCAGTCGCTCGCGCTCGCCGCAGTGCACGCCGCGAACCAGGGGCACCTGCGCCTGCATGTGCGGATCGATGAGCGCGTCGCAGGGTTCACGGCACTGGGTCTCTCGCGTGAGACCGGAGTTCCCGCCGCAGTGCTCTGCACCTCGGGAACCGCCGCCGCGAATCTCCTCCCGGCGGCGATGGAGGCCTTCCACTCAGGAGTGCCGCTGCTGCTGCTGACGGCCGACCGCCCGCCCGAGCTCCGCGGAGTCGGAGCCAACCAGGCGACGATCCAACCGGGCATGTTCGCCTCCTGGGTGCGCGAGCAGATCGACGCACCTGTTCCCGGTGACGGCGACTGGTCAGGTCTGGCGGTGCGAGCCGTCGGGGCCGCGATGGGGGCCGATGCCGAGCACGGCCTCCCCGGAGTCTCAGGCCCCGTGCACCTGAATCTGCCGTCGCGTGAGCCGCTGTCTGGCGACGTTCCCGCTGTCGACATCGCACCGGGCGAGGCTCCGAGGCCGGTCGCCGCAGAGCCGCTCGTGCTCGAGCGCGGGCCGCGTACGGTCGTGATCGCAGGGGCCGATGCCGGGCCGGATGCCGAAGAGGTCGCGCACGCCGGATCCTGGCCGCTGATCGCCGAGATCGTCAGCGGTGCCCGCTTCGGACGCCAGGTCGTGCACGGCTATCGAGCGCTGCTGAGCGACGACGAGTTGGGCGGCCGCATCGAGCGCGCCGTCGTGCTGGGGCATCCGACTCTCAGCCGCGAGGTGGCCCGTCTGCTGTCGCGTGCCGACGTCGAAGTGATCGCCGTCCGCCGCGGTGGGGAGGCTCTCGACCTCAACGGGCGCACGACGCCTGCGGCGTCCGTCGCGGTCGCCGCCGGCCCTGCCGATCGCGAGTGGCTCGGAGCCTGGCTCACGGCATCCGCCGCTCGCGCCGTCGACCTCAGCGAACGCGCCCCCGACCAGGACGGTCTCACCTCCACCGATCCGTCCGCTCGACGTGATGCCGTGAGGGCCGAGCTGGCTGCCGTGCGCCGCCCGCTCGATCGCGAACTCCTCGCCGACGCCGTCTGGCGGGCGACCTGGCCGCACGACCGGCTCGTCTTCGGCTCGTCGCGCCTCGTCAGGGTGGCCGACTCGGTGCTCGGCGGCAAGAAGGTCCCGGTGCACGCCAACCGCGGACTCGCCGGGATCGACGGCACGATCGCGACTGCCACAGGCATCGCTCTCGCGAGTCAGGCCGGGGGAGCCCCGGGGGTCACCCGCGTGCTGCTCGGCGACCTCGCCTTCCTGCACGACGTCGGAGCGCTGCTGCTGCCACCCGATGAGCACGAACCGCGCATTCAGGTCATCGTGGGCAACGACGGCGGCGGCACGATCTTCGACGGCCTGGAGGTCGCGGGCACAGCGCCTCGCGCCGACCTCGACAGAGCGTTCTACACCCCGCACACGGTGCGTCTCGAGCAGCTGGCCCTCGCTTACGGGTGGGAGTATCAGCGCGTCACGACCCGCACGGCGCTCGATCAGGCTCTCACCGCTCCGGCCGGTGGCCGTCAGCTGATCGAAGTGCCGCTCACGCGCTGATCCGGTTCGGCGTGGCGTGCATCCGCAGTGGCAGGATGAACGCATGACAGCGCACGAGTGGGCCAAGACCCTCCAGGTCGGCGACGGATTCCGTCTCTCCGACGTCGATCCGCAGAGCACTCCGGGATACAGCGGCGCGAAGGCCGACGGCAAGCGCGATCTCGCGTCCGGTCTCGACGAGCTCAATCAGCTGCAGGAGCGGCTGTTCGCAGAGAGTCGCGTCGGAGTCGCGAAGGACTCGGTGCTGCTGATCCTGCAGGCGATGGACTCGGCGGGCAAGGGAGGCATCGTGCGGCACGTCGTCGGCGGCGTCGACCCGCAGGGTGTCGCGCTCACGGCGTTCAAGGCGCCGACGGAGGAGGAGCTCGCGCACGACTTCCTGTGGCGTGTCGCCAAGCGGCTGCCGGAGCCGGGGTTCATCGGCGTCTTCGACCGCTCGCACTATGAGGACGTGCTCATCGGCCGGGTGCGGTCGCTGGCCCCGTCCGACGAGATCGAACGGCGGTACGACGCGATCAACGAGTTCGAGGCCGAGGTCGCGGCCTCCGGCACCCGCATCATCAAGGTCATGCTGCACATCTCTCGCGACGAGCAGAAGGAGAGGCTGATGGAGCGGCTCGAGCGGGCCGACAAGCACTGGAAGTACAACCCGGGCGATGTCGACGGGCGACTGCTCTGGGACGACTACATGGCGGCCTATCAGACGGCGTTCGAGCGCACCTCGACCGCTGCGGCGCCCTGGCATGTGATCCCGGCCGACCACAAGTGGTTCGCCCGCCTCGCCGTGCAGGAGCTGCTGCTCGACGCACTGCAGCAGATCGATCCGCAGTGGCCGGCGGCCGACTTCGACGTCGAGGCGGAGAAGAAGCGTCTCGCCGCGAGCTGACCGATCCGAAGGGCGTCGCTCAGGCGAGGGCGTCGACCAGCGGACGGAACTTGACGCGGGTCTCGAGCAGCTCCGACTCGGGGTCCGAGCCGGCGACGATTCCCGCGCCCGCATAGGCGGTGACGGCGATGTCGGTCTCGGCGGGAGTGAACTGCGCGCAGCGCAGCGCGATGGCCCATTCACCGTTGCCGGCTCCGTCGACCCACCCGACCGGGCCGGCATAGCGACCGCGGTCGAACGGTTCGAGTTCGCGGATCGCCGCGATCGCAGCGGATGTGGGGGTTCCTGCCACAGCGGCCGTCGGATGCAGGGCGCCGACCAGATCGAGCGACGAGCCGCCGTCGGCCAGCTCGCCTTCGACATCGGTCGCCAGGTGGAAGAGGTTCGGCAGCTTGAGCAGGAAAGGCTGCTCGCTCGCGGCCAGCGCGCGCGTGTGCGGGCGCAGCGAGGCGAGCACGCTCTGCACCGCATACTCGTGCTCGTCGAGATCCTTGGTGCTCGAGGCCAGGTGAGCGGATGCCGTGGTGTCGGCATCCGCATCGGCCCCTCGGCCGATGGTTCCGGCCAGCACACGGGCGGTGACGGTGCGCTGTTGCACGGTGACGAGCGTCTCGGGGCTCGCGCCGATCAGCCCGTCGACCGCGAAGGCCCAGGTGTCGGGGTATCCGGTCGACAGCGCGCGCACGAGGCGGCGCAGGTCGGATCCGGCGGGGATGCTGCCGGTGAGGTCGCGAGCGAGCACGACCTTGCTGAGGGCGCCACTGGCGATGCGATCGAGCGCCTGGCGGACGGAGTCCTGATAGCCCTGCGGGCTCTGCGCCCCCGGCCCGACCGTGCCGGCCCAATGGGGGCCGTAGCCGATCGTGGACGCATCGGGCTGCGGTTCGGCCGCGGAGTGCGACGCCGAGTGGATGCGGGTGAGCCACGTGCGCCCATGGTGTCGGCCGATCACGAGCGCAGGCACGACGAGAACGCTGTCGGCGGCGGAGTCCTCGTCGAAGGTCAGCGCACCGAACGCGACGAGCCCCGAGCCGGGAAGCCGGAGGTCGTCGTCGATCTCGGCATCCTCCGCCAGGTCTCGCCAGGCGGCGGCGATGGCGGCCGAGCGCATGGACGCAGCGCCTGCGGGAATGCGGACCGTCTCGACCACGCCGTCTCCCACGGCGACGATGCCGTCACCGCGGCGCAGCCAGGCAAGGGGCCGCGACGGGTCGGCGTAGGCCAGGAGATCCTCGACCGGATCGATCTCTCGGGTCTCCACGACCAGCCTGCTGCTCACCCCTCCAGCCTAGTTCGTCGCTCGTCGACCGGGATGTGAGTGACCCCGCCTACGCTGAGTGCATGAGCGACGCCCGACCCGCCCCCGGCACCGAGATGATCTTCCAGTGGCGCAAATGGGACGGCTCGCCGCACTGGCGGCACGAGTGCGTGTATCTCGGTGCAGACGAGTGGGGCGACTGGATCGGTCAGCCGGCCGGCTGGCCCAGCGCTCGACCGGGTGCGGCCTACATCGCAGAGACCCCCAACGTGACGTTGGTGCCGCGACAGCCCGACTTCGCCCTGACCGTGAATCGCGATCATCCGAAGGGCATGCGCGTCTACATCGACATCGGATGGGATGTGCGCTGGTCGGACGACCCGCTGCTGGCGGTCGGCATCGACATGGACCTCGACGTCGTGCGGGTCGATGGGCCGCGGGGCATCTGGGTGGACGACCGTGACGAGTGGGCCGAGCACATCGTGCAGTACGGATATCCCGCCGAGATCATCACCCGGCTCGAGGCACTCGCGCTCGACCTCGAGCAGCGCGTGCGCGATCAGACCGCTCCGTTCGACGATGCGACTCCGGATCTCTGGCTCGATCGCCTCGATGCCCTGCACCTCGCGCCTAGACTGGGCACGTGACCTCGAACGAAGCAAACCGCGCCGATCTCGGCAAGGACCCGGCCCGCGTCAGCGGCATGTTCGACCAGGTCGCCGCGGGCTACGACCGCACGAACACGGCGATGACGGTCGGCAACGACGCCCTCTGGCGCGCAGCCACGACCAGGGCGGTCGCCCCGAAGCCCGGGGAGAAGATCCTCGACCTCGGTGCGGGCACCGCGTCGTCGTCGGCATCCCTCGCCCGCAGCGGAGCGCAGGTCGTCGCCGCAGACTTCTCGCCCGGCATGCTCGCCGAGGGCAAGCGGCGCCACGGCAGCATCCGCAATCTCTCGTTCGTGCAGGCGGATGCCACCGATCTGCCCTTCGAGGACGGCGAGTTCGACGCCGTCACCATGTCGTACGCCCTCCGCAACGTCAACGATCCGAAGAAGGCGCTCCGCGAACTGCTGCGGGTGACGAAGCCGGGCGGTCGCCTCGTGATCAACGAGTTCTCGACCCCGCCCGGCACCCTGTTCCGTGCCGGGTACCGCTTCTACAACTCGCAGGTGCTGCCTCGGGTGGCCCGTATCGCCGGCACGAACGGCGACGCGTACGACTACCTGAACGAGTCGATCCGCGACTGGCCGGATCAGAAGAAGCTCGCTGCGTGGATTCGCGAGGCCGGGTGGACCGAGGTCGAGTACCGCAACCTCTCGTTCGGGATCGTCGCGCTGCACCGGGCGTTCAAGGCCGCGTGAGTACGACGCGCGAACCCGCACGGCTGACGACGGTAGGCTGAGACCGTGACTTCGAGCCGCGTAGCCCCGGGTTCGCGACTGGCGAGCCGTCTCGGTTTCAGCGACCGTGTCTTCATCGGCACTGCAGGTCGACGCATCGCTCAGGCGATCGAAGACGGTCTCGAGCGTGTCGAGACCGGTCTCGCCGACGATGTGCGCGTCGCCGACCCGCTGGCCGACGCCGCGAGCCGCTACCTCTACGAGGCGGGGGGCAAGCGCATCCGCCCCGTGCTCACCCTGCTGGCGGCCCAGCTGGGCGACGGCAACACCGAGCAGGTGATCGACGTCGCGAAGGCGCTGGAGATCACGCACCTCGGATCGCTGTACCACGACGATGTCATGGACGGCGCCGACCGCCGTCGTGGCGTCCCCGCCGCGCACGCGGTGTGGGGAAACAACATCGCGATCCTCACCGGCGACATTCTCTTCTCCCGCGCGAGCCAGCTGATGTCGCGTCTGGGCGAGCGCGCCATCCGCCTGCAGGCCGACACCTTCGAGCGTCTGGTCCTCGGCCAGATGCACGAGACTCTCGGTGCGCAGCCCGGAGACGACCCCATCGAGTTCTACCTCCAGGTGCTCGCCGACAAGACCGGTTCCCTGATCGCCGCGGCGACGCAGGGCGGCGTGATCTTCTCGAACGCACCCTCGGAATACGAAGAGCCGCTGCGTGTGTACGGCGAGAAGATCGGCGTCGCCTTCCAGCTGCTCGACGACGTGATCGACCTGTCGGCCAAGCCCGAGGACACGGGCAAGGTGCCGGGAACCGACCTGCGCGCCGGCGTTCCGACGATGCCGTACCTGCTGCTGAAGGCCGAGACCGACGACGCGTCGATCGACCTCGCCGCCCGCATCGACGACGGGGTCACCCGCATCGCCGAGGGTGAGGACCCCGGGATCCTCGACGGCCCGCTCACCGAGCTCCGCGACCACGTCGGCACTCAGAAGACCCTCGCGCTCGCGCATTCCTGGACCCGGGATGCGATCGATGCGCTCACCGCGCTTCCGCGCGGCACCGTGCGCGATGCGCTCACCCGTTTCGCAGAGACCCTCGTCGAACGCTCCAGCTGACCGCGTCGCGGCCATCGGCCGCATGCGTCGGGCGTGACGGCATACGAAAGGACCCCTTATGACCAAGCTCAGACTGGCCATCGTCGGAGCGGGCCCCGCCGGCATCTACGCTGCCGACATCCTGCTGAAGGCCGAGCGCAAGTTCGACGTCTCGATCGATCTCTTCGAGCAGCTTCCGGCACCCTACGGCCTGGTCCGCTACGGGGTGGCCCCCGACCACCCCCGCATCAAGGGCATCATCAACGCGCTCCGCGATGTGCTCGACCGCGGCGACATCCGTCTGTTCGGCAACGTGCGCTTCGGCGAGGACATCACGCTCGATGATCTGAAGAACCACTACAACGCGGTGATCTTCGCCACGGGCGCGATCCGAGACACCAGCCTCGACATCCCCGGCATCGATGCGGTCGGCGCCTACGGGGCAGCCGACTACGTGAGCTGGTTCGACGGACACCCCGACGTGCCGCGCGAATGGCCGCTGGATGCCGCTTCGGTCGGCGTGCTGGGCAACGGCAACGTCGCTCTCGACGTCGCCCGCATGCTGGCGAAGCACGCGGAAGACCTGCTCGTGACCGAGGTCCCCGAGAACGTCTACGAGGGGCTGAAGGCGAGTGCGGTCACCGACGTGCACGTGTTCGGTCGCCGTGGCCCCGCGCAGGTCAAGTTCACCCCGCTCGAGCTGCGCGAGCTCGGCGAGCTGCGCGATGTCGACATGGTCGTGTACGACGAGGACTTCGACTACGACGAGGCGTCGAAGGACGCCGTGGCCAGCAACAAGCAGGTCATGGTCATCGACCGCATCCTGCAGTCGTGGCGCAAGCGCCCGTCGGTCAATGACGCCAGAGGCGATGCGAACAACGCAGGGGGAACGGCATCCCGTCGCCTGCACCTGCACTTCTGGGCCCGCCCGGTCGAGGTCCGCAAGGACGAAGCCGGCCGCGTGGCGGCCCTCGTCTACGAGCGCACGAAGCCCGACGGACAGGGCGGCGCAGTGGGCACGGGTGAGATGCGCGAAGTGCCGCTGCAGGCGCTCTACCGCGCGATCGGATACTTCGGCTCACCGCTCCCCGGCGTGCCCTTCGACAAGAAGCACGGCGTGATCCCCAACCGCGAGGGCCAGGTGCTCGCCAAGGACTCGAACCAGCAGATGACCGGAATCTACGCCACCGGCTGGATCAAGCGCGGACCGGTCGGGCTCATCGGCCACACGAAATCGGATGCCATGGAGACCGTGCGGCACATCATCAACGACCAGGGGTCGTGGTGGCACCCGGAGGACCCTTCAGAAGAGGCGATCCCCGCGCTGCTGCAGGAACGCGGCGTCAAGTGGACCGACCTCGAGGGCTGGCATCGACTCGACGAGCACGAGGTCGCCCTCGGCGCGCCGCAGGAGCGTGCTCGCGTCAAGGTCGTGCCGCGTGACGAGATGGTGCGCGTCTCTCGCGGAGAGTGACCGACACCGGATCGTTGTCGGCACCTCGCGTGTCGGAGAGTCGGCATCCTTAGGCTGAGTGCATGCGACTGCGCTCTCTGATCGTCTTCGGCACTGCTGCCCTGCTGCTCGTCTCTGGGTGCACCGCCGGGCCGACAGCTGAGCCGAAGCCCTCGGCTTCGCCGTCTGAGTCGCCGTCTCAGACGCCGACGCCGACACCTGCGCCGATCGTCGAGCCGGAGACGGCGTTCGACGTGACGTGCGACGACGTCGCCGCGACGATGGCGGAGCTCCTGGGCGAGCCGTCGACACCCGTCGAGCCGGTGCTCTCAACAGTGTCGGCGATGAGCTGGCTTCCCGGTCCGGCGCAGCACATGTTCCAGCGGGCCGGCGGAATCGCCTGCTCGGTAGGCGACGCGGAGCGCAACTGGGAGGTCACGATCGTCCCGGATGCGCAGGCGGTGATCGCCGGTGCGACCGAGCGTCAGGGCTTCTGGGGCGAAGCGGCGAGCTGTGAGAACGGACGCTGCGGGTTCGAGCTGCCAGACGGAGACGTGCTGCTGTCGGCCACCGTCGTCGACCCCGATCTCGGCGCGGACGACACCTCCCCGATCGAAGAGGCGCTGCGGGGGATCGCGGCGTCGGCGGCGTCGAGCACGCGCGAGGTCGAGTACGTCGACAGCGACATCGTGGGTGCTCCGTGCGAGCGCTTCGTGACGCCGGAGCAGGTGGACGCCGCATTCGGAGTGTCGGACGCGGCTCTCTTCACGGATTTCGGCGGCTGGGGGATCCCTGCTGAGGTGTACGAGGTCGTCAACGGCTCCCGCATCTGCTATTTCAAGTCGGCCGGAAGCGAGTACGAGGGATCGAGCTATCTGATGCTCACGACGCTTCCCGCAGGAGCATGGGCGTTCGAGAAGCTCGATGGCGACCCCGTCGAGGTCGAGGGCGCCGATGCCGCCAAGGCCAGTGAGGGCCAGAACGGCGAGAACATCCTCGACGTGCGCGTCGGCCCCGACTGGATCCGACTGATGACCTACGACAACGGATCCGGTGCCGCCGACCCGGCTCCTCTGGCAGAGAAGGTCGTGCGCAACTTCACGGTCGGACACACCGCTCCCGAGTAGCCCGCACGCCGTCGGCTAGCCTGGCGGCATGCCTGAGTGGATACCGGACGTTCTCGGCGACGAGTTCGACCAGCTCACGCTCGAACTCGGTGAGGACGACGAGGGGCCGTTGGTCGCCACTCTCGTGCGAGCCCTGCCGCGGGAGCAGCCGTGGTGGAATCGCATGCGGGGGCATCGTCTTCCGCTCGATGACGTCGACGTGCTCTACGTGCACGGCTGGTCGGACTACTTCTTCCAGAAGAGACTCGCTCGCTTCTGGACCGCGCGAGGTGCGCGCTTCTTCGCCCTCGACCTGCGCAAGTACGGACGCAGTCTGCGCGACGGTCAGACGCCCGGGTACATCACCGACCTCGGCGCGTACGACGAGGACATCGCTGCGGCGCTGCACGCGATGGGCCGCAGCCCCGAGACGACCGCATCCACGCGGCGCCTGGTGCTTCTCGGACATTCCACGGGCGGGCTCACACTGAGCCTGTGGGCATCGCGGCACCCCGAGACAGCGGATGCAGTGATCCTGAACAGTCCGTGGCTCGAGTTCCAGGTCGCATCGGCCCGCCCGCTGATCGCCCCCGTCGCCGAGCTCCAGGCGCGGTGGGCTCCCCGCGAGGTCGCCCCGCAGGTCGATCTCGGGTTCTACACCCGGGCGCAGCAGGAGGTCGCCGACCCCGAGGATCCTGTCGAGGTGAACCTCACGTGGCGACCCGCGCAGACGATGGCCGTGCACGCGGGGTGGTTCCACGCGATCCTCTCCGGACACGCCAAGGTCGCGGCAGGACTGACGATCGACGCAGCCGTGTGCGTGCTGCTCTCCGCACGCTCGGCGACGCCCACACGATGGTCTGAAGACCTCACCCGAGCAGACTCGGTCTTGGTGGTCGACGACATCGCGCGGGCGGCGCTGAAGCTCGGTCCGTCTGTCACTGTCGAGCGCATCGACGGTGCCCTGCACGACGTCTTCCTCTCTCGCCATGAGGCGAGAGAGGAAGCGTATCGTCGCCTCGACCGGTGGGTCAGAGGCTGGACGGCCGCGCGCTGACAGCGATCAGACGCAGCGGTCAGACGTAGTGCATCAGTCGGGCCTGACGCTCTGCGTCATCGGCATCGCCGCGCAGCACCGCGTCGTGGAAGTCCCGATAGACCTGGAGCATGCGCTCCCGGTCGTTCTCGGGAACGCTCCAGCCGCGGAGGTTGCGGAACAGCGCCATGCTCGCATCGTTGATCAGCACCTGATGCTGTGCGTTCCGGCTGCGCGTGCTCAGAAACGAGAACACCGCCCACCTCGTGTTGGAGATGTGCACGTCGTCATCGAGCGCCGTGTACATCTGCTCGACGAGTTCGGCGAGGCTCTCGCGTTCTTCCTGGCTCATCCGCGCGACGCCCATTCGAGCCGCAATCCCCGCCTGATACCCCGCGAACTCGAGCGTCTGCTCGACGGTCTCGGGTGTGACCGCCGTGACCTCGGTGTATCTGCTCGGGTACATCGTCACGAGCCCGAGACGCTCGAGGCGCTGTAACGCCTCTCGCACCGGAGTCCGCGACACATGCAGTTCTTCGGCGACATCGACATCGCGGATGCGATACCCCGGCTCCAGCACACCGTCCACGATCTGCGCGCCGATGTGCTGAAAAACCTCCTCTGCTAAGAGCTGCTTGCTTTCTCTGACACTCGTCATCGAGCTGTTGGTGTTCATGGACTGCCCCCAGTTGCTTTCCAGATCCGGGCTCCCCATGATGTGCCCGGACGGCCACTACATCACGAAGTGGATCGCGATGCCAATAATCCACAGACGAGTTTTCGGACGAGCATGTCGGGGCTCGCGCTCGGTGCGTCGTCGCGGGATCAAGTACGGGTGATTTCTGTGGCCGACGGGTGTTTGGGACACCCGCCGGCCACAGACGATGGCGTGCACGGAGCTGTACTGCGCCCAGTCCCCACAAGGCGGGAACCGCGATCCGCGAAGCGCGGAGCCGTGGTTCGGCAGCGCGTCATGCATCGCCGCATCGTCTGTCGCATTCGGGACGCGACTGCATCCAGTCTCGGGCACTTCGCCCCATATATCGGAATGCGATCGGCGGGCATAGAGAAGGGGGACGGATGCCTCGGCATCCGTCCCCCTGAGATCTGCGAGGTCAGCGGTAGTTGATGAACTGCAGGTCGAGATCGAGGTCCGAGCCCTTGAGCAGGGAGATCACGGACTGCAGGTCGTCACGGCTCTTGGACTGCACGCGCAGCTCGTCGCCCTGGATCTGGCTCTTCACACCCTTGGGGCCCTCGTCGCGGATGATCTTGTTGATCTTCTTCGCGTTCTCCGACGAGATGCCGTCCTTGAGGGTCGAGACGATTCGGAACTCCTTGCCGCTCGCGAACGGGTCGCCCGACTCGAGGCTCTTGAGCGAGATGCCTCGCTTGATGAGCTTGGACTGGAAGACGTCGAGAACGGCCTTCGCACGCTCTTCGGTGCCGGCGATGATCAGGATCTGCTCGCCGCTCCAGGCGATGGACGAGCCGGTGCCTTTGAAGTCGTAGCGCTGCTCGATCTCCTTGCGCGCCTGGTTCAGGGCGTTCTCGGCCTCCTGGTGATCCACTTTCGAGACGATGTCAAAGGAACTGTCAGCCATAAGCAAAGTGTATCGACACCGTCGTTTTCATGCTCGCTTGGAAGCGCTTCCATCACGCCTCAGCCGACATTCCGCGGTTACAGCTTGATATCGAAGGCTTCTTGCATTGCGATTCCTGCCGATCTCGATGCATACTGTAAGCGCTTGCAGTCCTGCAGGCCACAGCACTTCAGAGAGGGACACACCAATGAAGGTGAACAAGAGGGGCATCGTCGCCGCCGGCGTCATCGCGATCGTTTCGACTCTTACGCTTGCCGGTTGCTCGACCGCGACCGATGGCGGCGACTCGGCCGAGGGCGAGAGCAGCGGATCGCTGACCGTCTGGGTCGACGCCGAGCGTGTCGACGCGCTGCAGAGCGCCGCCGACTCCTACGAGGAGAAGACCGGGGTCAAGGTCGAACTCGTGGGCAAGTCCGTCGACGACATGAAGGACGACTTCATCCAGCAGGTGCCGACCGGCAAGGGCCCCGACGTCGTCATGGGAGCGCACGACTGGCTCGGCGAGCTGTCCACGAACGGTGTCGTCGCACCGCTCGAGCTCGGCGACTCGTCGGCCGACTACCTGCCCGTCGCACTTCAGGCTGCGACCTACGACGGCACCGTCTACATGCTTCCCTACGCGGTCGAGAACATCGCCGTGCTGCGCAACGCCGACATGGTCCCCGCCGCCGCGACGAGCTTCGACGACATGGTCTCGAAGGGCACCTTCGTGGTCGAGCAGGGCACCGAGGGCAACCCGTACCACCTGTACCCGTTCCAGACGGCATTCGGCGCCCCGGTCTTCGGCACCGACGACTCGGGGAGCTACGACTCGAGCGACCTCCAGCTCGGCAGCGAGGGCGGCTTCGCCTTCGCCGACTGGCTCGCCGCTCAGGGCGCAGCGGGCACCTTGAACACCGACATCGACGGCGAGATCGCCAAGCAGCAGTTCCTCGACGGCACCGCGGCCTTCTGGCTGACCGGCCCGTGGAACGTCGGCGCCGCGACCGACGCCGGCATCAACGTCGCGATCGACCCGATCCCGAGCCCCACGGGCGAGACCGCCTCGCCGTTCGCCGGCGTCAAGGGCTTCTTCGTGAGCTCCGAGTCGAAGAACAAGGTCGCCGCGAACGACTTCCTCGTGAACTACATCGGCACCGAAGAGGTGCAGCTCGAGCTGTTCAAGGCAGGAAACGTCCTGCCCGCGCTGACGGCCGCAGCCGATTCCGCAGCATCCGACCCGATCATCGCCGGCTTCCAGGCCGTCGGTGAGGACGCGGTGCCGATGCCGGCCATCCCCGCCATGGGCTCCGTGTGGGAGTTCTGGGGCGTCGCAGAGGCTGCCATCATCAACGGCTCCGACCCGACGACGACGTGGCAGAAGCTCGTCGACGACGTGACCGCAGCAATCAAGTAACGACACCCAGCACCATCCCTGCCGGGGCGGACCTCGTCCGCCCCGGCAGCTCGACGACGGGGACGAGATGACAGAACTCGCTGAGCCCACGGCTCCACTGAACAAGCGCCAGCGCCAGGCGGCGAAGATCGCCGAGGCCGCGTCCGGGCCCATCGGCTGGATGCTGCTGAAGATCCTGCTGCTCGCCGTCGTCGACGCCATCGCGCTGTACGCGGCGTTCGTCCTCTTCGGCCAGCAGGAGTGGCTGGTGCTCGGCCTGGTCGTGGCCGTCACGGTGCTCGTCAACTACATCTACTTCTCGCGCAAGCGAATTCCCGCGAAGTATCTGACCCCCGGCATCATCTTCCTGATCATCTTCCAGGTGTTCACGCTGCTGTACACGGGGTACATCGGCTTCACGAACTACGGCACCGGGCACAACGGCACGAAGGACCAGGCGATCTCGTCGCTCCTCGCCTCCGCCCAGGAGCGTGTCGAGGATTCCGCCACCTATCCGGTCACGGTCGTCGAGCAGTTCGGCACCTATGGTCTGCTCGTGACCGACCCCGAGTCGGGTGACGCGCTGCTCGGCACCGCTGAGCAGCCCCTGCAGGAGGTCGACGCCGAGTTCGAGGGCGATCAGGCCGTGGCCGTCGACGGCTGGACCACGCTCCCGCTCGCGAAGGTGTTCACCCTGTCGGAAGAGCTCGAGCAGCTCTCGGTCCCCTTCAGCGACGACCCCAACGACGGCTCCCTGCGCGCCCCCGACGGACAGAAGGGGTACCTGTACGTCTCGACGCTCGAGTACGACGCAGACGCCGACACCATCACCGACACGACGACCGGCGCGGTGTACTCCGACACCGGTCAGGGGTCGTTCATCGCCGAGGACGGCGCCGAGCTGCTGCCCGGCTGGCAGACCACCGTCGGCTTCGACAACTTCGTGCGTGCGGTGAGCGACGAGAACATCCGCGGTCCGCTCATCTCGGTGACGATCTGGACCTTCGTGTTCGCACTGCTCTCGGTCGCGACCACGTTCTTCCTCGGACTCCTGCTCGCTCTGGTCTTCAACAACACGCGGATGCGGTTCCGCAACGGCTATCGGATCATCCTGATCCTCCCGTATGCGTTCCCGGCGTTCCTGTCGGCCCTCGTCTGGGCGGGCATGATGAACGAGAGTTTCGGATTCATCAACCAGGTGATCTTCGGGGGAGCGGACATCCCGTGGCTCACCGACCCGAACCTCGCGAAGGTGTCGGTGCTCCTGGTCAACCTCTGGCTGGGCTTCCCCTACATGTTCCTCGTCTGCATGGGCGCCCTGCAGGGCATTCCCGAGGACGTCAACGAGGCGGCGGTGATGGACGGCGCGAACCCGTGGCAGGTCTTCCGCCGCATCAAGCTGCCGCTGCTGCTCGTGACGGTCGCGCCGCTGCTGATCTCGTCCTTCGCGTTCAACTTCAACAACTTCAACCTGATCTACATGCTGACCAAGGGCGGGCCGCGGTTCGAGGACGTCAGCATCCCGGTCGGGCACACCGACATCCTGATCTCGATGGTCTACAAGGTGGCGTTCACGGGTCAGTCCCGCGACTACGGCCTCGCCTCCGCGTTCACGATCCTGATCTTCATCGTGGTCGCGACGATCTCGATCATCAGCTTCCGCAAGACCAAGGCCCTCGAGGAGCTGAACTGACATGAGCACCACGGACACCGGCACCGCCCGCCCCGTCGCCGTCGCGCAGAACCTCGCGCCCCGTCGCCGCAGCTTCGGCGCGTGGTTCGCAGACACCGGATGGCGCCATGTGGTCGCCATCGTCGTGAGCGCCTTCGCGCTCTTCCCGCTGCTGTACGTCGTCTCGGCTTCTCTCAATCCGAAGGGCACGCTGACCGGCTCGAACCAGCTCTTCTCCGCGTTCGGCTTCGACAGCTACGTGCGCATCCTCAGCGATCCGCAGAACCCCTACGGCCTGTGGTTCCTGAACACGCTGGTCATCGCCGTGGTGACCGGCGCCGTGACCGTCTTCATCGGGGCTCTCGCGGCATATGCCTTCTCGCGCATGCGCTTCGCCGGTCGTCGCATCGGCCTCGTCACGATCGTCGTCGTGCAGATGTTCCCGCAGCTCCTGGCCGTGGTGGCGATCTTCCTGCTGATGTCGACGCTCGGGGACTGGTTCCCCGCCATCGGCCTGAACACGCACACCGGCCTGATCCTCGTCTACCTCGGTGGCGCGCTCGGCGTGAACACCTACCTGATGTACGGCTTCTTCAACACCCTCCCGATGGAGCTCGACGAGGCCGCCCGCATCGACGGCGCCGGTCACGCCCGCATCTTCTTCACGATGATCCTGCCGCTGGTCGCCCCGATCCTCGCGGTGGTCGCGCTGCTGTCGTTCATCGGCACGGTCAACGAGTACGTGATCGCGAGTGTCATGCTCGTCGACGTCGACCAGCAGACCCTGGTCGTCGGCCTGACGAAGCTCGTCGCGAACCCGCGCTACGCCGACTGGTCGGCGTTCTCGGCCGGCGCGGTGATGGCGGCGATCCCGGTGATGATCCTCTTCCTGTTCCTTCAGCGATACATCGTCGGCGGGCTGACGGCCGGCGCGACGAAGGGCTGACCTGCGGTCGTGGTCGCATCGTTCGCGGCGTTGCGACCGCCGGCGCGGCACCGGCGGTCGTAGCGTGATGGCATGACGCGTGTCGCGGGGCGAAACGCGGTGATCAGCTGGATCGCCGCAGTGCTGTGCATCGGCGTGGTGGGCGCCCTGATCTGGTTCTCGATGCCGATCGTGCCGGTCGTCGCCTCGTTCATCGGCGACGCCCTCCGCGCCACCCTTCGCTGACGGTGCCGTCGCATCTCGTCCCGAGGACGAGATGCGTGATCACGGGCTCAGCGACACGTCGGCACGCCTCCGTCGGGGCGCGGGCGCGCGGCGGTAATCTCGCAGAGCACACATCCGATGAGAGGCGCACCCATGAGTGACCCCGAGGTTCCACAGCCCGAGCGGCCGAAAGACGTCAACGACGTCGTCGACAGCGCGAACGCTGGACTCGACGACGCCGCCGCAGCGAGTGCAGGCGTGCACGGCACGCCCGCGGACCCCACGCACGAGACGTCGGCTCCCGCTCCGACCCAGCCCGCCGTCGACCCCGATGTCGCCGCATTCGAGGCTGCCGAGAACGAACACCCCGGCACCTTCGCGACGCCGGAGCTCAACGACCCGAAGTACCTCGACGACGCAGACGACACGACGAAGTCGTGGAACACGGATGCTGACGCGACGAAGTCCTGGAACACGGATGCCGACGCGACGGCCGCGTACACGCCGCCGGCCGCGCACGAGCAGTCCGCCCTGGCCGGAGCCGCGTACTCGTCGGCCGACCAGACGGAGACCCGGATCGTCCCGTCGGAGCCGGCAGCCGCCGAGCCGGTCGTCGTTCCGATCCAGCAGCAGCCGATCTTCGTCCAGGCTCCCGAACCGCCCCGTGAACGAGGCAACCGCGGCACCGCGGGCGCGATCGGCCTGCTCGCGACCATCGCCTTCGCGATCCTCTACCTGGGCGCGACGCTCGGCCTCCGTGCCGTCGCGGGTGACATCACCGGCGAGAACATCGGCGAAGCCGCTCTCGCTCCGCTGATGACCTGGGGCTACTGGGTTCCAGTCGTCGGGTTCTTCCTCGGCTTCTGGCTGCTCGGCGCCTTCATCAACCGCGGACGCTGGGGACTCTGGGTGGTCTTCGGCATCATCGTCGGTCTCATCGCCTACGGCGGGCACATCCTCGGGGCGCTCTTCGAGGCGCCGTTCTGGCTGCTCACCGCCCGGGAGGGCAGCGAGCTCATCGGAGCGCAGCTCTTCCACCCGCTCGCCATCGCGGCATTCGTCTTCGCCCGTGAGCTGACCATCTGGTTCGGCGCATGGGTCGCCCGCAGCGGGGCACGCAAGACCGAGCTCAACGCCGAAGCGCAGCGCGAGTACGAGCGCACGCTCGAGGCCGGCCCGACGCTGGCGAGGTAGTCACGAACATGTCGTCGCCGAACCCCCGTGGACCCGAGTCCCCGGGGGTTTCGGTCATTCTGGCGCTGGTGCTCGCCACCATCAGCTTCTTCGCGCTGGCGGTGTTCGGCCTCGGCGCGGTGAGCATCGCCACCGACAGTGACATCATCGCCGTCCCCGGTCTCGGTCAGCTGCCCGGCGCGATCGGGATGCTGGCGGCCGTCGTGGCGTTCGCGCTGTCGCTGTGGTCGTCGCTGCGGCGGACGCAGCCGTCGTTCGTGTCGGCGCCGGCGGTCGCATTGGCCACGGCGCTCGCGCACCTGGTCGTCGTGTGGATCGGCGTCATCGCCGCCAGCGGCGACATCATCGTCGCGACGGTCGTCGCGGGTGACCTCGTGCGCGGGGGAGCGAGCGCGGTGCTCCTCGTCGCGTCCGCGATCGCGGCCTGGGGCGGCATCGCGCTCCGGCGCACGCGTGCTCAGCATCCGCAGTGGCCGTGGGAGCGCGAAGAAGACGAGTGACGCCCCGCCGTGGCGTGGAAATCTCCACGTCGGCGGCGGCCGCGCCGTACGCTCTAGGTGTGGAGCGCTCGTTGGAGACGCAGGTCGACCAGGCCGTCGAGGCCTGGTTGCGCTGGGTGCCGCGCTGGGAGCCGGCGACCCATCGCGGTCGGGTCGCGCCCTGTCGACGTTGTCTGGGGTCGCCGATCCTGTCTGCGGCGGGCATCGGCTCGAACACGCCGCACGGTGTGCAGCACGGTCTCTCCACGCGGATCAAGACGATCGTCGACCACGCCGTGGCCGAGTACACCGCCAGGAACCTGCCGATGCTGCAGCGCGAACTCGATCAGCAGGCCGCGCGCAACCGGGCACGCAGCTACCGCCCGGCCGACGGTCTGGATCCCGAGTTCGACGGGCTGCCGCTCGACCCCGAGCCGGTTCCGGGCGCACCGTTCCTCTTCACGATCGCCGGCATGGCCGACGAGGCAGTCGCCGATCTGCCGCCTCTGCCCCCGTTGAGCGACGAGGCGAAGGTCGCCCTGCGTCAAGAGGTCGCCCTCGCCGACGAGTACGCGAACATGGTCGGTCGCGAGATCTGCGGCATCCTGCTGCGCCACCGCATCTACATCCAGGCTGCGATCTCGCAGCATGTCGAGCCGCAGATCGAGGCGCTGCTGGCTGAACTCACCGACTCGCTCGACTCCCCGTTCGACGCGGATCAGTCGTAGATCGCTGCAGCCCTCATTTGACCACCACGTTACGTGGCATTACACTTGATCAGGTGTGTGCACGTCTCGACGTGCGCGCTGGGCGTCGGCACCATGCCGGTCCGCCCCCACGGCATACCCACCACCACAAAGGCACGTCGATTCCGGCGTGCCGGTGGGTCACTGATGTGAAACCCATCACGCTGTCACCGTGCAGCATTATGAGGAGAGAACGTGCCAACCATTCAGCAGTTGGTTCGCAAGGGTCGCTCGCCCAAGGTCACCAAGACCAAGGCGCCCGCACTCAAGTCGAACCCGCAGCAGGCCGGGGTCTGCACCCGCGTCTACACCACCACCCCGAAGAAGCCGAACTCGGCGATGCGCAAGGTCGCTCGTGTGAAGCTCCGCAACGGCACCGAGGTGACCGCCTACATCCCGGGCGAGGGTCACAACCTCCAGGAGCACTCGCTGGTGCTCGTCCGCGGTGGTCGTGTCAAGGACCTCCCCGGTGTTCGCTACAAGATCGTCCGTGGCGCCCTGGACACCCAGGCCGTCAAGAACCGTAAGCAGGCTCGCAGCCTCTACGGCGCAAAGAAGGGCTGAGTCCAATGCCTCGTAAGGGTCCCGCCCCCAAGCGTCCCGTCGTCAACGACCCGGTATACGGCGCTCCGATCGTCAGCCAGCTGGTCAACAAGATCCTGGTCGACGGTAAGAAGTCGCTCGCCGAGTCGATCGTCTACAACGCCCTCAAGGGCGTCGAGGCGAAGAACGGTCAGGATGCCGTCGCCACTCTGAAGAAGGCGCTCGACAACGTGCGCCCGACTCTCGAGGTCAAGAGCCGCCGCGTCGGTGGCTCGACCTACCAGGTTCCGGTCGAGGTCAAGCCGCACCGCGCGAACACCCTCGCGCTGCGCTGGCTCGTCAGCTACGCCAAGGGTCGTCGTGAGAAGACGATGACCGAGCGTCTCCAGAACGAGATCCTCGACGCGTCGAACGGTCTCGGTGCAGCGGTCAAGCGCCGCGAGGACACGCACAAGATGGCCGAGTCGAACCGCGCGTTCGCTCACTACCGCTGGTAAACAGCTTCGCCTGCCCCCGGCCACACGCCGGGGGCAGGCACCCCCTCTTCGCAGTACGACTGCCAAAAAGATAAGGACACTCCTGTGGCACAAGACGTGCTCACCGACCTGAGCAAGGTTCGGAACATCGGCATCATGGCTCACATCGATGCCGGCAAGACCACCACCACCGAGCGCATCCTGTTCTACACGGGCGTCAACCACAAGCTCGGCGAGACCCACGACGGTGCCTCGACCACCGACTGGATGGAGCAGGAGAAGGAGCGCGGCATCACGATCACGTCTGCCGCCGTGACCTGCTACTGGAACAAGAACCAGATCAACATCATCGACACCCCCGGTCACGTGGACTTCACGGTCGAGGTGGAGCGCTCGCTCCGCGTCCTCGACGGTGCTGTCGCAGTGTTCGACGGCAAGGAGGGCGTCGAGCCCCAGTCCGAGACCGTGTGGCGTCAGGCTGACAAGTACAACGTCCCCCGCATCTGCTTCGTCAACAAGATGGACAAGCTCGGCGCGGACTTCTACTTCACCGTCGACACCATCATCAACCGCCTCGGCGCCAAGCCGCTGGTCATCCAGCTGCCCATCGGTGCAGAGAACGACTTCGTCGGCGTCATCGACCTCGTCGAGATGCGTGCTCTCGTCTGGGCTGGTGACTCCAAGGGTGACGTCACCATGGGCGCCTCCTACGAGGTCCAGGAGATCCCGGCCGACCTTAAGGACAAGGCAGACGAGTACCGTCAGCAGCTCCTCGAGACCGTCGCCGAGACCGACGACGCTCTGCTCGAGAAGTTCTTCGGTGGCGAAGACCTGACCGTCGCCGAGATCAAGGGCGCGATCCGCAAGCTCACCGTGGCTTCCGAGATCTACCCGGTCCTCTGCGGCTCGGCGTTCAAGAACCGTGGCGTCCAGCCGATGCTCGACGCGGTCGTCGACTACCTGCCGAACCCGCTCGACGTGGGCTCGATCCAGGCTCACGACCCCAAGGACTACGACACGATCATCGAGCGTCACCCCGACGCGAAGGATCCGTTCGCGGCTCTCGCGTTCAAGGTCGCGGTGCACCCGTTCTTCGGTCGCCTCACCTACGTGCGCGTCTACTCGGGCCAGCTCGACTCCGGAGCCCAGGTCGTCAACTCGACCAAGGGCAAGAAGGAGCGCATCGGAAAGATCTTCCAGATGCACGCCAACAAGGAGATCCCGGTCCCCTCGGTCACTGCGGGCAACATCTACGCGGTCATCGGTCTGAAGGACACCACCACCGGTGACACCCTGACCGACCCGGCCTCGCCGGTCGTACTCGAGTCGATGACGTTCCCCGAGCCCGTCATCGAGGTCGCCATCGAGCCGAAGACCAAGGCCGACCAGGAGAAGCTGGGTGTCGCCATCCAGAAGCTCGCTGAAGAGGACCCGACCTTCCGCACGGAGCTCAACCCCGAGACCGGTCAGACGACCATTAAGGGCATGGGCGAGCTGCACCTCGACATCCTCGTCGACCGCATGAAGCGCGAGTTCAACGTCGAGGCCAACGTCGGCAAGCCGCAGGTCGCGTACCGCGAGACGATCCGCAAGGGCGTCGAGAAGTACGACTACACGCACAAGAAGCAGACCGGTGGTTCGGGTCAGTTCGCGAAGATCCAGTTCAACATCGAGCCGCTCGACCTCGACGACGAGAAGACGTACGAATTCGTCAACTCGGTCACCGGTGGTCGCATCCCGCGTGAGTACATCGGCTCGATCGATGCCGGCTTCCAGGATGCGATGAACGTCGGCGTGCTCGCCGGATACCCGATCGTCGGCGTCAAGGCGACGATCGTCGATGGTGCTGCTCACGACGTCGACTCTTCGGAGATGGCGTTCAAGATAGCAGGATCCATGGGTATGAAGGAAGCTCTTCGTCGGGCCAACCCCACGCTCCTCGAGCCGCTCATGGCGGTCGAGGTGCGTACTCCCGAGGAGTACATGGGCGACGTCATCGGTGACCTGAACTCGCGTCGCGGCCAGATCCAGTCGATGGAAGACGCCGCCGGCGTCAAGGTCGTCCGTGCGCACGTGCCGCTGTCCGAGATGTTCGGCTACATCGGCGACCTGCGCTCGAAGACCTCGGGTCGCGCCGTCTACTCGATGGAGTTCAACAGCTACGCTGAGGTTCCCCGCGCTGTGGCCGACGAGATCGTCCAGAAGCACCAGGGCGGCGAGTAACACTTTCCTGGGAGCCGGGTTTCGGCTCGGCTCCCAGGTCACCTACAACTTCACATTCCCTCTCTACTAAACTGAGATTCACACCCGTAGAGAACCGGTCGCAAACCAGTGCCCGGCACCCTCTACATGACGTCCTGAGGAGGACCCAGTGGCTAAGGCCAAGTTCGAGCGGACCAAGCCGCACGTCAACATCGGAACCATCGGTCACGTTGACCACGGCAAGACCACGCTCTCCGCAGCGATCTCGAAGGTGCTTGCTGACAAGTTCCCGTCTGACACCAACGTGCAGCGCGACTTCGCTTCCATCGACTCGGCGCCGGAAGAGCGCCAGCGTGGAATCACCATCAACATCTCGCACATCGAGTACGAGACCCCGAAGCGCCACTACGCGCACGTTGACGCCCCCGGCCACGCCGACTACGTCAAGAACATGATCACCGGTGCTGCTCAGATGGACGGCGCGATCCTCGTGGTCGCCGCCACCGACGGCCCGATGGCTCAGACGCGTGAGCACGTGCTGCTCGCCAAGCAGGTCGGCGTGCCGTACCTGCTCGTCGCGCTGAACAAGTCCGACATGGTCGACGACGAGGAGATCCTGGAGCTCGTCGAGCTCGAGGTCTCCGAGCTGCTCGCTTCGCAGGGCTTCGCCGAGGACGCTCCTGTCGTCCGCGTCTCCGCTCTCAAGGCCCTCGAGGGCGACGAGAAGTGGGTTCAGTCGATCCTCGACCTCATGGAGGCCGTGGACGAGAACGTTCCGGACCCCGTGCGCGACAAGGACAAGCCGTTCCTGATGCCCGTCGAGGACGTCTTCACGATCACCGGTCGTGGAACCGTCGTCACCGGCCGCGCCGAGCGTGGCACGCTGGCCATCAACTCCGAGGTCGAGATCGTCGGACTCCGTCCGACCGTCAAGACCACGGTCACGGGTATCGAGATGTTCCACAAGCAGCTCGACGAGGCATGGGCCGGCGAGAACTGTGGTCTCCTGCTCCGTGGCACGAAGCGTGAGGACGTCGAGCGCGGTCAGGTCATCGTCAAGCCGGGTTCGGTCACGCCGCACACCGACTTCGCCGGTACCGCGTACATCCTGTCGAAGGATGAGGGTGGGCGTCACAACCCGTTCTACACGAACTACCGCCCGCAGTTCTACTTCCGCACCACCGACGTCACCGGCGTCATCACGCTGCCCGAGGGCACCGAGATGGTCATGCCCGGCGACACCACCGACGTGACGGTCGAGCTGATCCAGCCGATCGCCATGGAAGAGGGCCTCGGCTTCGCCATCCGTGAGGGTGGACGCACCGTCGGCGCCGGTACGGTCACGAAGATCATCAAGTAAGCATCTGCTTTCTCGCACAGGGGTCGGGCCTTCGGGTCCGGCCCCTGTGTCGTACCCGGGTGCGGACATGTCGTGAGCGCGCAGGTTCTCGGCGACTTCGCGGTGAGACGCGACTCGTGACGGATAACATGGCCCGAGCCTGCCTGCGGGCATCGCCGTCGCCCGACCTCGGGCGTGAGAGAGGAACGCGACCATGACACAGATCCAGGTGGGACCCCCGCCGCCGCGAAGCCACGCGCGGCTGTGGATCTCGACGCTGCTGCTGATCGTGTACTCCGCGTTCGTGCTGCTGGTCACGATGTGGCCGCAGCCTGAGCAGCTCGAGTTCGACAGCATCGCGGGGCGTGTGGTCCGTGCGCTGCACAACCTCGGCGTGCCCGAGCGATTCGACTACAACGAACTCGAGTTCGCCGCCAACATCGGCATGTTCGTGCCGCTCGGCTTCCTGCTCGGTCTCGCACTCGCACGCAAAGCGTGGTGGGTCGCGATCTTCCTGCTGCCCGCCTTCTCGGGCGCGATCGAGTTCACGCAGGGCATCGCGCTCGACGAGCGCGTATCGACCGTGCTCGACGTGCTGGCGAACACGATCGGCGGATACACGGGCGTGCTGCTCGCGATGATCCTCAGGGCGATGATTCACGCCAGAGATCGCACCATGATCGAGCGCGAGCTGTGGGAGCGTCGTGCAGCCGCCGCCGAACTGCAGCGGCAGAACGCCGCTCGTGCTGTGGCTCGCGCGACGCAGACGTCGCAGCCGGTGCCGGCGTGGGCCGAGGAGCCCGTTCCGGTGACTCGTGTGCTGGACGCGGACTTCTGGGAGACGGGTGACGCGCCTACGGTGCGGATTCCTGTGTAGATCGGGGTGGTGCTCTGCGCGTCAGATAGTCTGAGCGAACCGGTCGCTTCTCCAATAACGTAGGGCTTCAGAATGACTGTACGAGTACATCTGGACGGAGTCGTGGGCGACTTCCTCAAAGGCTGGGCCGTCGATGACGACGCTCCGAGCGTCCCGGTGGTCGTCGAGGTATTCGCGGAGTCCCGGCGGCTAGGCTCAGTCGTAGCGGACAGAGAGAGAAGAGATCTGGCGACCGAGGAGGGGCGCAGCCCTTCGATCGGGTTTCGATTCGTGCTGCCTGCCTCGCTGCTCACCGGTGATGAGGAGCAGTTCACCGTGCGAGCCGTGGTGGCGACTGAGGGACAGGCGACGGCCACTCGCACTCTCGCGACGACCCGGTTGGCGTTCGCGACACCGGCGGGCAAGCCGTGGGTTCTGGCATCGGATGACATTCCCAGCGTGGAGGGTGATGTCGACGACGAACTCCGGAGCATTCTCGCGTGTGCGAGTGCCGGCGAGATCGACGAAGCGATCGGAATGGCGCGCGCGAAGTTTCGGTTGAACCGTGACCTGTTCGGCGTGGATACCGGACTGGTCGAAGCCGTGTCGCGCCACACCGGCGTGAAGACATTCGAGCAGCTGATGACCGACCGGCGCCATGAGTGGTTCGAAAGCGGCAACCATTCCTTCTGGCAGAGTCGGCTGGAGAAGAAGGACGCGATGCACGCGTTCGCACGTGAGAACCTCGTGGAGATTCCACGACAGATCGCACATTTCTCGGACCCGGAGGAGCTGCTGCAGCTCGACCTTCCGCAGCGCTACGTGGCCAAGCCGGACGGTCTGGCATCGGCGAAGGGAGTCTTCGCCGTATCCCGCGGTGTCAACGTGTTCACCGGCAAGCCCATCTCACCGGATCGCATCGTGGCGAACTGGCAGAAGCTCGCGAGCGAGACGGACCGGGTCGATATGTACATCGTCGAGGAGTTCGTCGCGGACCGTTTCGCTCCGGAAGCGAACGTCATACCCCTTGACTACAAGTTCTACGTGTTCCGCGGCATCGCCGGGTTCCTCGAAGTGTTCGACCGCAACTACCCCGGACCATCCAGACGGCCCTACTCGGTCACGTGGCGCCCTCTGCCGCACCCGCTGGAGTTGGGCCGGACCCTGGGCAACGCGATGCGCGAGCCCGACAATCTGAGCGAAATGATCAGCGTCGCGGAGCGGCTGGGCAGTGAGGTGGGAGCGTTCTGTCGCGTCGATCTCTTCAACACACCGAGAGGCCCGGTCCTCGGGGAGATCACCATCTTGCCGGCGAACGGAAAGAACCGAACCGCCTATGCGAATGTGATCACCCAGCAGGCGTACATCGTGTTCGAGGACCAGGAGCTCTGGTCCACCGACGCGTGATGCACTGAGCGGGCGCATCCCCCGCCGGGCGGACACGAAACACGACCGACACTCAACGTGGTTAGGATTGATCCGACCGTCCAACGGCCTCGATCGGGTGCCGACGCTGAGCTGTGAAGCGAGAGTAATACTGGTATGCAATCCCCTGTTCTCCTGCCGACTCCTCATGTGTCGATCATCATCCCCATGTACAACGACGAGGAATGGATCGCCGCGGCAGTCGAAAGCTGCATGCGTCAGACGCTGAGTGCGATCGAGATCATCTGTGTAGACGATGCTTCCACGGACCGCAGCCGAGAGATCGTCGAGCGTTACCAGGCCGTCGACCCGCGCATCCGCCTCGTTTCCTTCGACCGCAATCGCTCGGCCTTCCAGGCTCGACGAGCGGGCATCATGGCCGCGACGGCTCCGTATGTGCTGTTCCTCGACGGTGACGACGAGCTCGCTCCGGATGCCGCTGAGAAGGCCACGGCTGAGGCGCAGAAGACGAGTGCGGATCTCGTCGGCTTCGGTGTCGAGGTCGTGACTCCAGACGGGCGAAGCGGCGGGGGCTTCGAGAAGCGGCTGCAGCCATACCACGAGCTCGTCGAGAACGATGCCATCCTTCCGAGTCTCTTCCCCGTCGGAGTGCCCGCGCGCGGGCAGATCTGGCGCTACCTCTTTCACGTCGGGCTGCTCCGTGTCGCCTATGCGCAGCTCTCACCCGACCTCGAGCTCTACCGAGCCAATGATCTGCCCATCGCATATCTTGCGATCGCGGGGGCGCAGCGGTACGTCTCACTGCCGGCGAAGCTGTACCGCTACAACTTCGGCCGAGGAATCAGCGGACACCGCGTCGAGGAGGCTTCGCAGTTCGAGTTCTACCTGCGCGCGATCGACTCGATCGACAGCATCGCGCCGGCGGTGCGCGAGCAGGCACGCAAGCGGATCGACCCGGATCCCCTCATGGACAGCTATGCGTCCGCCAGGTTGTCGGTGATCGGCAACCTGCTCAACTACCTGATCAACAACACAGCGGAGGGCGTTCGGGCCGACTGCCTCGGGCTGCTGCGCGAGCGCGTCTCCGAAGAGGATGTGGTTCTGGCGGCGACGGGGTTCTGCCCCGGGGCGCTCGCGCTCCTGGCGCAGAGCAGCGACCGGATCGAGCTCGGCAGCCGCCCGATCCGCAGCGTACTGCTGACGACGAAGTCGCTCACGACAGGCGGGGTGTCCGGCGTTCTCCTGACGCAGGCCAGAGTTCTCCTGGACGCAGGATACGACGTCACGATCGCAGCGCGACGGCCGGGCAGCTCGGCGGACGCAGTCCCGTACGGCGCGAAGTTCGTCGAGATCGGCGAGGGGAGCCTCCTCGCACAGGTCACTCAATGGGGCGAGATCTGTCGTCGGGAGTCCATCGATCTCGTGATCGACCATCAGATCCTCTACAGCAGGGATTGGCCTGCGTACGCGCTCATCGCGCGTTCACTGGGGGCTGCGACCATCGGATGGGTCCACAACTTCGCTGCCAGGCCGGTCTACGACCTCAACGACCTCACCTCGCTGATGACCGATCATCTCGGCGCGCTCGCTCAGCTCATCACCCTCTCACCGCTCGACGTCGCATTCTGGAAGCTTCGTGGCATTCGACATGTGGCGTATCTCCCGAATCCGCCGTCTCCGATGATCCTGGAGGCGCCGATCGAGAACATCGTCAAGACGGCGCCTCAGGGACGCCCGGTGAGACTCCTCTGGTGGGGGCGTCTCGAACAGCACACGAAGCAGGTCCGCCAACTTCTGCTCGTGGCGGCAGAACTCCGGAAGCTCGGCGTCGCCTTCGAGATGAAGATCATCGGGCCGGGGTGGGCGGAGACGGAACCGCACATGCTCGAGGCAGAGGCCCGCAAGCTCGGGCTGGAGGAGGTGTCGGTCCCGGGACCGTTGTACGGCGAGCATCTGCTCTCCGCCATCGATGCCGCGGATATCTTCGTCAACACCAGCGTCATCGAGGGATATCCCCTGACGATTCTCGAGGCTCAGGCGCGCGGCCTTCCCGTGGTCATGTACGACATGCCCTGGCTGGCTCTCGCTGCCGACAACGGGGGGATCGTGAGCGTTCCTCAGGCCACCCCGGCGGCGTTCGCACGTGAGGTCGTCGCGATCGTCGAGAGTCCCGATCGCTACGACGAGCTCTCCCATGAATCCCTGGCCGTGGCCAAGAGGAAGCGCGACTTCGATTTCGGTCAGACGTACCGTCAGCTCGTCGAAGGAGAGCTGCCTGCTGCCTTCTCACCTGAGCCCACGATCGACGATGCACAACGCCTGATCGATCTGCTCATCTTCTTCACCGAGCGCAACGCCGGTCTCAGGGCGAAGAAGACGGCGGCAGTCGCGGCCGCGAGGAAGGCCACCGCAGAAGCGGCGGCGACCAAGAAGGCGGCCGCAGTCGCAGCCAAGGCGGCTGCGAGGAAAGCAGCGAGGATCGCCGCCAAGGCCGCGGAGAAGAGCGCGACGAGACAGGCGGGGGAGCGGACTCAGAGTGCGACACCGACTGCGGCGAGGATCTCACGGCAGTCGACGAGTCCGTCGCCGTCCGCTCAGGCGTCGACGCGAGCGAAGACCGCCCCTCCGGTACAACCGGATCCGCTGCTCGTCGGCATGATCCGGCCGCTCGGGCGCGTGGTCCTGAAGGTCATGCCGGGCTTGCGGCCGACGGCGCACAAGTTCAACAAGATGGTTCGAGAACGCTGACCGCTGCCTGATCGGAGAACCGACCGGTGCTCCGATCAGGACTGGAGCACCTGTCGGCTGGTGGCGCTACGACGATGTGTCGGTCGGTTCCGTCGAGGCAGTGCGGGCGGACTCTCCTGATCGATCGTCGACCGGCAGATCGCGGATGAACCGAGCGGGGACCCCGCCGTAGAGGGTGTTGTCCGGAACGTCCTTGGTCACCATCGCGCCGGCGGCGATGATGCATCCCTCGCCGATCGTGACGCCGCCCAATACCGTCACCGATGCCCCGATCCATGTTCCTGCGCCGATCACGATCGGATCGAATCGGGACTTGCCCGCGCGGCGGGAAGGCGGGCCCACTTCGTGAGTGTCCGAGATGAGGCGAACGAAGGGGCCGATCCGCACCCCGTCGCCGATGGACGTGTTGGGGCGGATGTACGCGTCTCTGTTGATGAAGACGTTGTTCCCGATCGTGACCGGGCCGAGCATTTCGGTGCCTCGGTAGAAGTTCGCCCCGTCGCCGATCGTGATCGGGCGATCGTCGCTGTGGGAGAAAGAGACGCGCTGATGGATCTTGGATCGGTCGCCGACGGTCAACACCATTAGTGCAGTATATTGGCTCGCCACCTGCAGGGCGCCCGTCGCTGTCCTCCTGCCGCTCTCCATCCGGGGCCCGTCGGCGATGGGAACGGTGAGAAGGGCCGTGTCAGTCGGCGTCGATGACGTCGTGGATTCGCTTGGTCAGCGCTGCCAACTCATCGCGCGCGGTGTCGATCGACGGCGCGAGCAGAGGGAGGTGCTCGTCGAGCCGTGCGGAGAACTCATCGATCTGGTCGTAGCGCCCGACGAGCTCGCCGAGACCGGCGGTGGCCAGGAGGCGATGGATCTTCTGCGGGTCGGCGCCCGAGCCGATGGGATATGCTCCCTCGGATGCCGCGATGATGAGGCCGTGCGCTCGATCGCTGACCACGAATCGGGACATCTTGAACGCGCCGCGTGCATGCGCGTCGAGAGTGGCATGGTCCATGCTGGGAGGCATCAGGTACTCGCCGCCGAGTTCCTCGGCGAGACGGACCGCCCGAGGTGCGTCGCGCGAGACCTGAGCGAGAGTGACGATCCGCGTCGACGTGCGCGAAGCCAGATCGCGGACGGATGCGATCCATCGCGACCCCGGCCACGGACGATCGAATCGGAGCGTCACCGCGAGCAGAGGACGCTCATCCGCCGGCGCCCATTGGCTCGTCGGCGTTCCGAGGGAATACGCCCAATCGGGTGCGACGTCGCCGAATCCTGCGGCGTCACGAGAAGGGGTATCGCGCCAGGAGACGATCGCCGCGTTGCGAAGAACATCGTCGAACTCCACTTGCTCGATCGACGAGGGGTCCTTGATCCCGAAACCGGCCGCGATGAACACGCCGCCGGCGTCGACGGTGCGGCGCAGCTCGCGGGTGCGGTGGATGTTCGGGAACAGTCCTGGCGGCGGATTGATCTCTCCCGCGTTGAGGAAGTGAACTCCCCGACGCGCGGCATCACCGGCGGCCAGCCAGGTCGGCCGGTGCGTGTAGATGCGGTCGCGCCTGCCGAGCGCGAAGCCGGAGGTGTAGTCGGGGGTGGCTGCACCGAAGTAGATGTGCAGGCGCCGACCTTCGCCGCGAGCGGCGTTGAGATAAGCGAGCCGGAGGGCCGAGTCGCCGAGGTTGTCGTCCTGCCCCGCCAGGTGGAAGAAGAGATCCTGGGGTCTGTTGGCGCTCATCACGGTCCAGCATATAGTTGTCGAGTGCGTCTCGCGAATCCCGGTAGTCGAATCGATCCCCTCGTGGTGCTGACGGATCACCGCTCACCGCAAGCCAACGTCAGTTACATCGATCAGATCATCGGTGAAGGCGTCGACGGCATCAAGTTCTCCCATTTTGCGCGCGAGCTCAGCGACCTGGACGTGGACGTCGTCCACGTCCACCAGGCGGTCCGGTTGCTCGGCGGAGCGGGCACGACGAACGACGAGCGTGCCGACATCGCACAGGCGGTCGTCGCTGAGCTGCGACGACGCGAGCTTCCCCTCGTCCAGACGCTGTACGGTCCCCACCAGGGTGCGGGCGCCGAGTGGCGTCGCGCGTTCGACGATGCCACAGCGATGTTCATCGTCCTCGACGAGGCGACCTCGACCCCTGCCCCCGGGCGCACGACCGTCATCCCTCATGCGCACTATCGTGATCGTTTCGTCGGGTACCCGCGCAAGGAGCAGATCCCTGGTCGACTCCTCGCCATCTCACCGAATCGCCTCGTCAAGGTGGCGGCCGGCCCGCTGAAGATCTTTCCGCTCACCAATACTCCGGGCCTCTCCCTCCGCGTGATGGGGCAGCCCAATGCGGCCCTCGATGCCTTGCTCGAGAAGGTCCTGGGGCGTCACCCTGAGCGTGTATCGGCGGTGACCGGTCTCGTCTCCGACGCGATGATGGTGAACGAGATCAGCGCTTCCGAGCTGGTCATTCTTCCCGACAACGCAACTTTGGTGGACGAGAGCATGCTCATGCTCGCGCTGAGCCTCGACAGGCCCGTCCTCGTTCCCGAGTCGGCGGCCACCCGCCTGTTGGCGGAAGAAGTCGGGTCCGGCTGGGTGCATCACCACGCGGGGGCAGTGACCGCCGAGCGGCTGGACGAAGTCGTGGATGCGGTCCGTAACACGCCGCGCTCGGAACATCCCGATCTCAGCAGGCGCGACGCGGGCGCGACCGCCGCACGGTATGCCGAGGTGTTCCGGTCTGTGGCGACGAGCGACGTTCCCGCCTGACTCGCATCGCCGGCGACGGGAACGCCGTCCGCGCACCGCTTCCGCTCCTGAGCGACCTCTGTCAGCGGCTCAAGAGCGCATGCTTCACCCGCGCTGCCGTGGGACGCAACCACGGGGCCATGTCGAGCACCACATGGGCAGCCGGCGTCACGCGCGCGACGAGACGCCAGGTGCGCGAACGAGCAGGAGTCGCCCGGCGTCCCGCGGCCGGGCGGCCCCGCCTCGACGGCGCGGATCTTTTCGCCGCCGCGTTGCGGACCTTGGCGTTCTGCTCGGTGAACAGCACCACCAGGTCGACGAGCCGACGGATGTCGTCCGTGGTGGGGGAGGGCGAATGTGAGGCTGGGAGCTCACCATTCACCAGCTGCTCGTAGAGAGAAGCGAAGTCGTACGTGAGCTCGCGGCGACCGGCCTCGATAGAGGCCCGTGAGAGACTGTCGTACATCGTGGGCGTCGCAGCGATCTCGGCGATCCTCATCGCCAGACCTGCGGCATCGCCCTGACCGGACGTGACGATACCGGCATTGTCCTCGGCGACGGCGAGCCACGGCAACTCGTACATCGCGACGGGCAGGCCCCGTGACTGGGCTTCGGGAATCGTGAGCGGGTATCCCTCGATGACACTGGTGTTCACGAAGAGATCGCTGGAATCGATGGCAGCGATCAATTCGTCGCCGTGGAGGGGGCCGACCGCGTGCACGCGGTCGGCGACACCGTGCTCGGACGCGAGGGCCATCAGCTTCTCAGCGCTCATTCCGCTCCAATCCGGGCCGACGATGCGCATCCGGAAGTCGACGCCGAGACGGTCGAGCTCTGCCGCGACCAGGACCAGTTCTGCCACACGCTTCGTGCGCTGCTCGAGTCTGCCCCACCAGATGAGCTCGATCGGACGCCGCTCCGGGGCATGCTTGGGCTCCGCGACCGCCGATGACTCGAGCAGCAGCGGGGAAGGCGGGTTCGGCAGGTAAGAGACTCTGGGCATGCCGCGCAGCTTCCAGAACGCGACATCGAGCGGAGACAGCACGATCAGGTGTGAGAGCGCAGACACATGGCGAGCCTGGAAGTCCAGGCTGTTGAGACCGAGGAGAAGTGACCGGCCCGCGAAGTTGTGGGCCCAGCCGATGGTCGCCGCTCCCTCGGCACTCGCCGCGAGGGCGAACGCCGGCCACGTCCGCGTGTAGAGCCAATGGTGTTCGATCACGACATCGACCTCGCGGGTGCGGCACAGCTCCGCCCACTGATCGAGCTTCGAAGCGAGATCAGGGCCGTCGACCTCGACGAATTCGACTCCGGGCGGAACCATCGCTGCATCGCTCCCGGGCTCTCGCGCCGCGATGGTCACCGAATAGCCCGCCTGGACGAGGAACCTCGCCTGCGAGAGCAGAACCCCCGACACGCCGCCGGTTCGCACGATGTTGGTGGTGAGCAGCACGTTGCGGACAGCTCGTTCGCCCAGGTGCCTGACACCGAGGTGACGGGCCGCCGTGTCGAGGGCTGCTGGCCAGAACCGCGCGGTTCCCTTGACGATATCGCGCGCGGGCGCACGGGTCAGAAGATGCTGGAACGTGGCATCGAGCAGATGCTCGGCCGTGTGCTCGGCGAGGTAGTAGGTCGTGTAGCCGATGATCGATGACCGAGCGGCCTGGTAGGTGTCGACGATGAAATCGGATTCGTCGCTCCGCGCGGAGATCCGATCGACGGCGGGCGCGATGGTGTTGATCGCGTCGATCGCTCCTGCATAGAACTTCGCCCAGCCGAGGTCCGCCACCTTCTGCCCGCTGCCCCCTCGGCCGAAATGATAGCGATACAGGCGGTCCGGCATCGAAGCGTACTTCGTGGCCAGCGCCGCGGCGAGGAAGGTGATGGGCAGGTCGTTCACACGCGGGATCACGAGGTCGTCCGGCATCAGCGCGTACGCGTCGGCGAGGACCCGTGTACGGAAGAGGAAGCGCCAGAGCTGTCCCTGAGCGGGTTGGTCGACCGGGAAGAGGCCCCGAAGAACGTCCGTCCCGGTGAGTCCGTCCTGCGTGGGCTGCAGTCGTGCTTCGAAGCCGCCGCCGGTCGCGCCGTCGTTCCTCACGACGTCGATGCCGAACTGCACGAGGTCAGCACCGGTCGCGACGGCCCTCGTCAGGGACCGCTCCGCAGCGACCTCGGCCAACTCGTCGTCTCCGTCGAGGAAGAGCAGATGCGCGGCCCGTGCCTCGAGGATGCCGATTCTCCGCGCCTGGTACGCAGACAGGTTCTGCCCCTGCCGGATGACCCGGACGCGCGTGTCTCGCATCGCGTACTGCTCGACGATCTCAGCGGTCCCATCGCTGGATCCGTCGTCGACGACGATGACCTCGACCGCCTGCAGAGTCTGGCGAAGACAGCTCTCGACAGCTCCGGCGATCACCTCGGCGTCGTTGTAGACGGGGATGACGATCGATACGAGTGGCGTGGATTCCATTCTGCTTTCACCCTGTTGAGAAACTCGCATGGTCATGACTTCCGCCCTCGGCCCTGGGACGCCCGCCATGTGTCGATACGGAGGAGTGCGGATTTGACGCGTCGCGCAGCGGGGCGGATCCACGGAGCACGATCGATGGCGCGCTGTCCTGGACCGGTGAGCCGCCGTTCGATCGTGGCGGCCAGGGTCTGCGGTCCCGCAGAGTGACGTCTGCCGGCGGTGCTCGCCGTGCGCCCTCGCCTCTTGCTCCCGGAACCTCCGGTCGGCGCGGGTGCGGGCCTGTTCTCGGCGAAGAATATCAGCAGGTCGAGGATCTGCTGTCCTGACTCCATCGAAGGAGCGGGCGAGAACTCGTCGGGGAGGTCGCCGAGGACGAGCTTCTGGTAGAGATCGTCGAAGTCCACCGCTCCGATGCGCTCGGCTGCGTCGATGGACGCGCGAGACAGCTCTTCATAGCGATCCGGATCGTCGATCAACGCGAGTACGGCATTCGCGAGCGCCCGGGCATCCCCTTGCGCCACCGGGATGACGCCCGGATTCTCCTGGACTGGCAGGAGCCAGGGCAGCTCGTACATCACGACCGGGAGGCCGCGTGACTGCGCCTCGGGGATCGTCAGCAGGTATCCCTCGATGATGCTGGTGTTGATGAAGACATCCGAGGAGTCGATGGTGTCGACGAGACTCTGTCCGTGCCGCGCCCCCGTCAACTCGACCACGCCCTCGACACCCCTCTTCCGGGCGAGGGCGGTCAGGCTGGCTGCAGTGGTGTCATTCCAATCCGGACCGACGATCCGCAATCGGAAGTCTGCACCTGCACGCTTGAGCGCGACAGCCACCTCGATGAGATGCGTGACCTTCTTGGTGGTCTCGTCCAGCCGTCCCCACCAGACGAGCTCGATCCGCCGTGAACGCGGCGCGGACCGAGGTGTGACAGCGCCCAGCGAGTCGACGATGAGCGACGAGGGCGGGTTCGGGAGATACGCCACGTGCTCGACACCGCGCAGCTTCCAGAAGGCGACATCGAGCGGCGAGAGCACGACCAGTTGAGCGAGCGCACCGAGGTTGTCCTGCAGCAGCGAGAGCAGATCTGTGCCGTTGTACGTCGGGCGTCCGGAGAACGCATGGATCCACCCGATGGTGGCTGCGTCCAGCGCGTTGGCGACGAGCGCGTATGCGGGCCAGTCCCGTGAGTACATGATGCGGTGGTCGATGACGAGATCGATCTCGAACTCGCGGCAGTGCGCCGTCCACTGACGGAGACGCTCGCTTTTGCCGGAGCCGAGGAGCTCCACGAGCGTCGCGCCCTCGGGGACCAGTGACATGTCGCTCCCGCGACGGTGCGCGAGAATGGTGACGCGGTAGCCTGCGGCGAGCAGGACCTGTGCCTGCGAGATGAGAACGCTCGACACTCCGCCCATCGTCAGGACGTTCGTCGTCAGGAGCACGCTCCGCGCGTTCCGCCCGCGAAGAGGAGGGTGGTCAGCGAACTCGGTGACGGAGGCGAGCGCGTCCGGGGCGAACGCGACGGCCGCCGTGACCACGTCGGCGGAGCTGACGCTGCTGCGCAGGGCACCTCGGACCTCGTCGCGCATCTCCTGCGTCGAGCGCTCCGAAAGGGCCACCGCCTGGCCGATCGCAGCAAGTCGAGTCGACTCGTAGGCATCCACGAGCGGTTCGGGATTGAAGTGGTGGCGTGCCGCGCTCCGCACGAGGGGAGCGACCGCATCGAGGACCGCGATCGTCTCGACCGCCGCGCGCATCCGGTCGTCGGCGGCGACAGGGAGCCCGTCACTCCCGCGTGAGGGGAAATGCCGATAGATCCGAGCGTTGAAGGAGACGTAGGTGTCTGCCTCGGCAGCTGTGAGGAGCACGACGAGCACATCGTCGGCCCACGACTCCGAGAGTCCAGCGGGAGGCAACGCGGCGCACGCTGCTCGCAACCTCTCGGCGCGAAACGCGAGCCTCCACAGTCGGGTGTCGGTGGGGGAAGACGGGGGGAACAGCCGACGGAGGATCTCGACCCCGTTGAGGCGGGCATGCTCCGGGACCAGCGTTGCAGAGGACGGACCGCTACCGGCTGGCGACTCCGCGGTCTCGATGCCGAACTCCACGATATCCGCGTCGAAACGAGTGGCGTGTCCGTGGACCTTGACGGCAGCGTCCGGGTGCAGCTCGTCGCCGAGTCGGAGGAACATCACATACGGCGCGCTCGCGGCGGCGACCCCTGCGCGCAGCGCCTCTCTCGTCGTCCCGTCGCCCTCATGCTCGATGACGCGGACACGGTCGTCTCGCGGGATCAGGTCCCGTGTCGCCTGCGCAGACGCGCGGTCGACCACACAGAGGATCTCGAGGGGAGCAAGAGTCTGATCGAGGCATGACTGGAGCGTCTCTGAGGTCCATCGAGTGTCCGAGCGGATGAGGACGACGATGGTGACGAGTGGCGACGGCGATGACATGGCGATTCCGACTTCTCAAGAGGCGTCGACTACCGCGACGCGGCGGCAGACCGGTACACGGCGGTGAACTGCTGCGAGACGGTGTCAGGATCGCGCGCGTCCAGATCCGGTGTGCCGGTGGGGGGCGACTTCGCGAACGATGCGAGGGCCTTCTCCAGCTCGACGGCTGTGAGGCGCCCTGGGTGCAGCCGTACCCACGAGTCTCCGACCTCTGCAGCGAGATCCCTCGTGAACGGTGTGTCCTCGACCAGCACAGGGCGGTCCAGAGACAGCGCCAGCAGCATCGTGCTCATCGATTCGTCCGTCTCCGGGGCCTCGACGATCACGAGCGCAGCTCTGCTGATCTCATCGACCCGAGCGGCGTCTGAGACTGTGTCGTCCAGCAGCGTGATGGTCTTGCTGTTCACGCTGATCGTGCGTGCGAACGACGAGGCGAGCCGCGAGGGAATCTTGCCCACGATGCGCAGCGTGTGCGCAGGAAGATCTGCGTAGGCGAAGACCTTCACCGCCGCCTCGTAGGCGCTGTGGAAGCTGTCCGGAGTGACGAAGAGCAGACGGCCGGACTCAGCGACGCCGCGGGGGTAGCCCAGGAACCGGAAGCGCAGATGACCATGCGGGATGAGTGTCGCCTCGCGCCCCTGCGGGACCGTGCGATGCGCGCTGTGGGTGATGTAGGTCGACGTCGCTCTGTCGAGGATGGCTTCGGCTCGGGATCCTCGTGAATCTCGGTCGACGTCGGCGGTCACGGTTCGCACGAGTGAGACTCGCCGTCGCTTGAGAGCCCGTGTGAATGCAGTCGCTCGGGCGACCTTCTCGGATTCGGGCACGCGGCGGTTCCCCAAGACGGCGGCCGAGTCGGTGAGATGAACGACGTCCACCGAGTCGCGGCCACTCGGGGCGTCTCGGTACTCGAAATCGATCCCGAAGGGAGGGCTGGAAACCGAGCTGTCTCCCAGAATCTGATCCACATAACGGAGACGATGCGAGGGAGGACGTCCGGATACGAGTACTTTGAGACTCACGTCTCGCTCGTCCCCGCTGGGACTCACACGGCCCAAACGGGTCCGCGTGCGGGCGACGAGAGACCTGAACGCGAACGACACACTCCTAACAATAGACTTTGACCTCGGTGAACATGGAAACTACTCAGAATGTCTTCGCGCAGTTGAGCGGCCAGGACGACAACCTCGGCGATTCCGAGCTTCGCGTTGCGTACCTCGATGCCCTTCGCGGTCAGGGAAGGCACGTGCACGTCTTCCTCGCGACGCCCACGACCGACTACTCCGCGCGGTTCTCGACCACATCGGATGTCACCTTCTACGAGGACCGGGTGTCATGGGCTCGTGCGATGAACGCGACGACGCGCCCCGTCTACGCGTTCAACGCGGGCGAGATCAACCCGCGTCCGGGGGTCTTCCCTGGACCGCGCCTGGTCAAGGAAGCCACGCGCGCGGTGTCGAACGGCGGCATCGTGCTCGCCACGGGCATCGGCATCCGCAACGCTCAGGATGTGAGCTCCGTGAAGTTCGACCCGGCGTTCCGCGACGCCGCGGTCATGTCGTGGCGCGACCAGGGCTCACGGGATGCCGTGGGCTTCGGCGGATTCGCACCGGACTGGGCGTACTCGCTCGGTCGGGCGACCGCTGACTGGGCCAAGCCCGACGAGCGGCCGCTCCTCGCGGTCACGTTCCGTTTCGACCGGCCGTGGCCGGGCGATGAGTGGCTCTCGGCGGTGAAGGCGTTCGCTCGTGCTACGTCGACCCGCATAGTGACGGTGACGCAGGTGGCGCGCGATTCTCCCCGTGCCGTGCGTCTCGCTGAAGCGCTGGGAGGCGACTACCTGGAGCCCCCGAGCATGCGCCACGACATTCTCGATGAGTACGTGCGCGCGGTGTACAGTCGGTCGCTCGCTGTCATCAGCGATCGTGCGCACGGCCTCATCATGGGCGCGACCGAGGGGGCGTACCCGATCGGCTCGGGAAGCGACCCGCATAAGATCTCCCGCCTGCTGGCGGCGGTGGGTCTCGGCGACCTCGTCGGTCGGTACGACCAGTTCGGCGACTTCGCCCTTCGATTCGAGACACACCTTCCGACGCTCGCACCAGCGGTGAACGTCGCCCGCGCCGAGATCGCAGACCTCACCGCACGAATCCGTGCGGCGATGGACGCAGTGGCGTAACGCCCGCGGTCGGGCCTCAGCGCGCGCCGAGCCACCCCTTCGCGCGGTGTGCGAGCGGCTGGAGTCCGGGGAGGCGCCGCAGGGTTGCGCGCCCGAGTGGTGCCGCGGACTGCCACATGCGCTTGCCCCATGTCGCCGAGTCCGTGGACGCGACGGTGCGACCCTCCGCGCGCTCGGCGAAGAACACCAGAAGGCCGAGCAGCTGCCGCGCATCATCGAGAGCCGGCTGCGGTGCGAACTTCGGTGGAAGACCGCCGGTGACCAGGTCGACATACAGCTGAGAGAAATCATCCTCGCGAGCCCGTGACGCAGCATCCAACGACGCCAGCGACAGCTGCGCATAGCGTTCGGGATCCGCGAGCGTCTCGGCGAGCCGGGAGGCGAGCCCCCGTGCGTCGCCCTGAGGTACGGCGACGACGCCCTGGTTCTCCTGCACGAGGGTGAGCCACGGCAGCTCGTACATGAAGACCGGAAGCCCCCGAGCCTGTGCCTCGGCGATCGTGAGCTGGTACCCCTCGATGATGCTCGTCGAGATGAACGCATCCGCAGCGTCGATCGCGGCGACAAGGGCAGCTCCTCGCCGCGGCCCGACGGCGGTGACGGCGTCGCCGACGCCCCGCCGCCGTGCGAGCGTGTTGAGCTTCTTCGCGGTGACGTCATCCCAGTCGGGGCCGATGATCGTGAGGTTGAACGGCACACCGAGAGCGCGCAGCTGCACGCCCACCTCGACGAGCTCCCGCACCTGCTTGGTGCGCTGCTCGAGTCGTCCCCACCACACCAGCTCGAGCCGACCCGACGGCGCGGGCTTCGCACCCGAGTGAGCCGCCGACTCGAGCATCAGCGGCGACGGGGGATTCGGCAGGTACGCGACGTGGTCGATGCCGCGCAGCCGGAAGTAGGCGACATCGAGTGGCGACAGCGTGATGAGCTGGGCGAGAGTGGGGCTGCACCGCTCGATGAGCGTCAGTCGATCGTTGCCGTCGTATACGGGGCGCGCGACGAAGTTGTGCAGCCAGCCGATGGTCGCCGCGCCCTCGGCTCGCGCCACGAGGGCGAACTCCGGCCAGGTGTCCATGTAGAGCACCTGGTGGTCGATGATCACATCGACCTCCTGCGCTCGGCAGATCTCAGCCCACTGCGTGAGCTGAGCGGGGAGCTGACGTGAGGCCAGCTCGATGAACGGGATGCCGACCGGCAGCACGCTCGCGTCGCTCCCGCCGTTGCGCGCCACGACGGTCACGCGATAACCCGCTTCGTGCAGATATCGCGCCTGCGAGGTGAGCACGGCCGAGACGCCCCCGGTGCGCAGCGTCGACGTGACGAGCAGGATGCTGCGCGCAGAACCCTCGGGCGGGCCCTGCCACGTCGTGTGGAACTTCAGGGCTTTCAGCGTCCCCGGATAGAACTGCGCGGCTGCATGCACGATGTCCTTTCCGCTCGCGACGGTGTGCAGATGCGCGAGAGCGCTGTCGAGCACGGCGTCGTCGCTGTGCTCGACGAGCTGAAAGCACACGTACCCGATGATCGACAGGCGCACGGACTCGTAGGTGTCGCGGACGAGGGCCGGGTCGGCATGTGACGCGGCGAGTGCCTCGACAGCCGGCCCGATCGCATCGACCGAGGTGATCGCCCCCGTATAGAACTGCGCGCGTCCGACGGTGTCGACGCGATGGCCGCTGCCGCCGCGCCCGAAATGGTAGCGGTAGAGCTTGTCGGGAACGGCGGTGTAGCTGGTCGCGATCGCCGCCGCGAGGAAGAGCAGCGGGAGGTCGTTGACGCGGGCGAGCGAGAGGTCGTCGGCCACCAGGGAGTATGCCTCGCGCAGCACGCTCGTGCGGAACAGGAATCGCCAGAGTTGGCCCTGTGCCGGCTTGCCGACCGGGAAGAGCCCGCTCAGAACGTCTTTGCCGATCAGCGGATGCTGCGGCGGCTGCAGTCGCACCTCGTAGGGACTGCCGGTGCGGCCGTCTCGTTCGACGACCGTGACGCCGAACCCGACGATGTCGGAATCCGTCGCCTCGACCTGCGCGACCGCGGTCGCTGCGGCATCCGGCGTCAGCTCGTCGTCGCCGTCGAGGAACATCACGCGTTCGGCGCTCGCCGTCAGGACCCCGGTGCGGCGTGCCTGGAACGCCGAGAGGTTGTGCTCATGGCGCACGACGCGCACGCGCGGGTCGCGCTGCCGGAACCGCTCGAGCACGGCGGCGGTGCCGTCGGTCGACGCATCGTCGACGCAGATGATCTCGATGTCGACGAGGGTCTGCGCGAGGGCGCTCTCGAGAGCGGTCGCGACGGTCGCATCGTCACCCGAGACCGGCATGACGATGGTGAGCAGAGGGCGCAGTGTCATCGCGGACGAGTCTATCCGCGGGCCGGGATAGCCTGAGGGCATGAAGATCGCCATCGCAGGGACCGGATACGTCGGCCTGTCCAACGCCGTCATCCTCGCCCAGCACCACGAGGTGTTCGCCGTCGACATCGACCCTGCGAAGGTGGAGATGCTCAGTCGTCGGGTCTCGCCGATCGCCGACGTCGAGCTCGAGGACTACCTCGCCACGCACGAACTCGACCTCACGGCGACGGTCGATGCTGACGCGGCCTATCGGGGTGCCGAGTTCGTCGTCGTCGCTACGCCGACGAACTACGACGAGGTCACCAACTATTTCGACACCTCGTCGGTCGAGAACGTCATCGACACCGTGCTCGCGGTGAACCCCGACGCCGCGATCGTGATCAAGTCGACCGTGCCGGTCGGGTTCACGGCGCGTATGAAAGCCGAACATCCGGAGTCGAAGATCGTCTTCTCGCCGGAGTTCCTGCGAGAGGGTCGCGCGCTGCACGACAACCTCTATCCCTCGCGGATCGTCGTCGGAGACCGAGGCCCCGTCGGAGAGCGTTTCGCCGAACTTCTCCTCGAGGGCGCGATCGCCACCGACGTGCCGGTGCTGCTCACCGAGTCGACCGAGGCCGAGGCGATCAAGCTCTTCGCCAACACCTACCTGGCGCTGCGCGTGGCGTACTTCAACGAACTCGACACCTATGCGGTCGTGCACGGGCTCGACACCAAGCAGATCATCGAGGGCGTGGGACTCGACCCGCGCATCGGGTCGCACTACAACAACCCCTCCTTCGGCTACGGCGGATACTGCCTGCCGAAGGACACCAAGCAGCTGCTCGCGAACTACTCCAAGGTGCCGCAGAATCTCATCGCCGCGATCGTCGATGCCAACAGCACCCGCAAGGATTTCGTCGCCACCGACATCCTCGCCCGAGAGCCCCGCACCGTCGGCGTCTACCGCCTCGTCATGAAGTCGGGTTCTGACAACTTCCGGGCGTCGTCGATCCAGGGCATCATGAAGCGCATCAAGGCGAAGGGTGTCGAGGTGGTCGTCTACGAGCCGTCCCTCGACGAAGACGAGTTCTTCCACTCGGAGGTCGTGCGCGACCTCGACGAGTTCAAGGCCCGGGCCGATGTCATCATCGCCAATCGCTCGACGGATGCGCTCGACGACGTCGCCCACAAGATCTACACCCGCGACATCTACGGCCGCGACTGAGTCGCCTCCCGGGTGGCGGAATCGGCGTGTGGGGTAACATAATCCGATATGCCGCCCGGGTGCACACTCACCGCGTATCGGGGTAGAGAGAGGTAGAGGATTCCGAATGGGAGCGATGGCTGTGCCCGCGACCGCCGGTCTGACTGAGGTCGGAACCCGTCCCCGGCTCGGCGACTACCTCGCGGAGACTTGGCGACTTCGCACCTTTGCGCTGCGGCTAGCCGGCAGCCGCCTCATCTCCGGCCTGCTGCCGAACCGTCTCGGCGTCCTCTGGATCGTCCTCAAGCCGCTGGCGCTCGCGATCGTCTACGGCACGATCTTTAATTTCATCCTCGCCGGGTCCGCTCGGCCAGCGAACTTCGTTCCCTATCTCATTGTGGGCGTCTTTGTTTTCGAATTCTTCACAGGCTGCTTCGGCAGCGGATCGAAGGCGATCACGAGCAACGCCAAGTTGGTCCAGAGCTTCGGGTTCCCGCGTGTGCTGTTGCCGGTATCCGTGATCGCGGAACAAGCGATGCGGATGATCCCCGTCGTGCTTCTGCTCGGGATCCTCCTCCTCATACTCGGTGAACCGATCACCTGGTCCTGGCTTCTCATCGTCCCTATCCTCGCTGTGATGGGTGCGTTCAATCTCGGCGTAGCGCTGGTGGTCGCTCGGATCGCAGTGCGCACGCGAGACATTCAGCAGTTGGTTCCCATCATCAACCGGGTGCTCTTCTACGCGAGTGGCATCTTCTTCAATGTCGATGGCGCTCTCGCAGGTTTTCCGACTCTGCTCACGATCGTCCATCTGATTCCGACGTACGAGTTCATCTCACTCGCGCGCGACGTGCTGCTGTCCGGCTACTCGGCGCCTCTCCTGGCATGGGTGGCGGCGCCGATCTGGGCCGTGGTCATGCTCGTGGGCGGGGTGCTCTATTTCTGGCGCGGCGAACCGAGGTACGGGCTCAGTGACTGATCTCCTCATGCCCGCGCAGCGGGCTTCCGCCGCCCAAGCGCCTCGCGCGATGATGATCGCCGATGACGTACACGTGAACTATCGCGTATATGCCGCGGGCAAGCGGATGACGGCCCGTGACTCCCTGATGAGCCTCAGCTCCATCCGAGGCGGTCGTGATCTCCAGACGGTGCCCGCGCTCCGAGGGGTGAGCTTCACGGCGAGCGAAGGCGAGTCCATCGGCGTCGTAGGTCATAACGGCTCGGGGAAGTCGACTCTGTTCCGGGCGATGAGTGGTCTCATTCCTCCGTCCGAGGGCGCGATTTTCGCGAGAGAGCGGCCGGTGCTGCTTGGAGTGAACGCGGCGCTCGTTCCCGAGCTGTCCGGCGAGAACAACATCAGGCTCGGGCTGCTGGCGATGGGCTTCGCACCGGATGAGGCGGCGGCTCAAGTCGATGAAATCGCCGACTTCGCCGAGCTCAACGACTTCATTTATCACCCGATGCGTACCTACTCGTCAGGCATGGCGGCGCGACTGCGCTTTGCCATAGCCTCGGCGCGGGCTCATTCTATTTTGCTCATCGACGAGGCGCTCTCGGTAGGTGACCGCCGGTTCCGCGCGAAGAGCGAGAAGCGCATCAATGAGCTTCGCGACAGCGCAGGTCTGGTGATGATTGTCAGCCACTCCGTCGGCTCGCTCAAGGAGACCTGCGAGCGTGTGCTGTGGGTCCACAAGGGCGAACTCATCGCGGATGGCCCTGCGGACGACGTGATTTCCGAATACCTCACCTGGACCAGGAACCCTGGCGCCGGCGCCGTTGGCGCCGCGTCGGCGGCAAAACCCGCGACGAAGAACGCACCTATTGCCGTCGGATTCGATGCGGGTTCAGTCGAGGACGACGATCCATCGAGAGCACACTCTTCGCCCGTCGCTCTGTCATCCGGTTCAGACGAGCCGCGCTCTCGTGCACGTCGAGAGCGTCATCGACGTCTCGAGCAGCGAACGAGGAAGCGGAGCGTCCTGCTGATGGTGCTCTCCGGCGTCGCAGTTCTGCTCGCGGTGGCCGCTGGCGCGATCATCGGTACGCTCAGCAGCGTGGCGGCACCGGTAGACCCAGAGACATCCCCGCGTCCGACGTCGGCGCCAGCCTCAGATGCAGCTGATCCGGTGATCCAGAGCTTCTCCACCAATGTGGCGACCGTCGAATGCGCCTCGGAAGAGGCCGAAGCACAAGTGCTGTTGAGCTGGCAGATCGATGACGCGGAGAGTGTCGCGATCGGAGCGGGAGATGCACAGGTCGACGCGCTCGAGCTTCCCATCGCCGCCGCGCTGCCGGCGAATCTGACTGATCGAGCCGTTCCCTTCTCGTGCGCGGCGGAGGCAGTCGTGTACACCGTCACCGCGGAGAACGCCGATGGGGTGAGAGTCAGTGCGTCCGCCTCGGTCGCGCGGGTGCTGCCGGTCGAGACTGAGGAACCGGACTACGAGGAGCCCCGGCCCGACCCGCGACCCTCCCAGCCGGCGGAGCCCGAGCCGGTCACCCCGCCGGCACCTGAAGTGCCTGTCGAGCCCCAGCCGAGCACGCCGCCCACCGAGCCGACGCCGGAGCCCACGACCCCGCCGATCACCGAGCCGCCCGTCTTCGATCCCGGAACCGGCGCGACCACACCCTGAGCACGCGGCGCGCCAGCACCACACCGCTCGGCATCCGTGAACGGCTCGCCTCGGCGAACGGACTAGATTTACCTCATGCGCCGCCGGGATCCACGATCGTCCAGAGCGCCCCGCGCCACCCGAACCTTCGTGTCGCTCACGGGCCCCGCGGGCAACATCGGCGACGCGCTCATCCGCCGCGAGACGCTCGCATGGGCGGTGGGCACGAGTGACGAGCTGGTCGCCTACACCGGAGATGCACCCGATGTGTGGCTGAGGCAACTGGGTGTGCCTGCCGGGTCCCTCGTGCTGCGGACCAAGAAGTCGGTGCCGCGTTGGCTCCGGCTTCTCGTTCTGGCTCCGCGTCACCCGGTGCTGGTGTTCGAAGCGGGAGAGATCCCGCTCGACCGGGGCAACGGTCTCAGGGAGCTCGTCTTCCTGGCCGAGACTCTGATCGTCCGACTCAAGGGCGGCGTGGTCGTCCGTCCACCGAGGGGGATACGTGCGCCCTCGTGGCCGGCCCTCGCCATTCATCGCCTGGCGGCTCGCCTCTCGCAGGTGACGCTGTGGCGTGACGAAGCGACGCTGGCGACCGCGCGGTGCGGCAGGCTCGCACCGGACATCGGCTTCTCGGCGGGGACACGCGCCGGGCTCCCCTGGGGTGAGCGCTCCGAGTTGCTGGTGAGTCTGCGTGGTGCGCGCCCGATGCCGGATGCGGAGTGGCTGGATGCAGTGCGTGAGGCCGCCGAGCGCGCCGGTCTCTCGATCCGCACCGTCGTGCAGGTGCGCGAAGACGAGAGCCGAGCGCGTGAGCTCGCGCAGCTGCTCGGCGGCGAGTTCGAGGCCTGGGGTGACACCGATCCCCTCGTGCAGGAGGAGAGCCTCCGGCAACGCTACGAGGCGGCGCAGGTCGTCATCAGCGACCGCATGCACGTGCTCGTGCTCGCCGCTCTGAGCGGGGCGGTTCCCGTCGAACTGGTTCCCGGCCCCACGGTGAAGATCACGAAGGCGTTCGCGGCCATCGGGCTGCACGGCGTCTCGGTCGACTCGTCCGCGAGCGACCAGACGCGTATGCGCGCGGCGCTTCTCCCGAGGCCGGAACGCGCGGCGGAGGTCTCCGAACGCGTGCGCATCGCGGCGGCGAAGCTCGAGGGCATTCAGCAGGAGATCCGCGACACTGTGCGTCGGGTGCGAGCATGACCGACGCCGTGGCGCGAGCCGCGCCCGCGCGCATCCTGTTCCTCTCGCACAGTCATCCGTTCGGCGCTTTCCGGGTCGGCAGCCACCACTACGCCCGTGTGCTCTCCGAACGCGGAGCGGACGTCGTGCATCTGAGCACCCCGATCTCGCTCATCCACCGGTTGACCGGACGTGTCGATCGTCAGCAGCTGGCAGGCGTGCCACGTCGCGCTCGGCGAGACGATGACGGGGTGCTGCAGGTCGTCCCGCGCACGATCCTGCCGGCGCCGGTCGGAGCTCCCCGCGTCGCCCGGATGCTGCAGCACGACGGCATCGCCGGGGGATTCGACGCCGTGCTCATCGATCAGCCGCTGCTGTGGGACGCCTCTGTGCGATCGCTCTCGCATCGTGTGATCTATCGGCCCACCGATCTCTACCCCGATGGGGTGAAACACGCCCTGCAGCGACGCATTCTCGACGAGGTCGACGGCGTGATCGCCACCTCCGACGAAGTCCTGCGCGGACTCGGCACCCTGGGCACCCCCTCGCTCGTGCTGGGCAACGGCGCTGAGGTCATCCGCTTCGCACCGGAGGTCGGCGAAGATCGCGCCCGTGCGGCGCGGTGCGTCTACGTCGGTGCGCTCGACGGCCGATTCGACTGGGAGCGCGTCTTCGCCTGGGCGCGAGCACGACCAGACGTCGGCTTCGTCATCGCCGGTCCCGACGCTCGCCCGCCGCACACGGTGCCGTCGAACGTCCACATCATCGGGCCCGTTCCCTACGCCGAGGTTCCGGCGCTGCTGCACACGGCGCGCGTCGGCCTTCTGCCGCTCTCCGACAGTCCGCTCAATGCCGGCCGCAGCCCGATGAAACTCTACGAATACCTCGCGGCGGGTCTGGCCGTGGTGGCGCGCGAGACGCCCGGCATCCGCGAATCATCCGATCTCGGCATCGAGGTGTATGACGACGACCGAGGTGCGGATGCCGCGCTGGAACGCGCCTTGGGACACTCGTCGCCGAACCACGCCGGCATGGACGCGGCATCCTCCGCATCGTGGGAGCGCAAGACCGATTCGCTCGAGGACTTCCTCTGGTCGGTCGAGCGACGCAGAACCTAGTCAGCCGAGCAGTCGGGTGATCGTCTCAGAGACGATCCCCGCGGTGCGGTTCCAGTCGTAGCCCTCGGGTGGTGCGACCCGTCGCCGGGCGGCCACGGCCTCGGTCAACGCGTGCGCCCACTCCTGCACATCGCCGGGGGAGGACACGGCGTGACCGCGGTCTCCGACGATCTCCGCGACCGATTCGCACCCTGCCCAGTACACGACAGGGGTGCCGCAGCGGACCGACTCCAGGGCCGGAAGGCCGAACCCCTCGAGCGTCGAGGGCATCACGGTCGCCGCAGCGCCACGATAGAGATCGGCGAGCCTCTCGTCGTCGACTCCGGTCACCCAGCGCACTCGGGCGTCGACGAGCCGCTGCGTCGCCCTGGTCTCGAGGTCGGCGATCTCGCGCTCGGGAACCACGGCGACGAGGCGCACGTCGCGCGCTGAGACCAGGGCGTCGAGGACCACGTCGAGATTCTTGTGGGCGCGGCCGTTGCCGACGAACAGCACGTAGGGATCGGACTGCTGCAGCGCGCCTGCGCGGGGGTGGAAGGCGTCAGAGCACCCATTGCCCGCATTGACGATCTCGACATCGTCGTCGTTCACCCATGAACGAAGCGCTCGGGCCGATGTCTCGGAGACGGTGAGCACGGCGCCTGCTCTGCGGACGACGTTTCTGACCGGACCGGAGTAGTAGGCCGCGAACTTCCAGCGGTCGAGCCCCGGGGCGCTCAGCTGGATGAGATCGTGCAGCGTGAGCAGCTGCTTTCGGGCTCGAACGAGCGCACCGTAGCCGGGCGAATAGACGAGAGTGCCGGGAGCAGCGGCGGCACCCACCGAGCGGAACGCGTCGACCGCGGAGAACGGGGTGCCACCGAGATGCAGGGGTGCCCAGGGCAGAGACAGCCGGGGGAGGACCTCTGCGGCGTAGCGGCCGATGCCGTGCGTGCCGCGATACCGGTCGTCGACGAGAACGGTCACGCGCTCCTCGTCTCCGGCTGGCGTGCGCCGTCGACAGACTCCGCCACCCACTCCCTGATGCGATCGGCGAACACCGCTTCGGAGAACTTCTCCGCCTGCGTTCGGCAGGCTTCGGGTGAGACGCCGGCGGCCACCTCGACCGCACGGCGCAGCTCGTCGCGCGACCAGTGCTCGACGAACGCGCCGGTGCCGCCGTCGACGATCGTCTCGCCCGTCCCGCCCACGGCGGGGGCGATCACAGGTCGGCCCGCTGCCATGGCCTCGACGGGGACGATGCCGAAGTCCTCCACCGCGGGGAAGACGAGGGCGATGCAGCGCTGCAGCAGCGCCCGGTAGAGCTCCGCTCCCGGCGACCGCACGAAGAAGACCCGACCGGGTGCGCGCTCCTCGGCGAACGAGCGCAGACGTGCCTCGTCCGGTCCCGCACCCGCGAGAACGACGGGAACGTCGGCGGCGATGCCGGCCTCGATCACGAGATCAAGCCGCTTGTAGGGAATGAATCGGGAGAAGCCGAGGAGGAATGTCTCGGGCAGGAGCGCAAGGGCGGCCTCATCGCGTTCGTCCGGTTCCGGTGCGCGGAGGAAACCCGTCACATCGACGGGAGGGTGGATCACCGTGCTCTCGCGATGCCACGCCTGGGCGATGCGCTTCTGCACGAACACGCTGTTCGCGGCGATCGCGACCGGTTCCTGAGCACGCCTGCGATCGAGCCCCTTCAGCATGTTCGCGGCGGTCCTCGCGGCGAACGTGTCGCCGCGCTCATCGAGCTCGGGGTTCCAGATGTAGCGCGCCGGGGTGTGGGCGTAGACGAGCTTCGGGGCGCCGCGCCCGGAGCCCCCGAATCTCGCATGGTGTGCGAAGAGATGCGAGCTCGTGAGGATCCAGTCCGCATCGACGCTCGGAAGAGTCCGCCAGGCGAGCGGCATCAGACCGACGGCTGCGGCCTTGCGTCCGCGCAGCGGTGTGCGGGCCAGCCATGTCTCGCCATCGACGACGAAGCGGCCTTCGCTTTCATTCCACAGGCAATAGCGGGCTGCGTCCGGGAAGACCCGGCTCAGTGCCTCGAAGACGTTCTCGGAGCCGCCTCTCGGAGAGAGCCATTCGTGCACCAGCACACCGCTCACAGTGCCGACCTAGCACCACAGGGCACGCGGGCGCGCAGTGTCGGCTGGGCCTCGGCAAGCATGCGTCGAGTCTAGGGAAGTTCTCGGCGGGTGAGCCCCGGACGGCTGTCAGCTTCGTCCCGAGTGCGACCCGATACATTGGAGACGAACATTCGGGGGAAAGGACATGATGGCTCTGCGCGCGACGAAGAAGACGATCATCATCGCGAGCGCGGTCACCGTGCTCCTTGTCGGCGGCGGTGCCGCGGCTGCGATGGTGATCTCCGGACAGCAGGCGCAGCCTCGCACGGAGGCATCGCGGTCGCCTGAGGCTACTCCCGAGCCTGTCGCGACCGAGCCGCCGGCCGTGGTTCCGGTGACGAACGTCGCACGCGCATCGATCGATGCATGGACGCTCGCGGATCGCGGAGTGGTCGGCACGGTTCTTCCCGAAGTCGGAGACGCCGCGGAGGGCGCTGTGTCCCTGCGGGTGGATGCTCCGGCCGACGATGCGGACATCATCGCCGCGTCTGCTCCGGTCGCGCTCGCTCCGGACACGGAGTACACGCTCAGCGTCTCGGTGCGAGTGCTCGCAGAGGAGAAGACCGAGACGGGCGTTCGCTTGACCGCCGCGGGCCAGACCTTCACTCTTCCCGAGCTGGACGCGGACTGGGAGACGATCGAGTTCCCGTTCACATCGGCGGCCGATCAGGCCGCCGCATCCACGTTCGATGTCGTGCTCTCCGGCGCGGTGCGCGGGTTCGGGATCGATGACGTGTCGATCACCGCGGCCGGCGGCGACAACCTCGTGCCCAACGGATCGTTCGAAGCCGTGCAGACTCCGGCGGGCATCGTCAACGACTCTCTCATCATGACGGACGAATCCGCACTGCTCGCCGTCTCCCTCGCTGAGGGGCCCGCGCAGTGGAGCGCCACATCGACGGCCGGCGGTGAGCCGATCACCGGTGAGTTCGGGTCCGCAGGGCCTCTGTCGGCCCTGCCGTTGACCGGCGTGTCTCAGGGACACTACGCCGTCACTGTCAATGACTCCTCAGGGCGGCAGATCCAGACGGATGTCGCCGTGATCGACGCCGACGGCTTCTCCGTGAGCCAGGACGGACGCTTCGGGGTGGGATCCCACGTCGAGAAGGACCCCTTCATCGGCACAGGTTCTCTTGCGGCCGCGATCGGCTTCGCCGAGGTGCGCAACGACATCTCGTGGGAGCGGAACGAGAAGGTCGCCGGCCAGTACGTGTGGGACCAGAACTATGTGCGCGAGTTCGAGCGCATGCACGCGAACGACGTGAAGCTGCTGGGCCTCGTCGTCTACGGCAACAGGCTCTACGGTGCCAGGAAGGCACCAGGAAACGAGGAGGCGATCCAGGCGTACGGCGCTTATGCGAAGGCCGTCGCCGACCGGTTCGACCTCGTCGGTCTCGAAGTCCTGAACGAGTTCAACCATCGTGAGAACGACACGGCCTGCGGGCCGGCGCCCGCCTGCTACGTGCCGATCGCGCAGTCCGTCCGAGACCACGTCAGCACGGCCTATCCCGATCTCCCCATCGTCACGGGCTCCACAGCCCTCTATGACAGCGAATGGTTCTCCGGGTTCTGGCAGGCCGGCGGCATGGCCGTGACCGACGCGGCGAGTTACCACCCCTACGAGTCGTGGATCAACCGCGACGCCGATCTGATCGCCGGGACCGTGCAGCAGTCCTACGCAGACATGCAGGAGTTCGCGGGCGAGACGCGCCCGGTGTGGGTCACCGAGATGGGATTCCCCACGCACTACGACGGCGTCTCCCTGCTCGAGCAGGGGCAGATGATGGTGCGCAATCAGGCCCTGGCCTTCGCGAACGGAGTCGAGAAGTACTTCTGGTACGACCTCGTCAATGACACCCCCGACCCTGCGGCGGGCGAAGCGAACTTCGGGCTCTACGAGAACGCGCCCAGAGCCGATGTGGTGGCTCTGGCGCCGAAGCCCGGAGCCTTCGCCCAGGCGCTGATGATCACGCAGTTGCGAGACAAGGCGTTCGTCTCAGACGAATCGGACGACACGACCACGGTCGAGGTGTTCGGATCAGGAGACGACGAGACCCGCATCGCGTGGGCGAAGCAGGGCGAGGTGCAGCGCACCTTCGCATCGGACGTCCCGCTGACGGTCACTGACATGTCCGGGCAGACGCAGTCAGTGGTTCCCGAGGACGGCGAGGTCACGCTGACTCTGGGCGCGTCGCCTGTGTTCATCTCTTCGGAGTCGGAGTCGGATTCGGAGTCGGAGTCGGAGTGAGTGCGACCCGAGCGGCCCCAGGCGCCGCAAGTACAATTCATCAGATCCGTACAGCACGAGAGGTAAGTCCTTCATGAGCGCAGAGCGTCGGGATGCGAAGGGCATCGACGAACAGGGATCGGGACGTCAGCGTCGGCGGCGCCGCATCTGGACCGTTGTCATCCTGGTCGTCATCGCGTTCCTCGTCGCCGTCTGCTGGGTGGGGCTGCGTGCCATCACTGTGAAGGACGGTCTGGTCCAGAGCCAGGATCTCATCGAGGAGATTCAGGGAGGAGGCGCTGTCGACGAAGTGCTCCCTGAGCTGTCCGAAAGCGCCGCCAGCGCCGGTGCCGCGGCATCCGACCCGGTGTGGTGGGTCATGGAGTGGATTCCTGTGGTGGGTGACAACCTCAAGGGAGTGCGCCTTGCGGCGCAGTCGCTCGATGCGCTCGTCAACGATGTCGCGCTCCCCGTGATGGGCGATGAGAACTCCACCGGATCGATAACGGAGCGGCTTCTCGATGCCACCGACGATCAGGCGCAGCACGTGACTGAACTCGCTGACGGGCTGGAGTCCGTTTCGAAGTCTCCTTTCCTCGTCTCCGTCGTGCGCGAGGGCGTCGACCAGGTCGAAGAGGTGATGTCGACGGCGGCCCCCATGATCGGTGTTCTTCCGAAGCTTCTCGGAGGTGATGGCGAGCGCAAGTATCTGCTCGTCTTCCAGAACAACGCCGAGACGCTCGCCCTCGGGGGCAGCGCTGCCGCGCAGACTCTCGTGAAGGTCGATGAGGGCGCGATCGAGATAGGCGCGCAGGGCGACAGCGGCAACTACCAGAACGGCGTCGCGGTCGACGTCGACGTGCCCCCCAGCGCCATCGAGCTCTACACGAGCTATCTCGTCGACCACATCAACACGAGCATGAGCCGCCCCGACTTCCCGACCGCGGCGAAGATCATGCGGGCCTGGTGGCAGCGGGACATCGCCGACGACGAGATCGCCGGCGTGATCTCCATCGACCCTCTTGCACTGTCTCGGATCCTCAAGGCGACAGGGCCGATCGAGCTGGCCTCAGGTGAGGTCCTCTCCGAGGAGAATGCGGTCTCGCTGCTGTTGAGTGAGGTCTACGGGCGCTGGGACTCCTACGAGGAGCCCGAGCTCGTCGACGGATTCTTCGCCGACACGGCGGCTGCGGTCTTCGACAAGATCGCAACCGGTGACTTCGATCCGAAGGACATGCTGTGGGCCATCTCGGAGAGCGCGTCGCAGGGCAGCGTGCTGGTCTGGAGCGACGACGAGCAGGTGGCCGATGCGATCGAAGGGGCCAAGATCAGCGGTGTGCTTCCCGCTGACAACTCCAACGTGACCACCATGGGCATCTATTTCAACAACAGCAACGGCTCGAAGATCGACTACTTCACGGAGACCGCGACGACGGCGACGGCCGTATGCGAGGCAGATGCGGCCACGTTCACCGCCACCGCATCGCTCACGCTGCCTCTGACGCAGCGGCAGGCCGAGGCGCTGCCCCGCTACGTGCAGAGCATGACCTTCGGCGCTCGCTTCCGCGACTGGATCTTCATCTACGGGCCTCCGGGAACGACGTTGAGCGACGCGACCTTCAACGGTGACGAGGTCTCGGTGATGCACCGCGACGTCGATGACCTCGGCCGGCCGGTCGTCGCATTCGAGGCCTGGTTCGACCCGGGCGACTCGGTCGATGTCGCAGCGACGTTCGTCGGTGGCGATGGCGACTACGGACCCCTCGAGGTGAGGACCAACCCGATGGTGCGGGGCGCGAAGCCCGTCGTCACCGACGGCTGCGGCGGTTAGGGTCTGTCCCGGCCTCCGGGCAGACCGATATACTTGCTCGCGTTCTGGCGTCAGTACAGCCGAGGGGGTGAGAGTCGTCGTCGTTCAACTTGAGCACGGTGGCTTCAGCGCCCCGCGTGAGTCGACGAGCACCGCCCAGGTTCGCGTGAAGAAGACGCGGCGTGCAGCATGGACCCGGCTCTACGCGAGCCGTCTGTTCTACAACGACGTCGTGGTCGTGCTGCTCACGCTGATCGTCGCCGCGATCATCGTGCTTCCCGGACTGTTGACCGGCGTCTCCTGGCCCGGCGGCCCCCGAGTGTCCTACCTCGTGGTCCTCGCTGCGATCGGCTTCCTCTGGCTGATCGCCCTGGATGTGGCGGATTCGCGGGACCGCCACACCGTGGGACACGGAGCGGACGAATATCGACGCATCTTCAACGCGTCGATCGGCGTATTCGCGGTCACGGTCGCCGTCGCCTTCTTCCTCGGGATGGAGCTCTCCCGCGCCCTCGTCGCGGTCGTCTTCCCCCTCGGCCTGGTCCTTCTGCTGCTGTCGCGGTGGATGTGCCGACAGTGGCTGCGTGGGCGGCAGAAGACCGGACAGTATCTGCACAGAGCGGTGGTGATCGGCGAGCCGTCCAAGGTCGCCCTCGTGGGTCGCGAGATCCGGCGGGCGAAGAGCAGCGGGTACGAGATCCTCGGAGTGATCACCGAGAACACCTCCGCTGCTGACATCTCGGGCTTCGAAGTGCTCGGCGACATCGCCAACGTCGAAAGGGTGCTCGATGAGGTGCGCTTCGACGCGCTGATCATTGTCGGATCCGACGACCTCGACCCGCTGACGATGCGCCGCCTCGGGTACTCCGTCTCCGACCGAGACATCCAACTCATCATGGCTCCGGTGCTGACGGATATCGCCGGGCCCCGCATGCATGCGACCCCCGTCGCCGGTCTTCCTCTCGTCCATGTGGATTTCCCGCGCATGGAAGGGGCGAAGCGCTTCCTTAAGCGCGCCTTTGACATCGTCGGATCATCGTTGCTCCTTGCTGTTCTTTCGCCGGTCTTCCTCATCGCGGCCGTCGCGATCCGAGTCGACGGGCCTGGCGCCATCTTCTTCCATCAGGAGCGGATCGGCCGCGGCGGGCGCACCTTCGGCATGCTGAAGTTCCGGTCGATGGTGGCCGACGCCGACGACCAACTCGCGACCCTTCTCGACCTGCAGGGCGACGCCGGCACGCCGCTGTTCAAGATCAACGACGACCCGCGCATCACCAGGGTCGGACGCTTCTTCCGCAGACACTCCATCGACGAGCTGCCCCAGCTGGTCAACGTGTTCCTCGGGCACATGAGCCTCGTGGGACCGCGGCCCCAGCGGGCTTCCGAGGTCGCGCTCTATGATGACTTCGCGCATCGCCGGCTGCTCGTCAAGCCCGGCATGAGCGGGCTGTGGCAGGTGAGCGGACGCTCCTCGCTCTCGTGGGAGGAGACCATCCGCCTCGACCTCTACTACGTCGAGAACTGGTCGCTCATGCAGGACCTCATCATCCTGTTCCGCACCGTCCGCACAGTGGTCGCCCCCGGCGCCACCGCGCACTGAACCGGAGTCGCGAAGATTCCCGGCGACTGTCCGCGTCGCATCCACGGCTCGGGCGCGGCGCTGGGTACATTCAAAATCATGAGATCCCCCCTTGCCCGGTGTGTCGCCGCGAGTGCTCTGGCCGTCGTCCTCATCGGTGGCGTCTCGGGCTGCGCCGTGCTGCCAGGCGCGTCGAGCCCGGCGCCGACCTCGACGGCCACGACTCCTGATCCCACGCCGTCCGTCGCAGAACCCACCTCCGAGCCCTCGGCCGCCCCGGAACCGACGCAGACTCCGGCTGGCGACTACGGCGGGTTCGCCGGCGCGGAGCTGGCGCAGATCTGCATCGATGCGACGCTCTCGGCGTTCCCGGCCGACGTCGCCTTCACCATCGAGGACACCCGCATCGAGCAGCGGCTGGTCTCGCCCGAGTGGCTCGTGCTGGTTCCGGCGCAGGCATCTGGGCTCGAGGCGCAGGCCCAGTGCACGATCGGCGGCTCGCTCGCCGCGCCCGAGCTCGGCATGTCGTCGGCGTCGCTCGAGCCGCTCCCGGAAGAGCAGATCGAGAACCTGATCCGCGGCGAGAACGAAGGCGGCGATCGCTAGTGTGTGACGCGGGGGACATAGAACCCTCGACGAGACACGTGCCGCAGCCGATCTTCTCGCGGCGCGTGATGCTAATCGCTGCCGGTGCGGCGTTCGGGGCCTCCGCCGTCGGGTGGGACCTGTTCTCGCCGGGGCTCAGCGCGACCGCGGCAGGAACCTATCTTCGGCCATGCGGCAGCGTCCCCATATCGAGCTCCTGGCAAGGACACAAGAACCGTAATCCACCCTCCGGCGAGCCTGGCACCGACTATGCGGTCATCACCGGCACACAGATCCGGGCGGCGGCGAACGGCGTGATCGTGGATCGGAAGGACTCCACGACGACCGCGACCGGACGGTATCTGGCGCTCCGAACCGACGACGGCAACTACATCCGCTATCTGCACCTGCAGTCGAGCACAGTGCCCTTGGGTGCGCGCGTCGCCCGCGGACAGGTGATCGCCTACTCGGGGGCATCAGGCTTCGGAAGCGAGTCGGGCTATGGCCCCCATGTCCACGTCTCCCTCTGGATCGGCGGCACGCCGCTGCAGCTGGGATTCACCAACTCGGTCGACTTCGAGAACTACGCCCAACCGGAGGATCCCGTGCCTATTCATCAGTCCAGCACCTATTCGTGGAATGCCATCGTGCCAGTCGGAGTCTGGACTCGGGTGCCAGTCGCCGCAGACCTGTACTGGCTTGCTCACAGCAGCGCAACAGTGAAAGAAACCGGCGACCTCACGATCTACTTCACCGCGAGTGGAGTTACGAGAGGCTTTCAGGTACGAGTGGTCGCGGAAACGCTCAACGCGAGTGGAGGCGTCACAAACGTCGCTCCTCAACCCGCACTCGAGATCCACGGGACCATCGCCACGACCAGGAACTCTCCTACATACGGTGATTATTCTCTTCCGTACTCGCTCTCCGGGCCGATTCGTCTGTTCGCTGAAGTTCGCGCTCTGAACGGTGGGCTTCGGATCCAGCAGGTGACGGTGAAGAAGAACTACTGGGTCTCGTAAGAGATCAGTACCGAAATACTTCCACCGGAAACCCGTTGCGTGCAGAATGAACGTGCGTCGGGGACCCGGCGCATCAGAACGGATGCAAGGGGGCCCGCAATGGGTATCGATGAGACCGTCAACAAGGGCAAAGATCTGTACGAGCAGAACAAGGACAAGATCGCCGAGGCAGTGAAGAGCGAGCAGGCCGAGGACATCAGCGACAAGGTCCTCGACGGCGTCGCCGACTTCGCCAAGAAGATCGCGCCCGGGGCCGCCGACAAGATCGACGAGATCCGCGACACCGCCGACAAGGCTGTCGGCAACGAATAGGACTCTCGACTGAGACCGAGAGCGGCGACTCCTCCATCGGGGGAGTCGCCGCTCTTCTGCATCCGGCACCAAGTATTCCGCCCGGCGGTATCGCGTTTCACGACAGCGTCCCCTTAGAATGGATGACGATCGCCTGGGGAACTTGCGATCAGGGATGTCGAAGGGGTTCGACCTCCCGCACTCACGCGGTTCGCCGCGTCAAACTGGGGATAACGATTTTGGGGATCATCGTGCGACGCGCGCACTCTGTGCGCTCAGACGTCATCCCGCCCGCGCGGCGGTCGCTTCGCCGCGCCCTCGGTCGAGGATCCCGGCGTCCCTTCACGCCGGGCTCCTCGCGTTCGGTGTGCCCCCTCGCACTGAACGCCCTCCCCAAGCGGGGCGAGGCATGGGGATGCCTCGCCCCGCTCTCACCGCCTTTCTGACGATCGCTCGGGGCATCGCGGGCACGTCGATCCGACCCCGGACGGACGAGTCCAGCGGATGCACAGCGAATGCGACACGCCCGGGTTTGCGCAAGTGAAATCGGCCGTGGCAGAATAGACAGGTTCGACATTCCGGCGCGCTCAGCGTGGCCGGATCACCATCACGACAGTGCATAGGCGGCGCAGACGCGCAGGGACCTAGGCCGCGGGTGGCAGAACGATCCCGACATCTTCATCACGAGGGCTTCGCCGTGCGCGGCGGAGGTCGGACACCCGCTCGCTGCGAGGCGTGCGGGATGACAGCAGAACAGTGGTGCAGCAGATCGACTCGCGAGAGCCGTCTGAGTGCCGAGGCGCGAACAGCGCCGACGTGCGTCCAATGCCCCTGGGTCACCCGGCCCAGGTCGGTAAGACGCTTAAAGAGAGAGAGCAGACAATGGCGGGACAGAAGATCCGCATTCGCCTGAAGTCGTATGACCACGAGGTCATCGACACGTCCGCACGCAAGATCGTCGACACAGTGACCCGCGCGGGCGCAACGGTCGTCGGCCCCGTGCCCCTGCCGACCGAGAAGAACGTCGTGTGCGTCATCCGGTCGCCCCACAAGTACAAGGACAGCCGCGAGCACTTCGAGATGCGCACCCACAAGCGTCTGATCGACATCATCGACCCGACGCCCAAGGCTGTCGACTCGCTGATGCGTCTCGACCTGCCTGCCGATGTCAACATCGAGATCAAGCTCTGAGGTCGGACATGGTTGATATCAACTCCAAGATTTCCAAGGGCATGCTGGGCACCAAGCTCGGTATGACCCAGGTCTGGAACGAGAGCGGCAAGCTCGTTCCCGTCACCGTCATCGAGCTCGCCTCGAACGTGGTCACGCAGATCCGTACGCCCGAGAAGGACGGCTACAACGCCGTTCAGATCGCCTACGGCCAGATCGACCCGCGCAAGGTGAACAAGCCGCTGACCGCCCACTTCGAGGCCGCCGGCGTCACGCCGCGTCGTCACGTCACCGAGATCCGCACCGCGGATGCCGGCGACTACACGCCGGGCCAGGAGCTCACGGTCGACGGCACCTTCGAAGCAGGCCAGCTCGTCGACGTCGTCGGCACGAGCAAGGGCAAGGGCTTCGCCGGTGTCATGAAGCGTCACAACTTCAAGGGCGTCTCGGCTTCGCACGGTTCGCACCGCAACCACCGCAAGCCCGGCTCCATCGGCGCATCGTCGACCCCGAGCCGCGTCTTCAAGGGCATGCGCATGGCCGGCCGTATGGGTGGCGAGCGCGTGACCGTCCTCAACCTCACGGTGCACGCCATCGACATCGAGAAGGGTCTGCTGCTCGTCAAGGGCGCCGTCCCCGGTGCTCGTGGCCGTATCGTCTACGTCCGCAACGCAGTGAAGGGTGCCTGATCATGGCTGACTCCACTCTCGCGCTTGACGTCCTCAACGCAGACGGCAAGAAGGCTGGCTCGATCGAGCTTCCCGCCGCGCTGTTCGACGCCAAGACGAACATCCCGCTCATCCACCAGGTCGTCGTCGCGCAGCTCGCGGCGGCTCGCCAGGGAACCCACTCGACCAAGCGTCGCGGTGAGGTCTCGGGTGCCGGCCGCAAGCCCTTCAAGCAGAAGGGCACGGGTAACGCCCGTCAGGGCTCGATCCGCGCGCCGCACATGACCGGCGGTGGAATCGTGCACGGCCCCAAGCCGCGCGACTACTCGCAGCGCACGCCCAAGAAGATGATCGCGGCCGCCCTCCTGGGTGCGCTCAGCGACCGCTTCCGCGGCGACCGCATCCACGCCATCGAGACCTTCGGCATCAACGGCACGCCTTCGACCAAGACCGCGGTGAACTTCCTCACCAACGTCGTCTCGTCGAAGAACGTGCTCGTCGTGATCGAGCGCAACGACGACGTGACGCTGAAGAGCATCCGCAACCTGTCGAACCTGCACGTACTGACGTTCGACCAGCTCAACGCCTACGACGTGCTCGTCTCCGACGACATCGTCTTCACCCAGGCCGCGCTCGAGGGCTTCATCGCCTCCAAGTCCGGCGCCAACCAGGAGGTCTCCGCATGAGCGAGCAGGCAGCTGTTCTCCAGACGGCCCTGAACAAGGACCCGCGCGACATCATCCTGAAGCCGGTCGTGTCCGAGAAGAGCTACGGTCTCATCGACGAGGGTAAGTACACCTTCCTCGTGGACCCGCGCGCTTCGAAGACCGAGATCAAGCTCGCCATCGAGAAGATCTTCGGCGTCAAGGTCGCTGGGGTCAACACCCTCAACCGCGTCGGCAAGGCTCGTCGCACCCGCTTCGGCGCAGGCAAGCGCAAGGACACCAAGCGTGCCATCGTGACCCTGAAGTCGGGCACCATCGACATCTTCACGGCAATCGGCTGATCCGGGGGATAAGGACAATAATGGCTATTCGCAAGTACAAGCCCACGACCCCGGGCCGTCGCGGCTCGTCGGTGGCTGACTTCGCCGAGATCACCCGATCGACGCCGGAGAAGTCGCTGCTGCGCCCGCTCTCGAAGACCGGTGGTCGCAACAACCAGGGCCGCATCACGACCCGTCACATCGGTGGTGGCCACAAGCGCCAGTACCGCGTCATCGACTTCCGTCGCAATGACAAGGACGGCGTGGACGCCCGTGTCGCTCACATCGAGTACGACCCCAACCGCACGGCTCGCATCGCGCTGCTGCACTACTTCGACGGCGAGAAGCGCTACATCCTCGCGCCGGCGAAGCTGAAGCAGGGCGACGTCATCGAGTCGGGCGCTGGTGCCGACATCAAGCCGGGTAACAACCTCCCGCTGAAGAACATCCCGACGGGTACCGTCATCCACGCGATCGAGCTCCGTCCCGGTGGCGGCGCGAAGATGGCACGTTCGGCCGGTGCATCCGTCCGTCTCGTCGCCAAGGATGGCAACTTCGCCCAGCTGCGTCTGCCCTCGGGCGAGATCCGCAACGTCGACTCGCGCTGCCGCGCGACCATCGGCGAGGTCGGCAACGCCGAGCAGTCGAACATCAACTGGGGCAAGGCCGGCCGCATGCGTTGGAAGGGCGTCCGCCCGACCGTCCGTGGTGTCGCGATGAACCCGGTCGACCACCCGCACGGTGGTGGTGAGGGCAAGACGTCCGGTGGACGTCACCCCGTCTCCCCGTGGGGCCAGGCTGAGGGTCGCACCCGTCACGCCAACAAGGAAAGCGACAAGTACATCGTGCGTCGTCGTAACGCCGGCAAGAAGCGTAAGTAGGAGTAAGAGAAGATGCCTCGCAGTCTTAAGAAGGGCCCCTTCGTCGACGATCACCTGCTTCGCAAGGTGGTCGTGCAGAACGAAGCCGGCACCAAGAACGTCATCAAGACCTGGTCTCGCCGGTCCATGATCATCCCGGCCATGCTGGGTCACACGATCGCGGTCCACGACGGTCGCAAGCACATTCCTGTGTTTGTCTCCGAGACCATGGTCGGCCACAAACTGGGCGAGTTTGCGCCCACCCGCACCTTCCGCGGCCACGAGAAGGACGACAAGAAGGGCCGCCGCCGCTGACGCGGTGGCGATAGAGGAGAGAGAAATGGTGGAGTCCATCGCACGCGTGCGACACATCCGCGTGACCCCTCAGAAGGCTCGTCGTGTCGTCGCGCTCATCAAGGGCAAGCAGGCCCAGGAGGCTCTGGCGATCCTGAAGTTCGCACAGCAGAGCGCCAGTGAGCCGATCTACAAGCTTGTCGCGTCGGCCATGGCCAACGCGCAGGTCAAGGCGGATCGTGACGGCGAGTACCTCGACGAGCAGGACCTGTACGTGGCTAACGCCTACGTAGACGAGGGCACGACGCTCAAGCGTTTCCGCCCCCGTGCACAGGGTCGCGCTTTCCAGATCAAGAAGCGCACGAGCCACATCACGGTCGTGCTCTCGACGCCTGAGGCGGCCCCGGCCGCTGCAAGCGACAGCAACAAGAAGGCGAGCAAGTAATGGGACAGAAAGTAAACCCGTACGGCTTCCGCCTCGGCATCACCACGGACCACGTGTCGCGTTGGTTCTCGGACTCGACGAAGCCGGGTCAGCGTTACGCCGACTACGTCGCCGAGGACATCAAGATCCGCAACCTGCTGAAGACGCAGCTCGACCGCGCCGGTGTCTCGAACATCGAGATCGAGCGCACCCGTGACCGCGTCCGCGTCGACATCCACACCGCCCGTCCGGGCATCGTGATCGGTCGTCGTGGCGCCGAGGCCGAGCGCATCCGCGGCGACCTCGAGAAGCTCTCGGGCAAGCAGATCCAGCTGAACATCCTCGAGGTCAAGAACCCCGAGGCTGACGCTCAGCTCGTCGCACAGGGCATCGCCGAGCAGCTCTCTGCTCGCGTGGCGTTCCGTCGTGCGATGCGCAAGGGTCTCCAGGGCGCTCAGCGCGCTGGCGCCAAGGGCATCCGCATCCAGGTCTCCGGCCGCCTCGGCGGCGCCGAGATGAGCCGCTCGGAGTTCTACCGCGAGGGTCGTGTGCCGCTGCACACGCTGCGCGCGAACATCGACTACGGCTTCTACGAGGCGAAGACCACCTTCGGCCGCATCGGCGTGAAGGTCTGGATCTACAAGGGTGACCTGACCAACAAGGAGCTTGCTCGCGAGCAGGCCAACGCACCGAAGTCCCGTCGTGACGACCGTGGTGGCGACCGCCGCCGCGCGCCGCGCAACGAGGCCCCTGTCGCAGAAGGAGCGTCTGCCTGATGCTTATTCCCCGCAAGGTCAAGTTCCGTAAGCAGCACCACCCCGGTCGCAGCGGCCAGGCGACTGGTGGCACGAAGGTCTCCTTCGGCGACTACGGGATCCAGGCGCTCACGCCTGCCTACGTGACGAACCGTCAGATCGAGTCCGCTCGTATCGCGGTCACGCGTCACATCAAGCGTGGCGGCAAGGTGTGGATCAACATCTACCCCGACCGTCCCCTCACGAAGAAGCCTGCCGAGACCCGCATGGGTTCCGGTAAGGGTTCCCCCGAGTGGTGGGTCGCCAACGTCAAGCCGGGTCGCGTCCTCTTCGAGGTCTCAGGCGTGAGCGAAGAACTCGCTCGCGAGGCACTCACCCGTGCCATTCACAAGCTGCCTCTCAAGGCACGCATCATCAAGCGCGAGGAGGGCGACGCGTAATGGCGATCGGCACCAAGGAGCTCGCTCCGGCAGAGCTCGACACGTTCGAAGACCAGCGCCTCGTTGAGGAGCTGCGTAAGGCCAAGGAGGAGCTGTTCAACCTCCGTTTCCAGTCGGCCACCGGCCAGCTGGAGAGCCACGGCCGCATCCGCGCCGTCAAGCGCGACATCGCGCGTCTCTACACCGTGATCCGCGAACGTGAGCTGGGCATCCGTGCGACGCCCGCTCCCGTCGAGGCTCCGGCCAAGAAGGCGACCAAGTCGAAGGCGAAGAAGGCGGACTCCGCCGACGACGCCGTGAAGGAAGAGGCTGAGTGATGGCCACCAAGAAGGAAGCTGCCGTCGAGGCTGAGCACGCAGCACACGATGTTCGCGATGCGGATGCCCGTGGGTACCGCAAGTCGCGTCGTGGCTACGTCATCAGCGACAAGATGGACAAGACCATCGTGGTCGAGGTCGAGGACCGCGTGAAGCACCCGCTTTACGGCAAGGTCATCCGCCGCACCTCGAAGGTCAAGGCGCACGATGAGGCGAACTCCGCCGGCATCGGCGACCTCGTCCTGATCAACGAGACCCGCCCGCTCAGCGCCACGAAGCGCTGGCGTCTGGTTGAGATTCTGGAGAAGGCCAAGTGATCCAGCAGGAATCCCGCCTCAAGGTCGCCGACAACACCGGCGCGAAGGAACTGCTCACCATCCGTGTGCTCGGCGGCTCGCGCCGTCGTTACGCCGGTCTCGGTGACACGATCATCGCGACCGTCAAGGACGCGATCCCGGGCGGAAACGTCAAGAAGGGCGATGTGGTCAAGGCCGTCATCGTCCGTACGGTCAAGTCCACGCGTCGTCCCGACGGCTCGTACATCAAGTTCGACGAGAACGCCGCCGTGATCCTGAAGAACGACGGGGAGCCCCGCGGCACCCGTATCTTCGGACCGGTCGGTCGCGAGCTTCGTGACAAGAAGTTCATGAAGATCGTCTCGCTGGCGCCGGAGGTTATTTAAGTCATGGCGAAGATCAAGAAAGGTGACCTGGTTCAGGTCATCACCGGAGCGACGCAGGAGCGTGGCGGAGATCGCGGCAAGCAGGGCAAGGTCCTCGAGATCCTGGCCGACAAGAACCGCATCATCGTCGAAGGCGTGAACTACGTCACCAAGCACACGCGCGTCGGTCAGACGCAGCGTGGCACCAAGACGGGCGGCCTCGAGACTGTCGAGGCCTCCATCCACATCTCGAACGTCGCACTCGTCGACCCCTCGACCAAGAAGCCGACCAAGGTCGGCCACCGGGTCGAGGAGCAGACCAAGGACGGCGTCAAGCGCACCGTTCGTGTGCGGTACGCGAAGAAGTCAGGTAAGGACCTCTGATGGCAACCACCGACGCTGCGGTGGCTGGCAAGATCCAGCCCCGCCTGAAGGCGAAGTACAAGGCCGAGATCCAGCAGAAGCTGCAGGATGAGTTCGGCTACACCAACGTGATGCAGATCCCCGGTCTGGTCAAGGTCGTCGTGAACACCGGTGTCGGTGAAGCGGCCCGCGACAGCAAGGTGATCGACGGCGCGATCGACGATCTCACCAAGATCACCGGTCAGAAGCCGCTCGTCACGAAGGCTCGCAAGTCGATCGCGCAGTTCAAGCTGCGCGAGGGCCAGGCCATCGGCGCACACGTCACCCTCCGCGGTGACCGTGCATGGGAGTTCCTGGACCGTCTCGTCTCGCTCGCTCTGCCCCGCATCCGCGACTTCCGCGGTCTGTCGGGCAAGCAGTTCGACGGGAACGGCAACTACACCTTCGGTCTCCAGGAGCAGAGCGTGTTCCACGAGATCGATCAGGACAAGATCGACCGGGTTCGCGGTTTCGACATCACTGTCGTCACCACCGCGAAGACGGACGACGAAGGTCGCGCGCTTCTGCGTCACCTCGGCTTCCCCTTCCGTACGGAAGACGCCAAGGCGTAAGCGGTTTCGGGCGGGGCGCACAGCGCCCCGCCCGATCCCGTACAATTGAAGATTGCGTGTCATCGCAGGCCGTCTGTCGTGTAACGGCAGCCGGAACCTCATGAACAAAGGAAAACAACAATGACAATGACAGACCCGGTCGCAGATCTGCTGACCCGTCTGCGCAACGCGAACTCGGCGCATCACGACTCCGTGACCCTGCCGTCGAGCAAGCTCAAGACGCACATCGCCGAGATCCTCCAGCAGGAGGGTTACATCGCCGGATGGGAGACGACTGACGCTCGCGTCGGCACGAACCTCACCCTGCAGCTGAAGTACGGTCCCAACCGTGAGCGTTCGATCGCGGGCATCAAGCGCGTGTCGAAGCCCGGCCTCCGCGTGTACGCGAAGTCCACCGAGCTGCCCAGGGTCCTCGGCGGACTCGGCGTGGCCATCCTGTCCACCTCCTCCGGTCTTCTCACTGACCGTCAGGCAGAGCAGAAGGGCGTGGGCGGAGAAGTTCTCGCCTACGTGTGGTAATCGAAAATGTCGCGTATTGGACGACTTCCCATCGACGTTCCCGCGGGCGTGACCATCTCGGTCGACGGCCGTGAGGTCGCGGTGAAGGGCCCCAAGGGTGAGCTCACCCTGACGGTCGCCAAGCCCATCGAGGTCGCGGTCGAGGAGAACCAGGTTCTCGTCACCCGTCCCGACGACGAGCGCGAGTCCCGGTCGCTTCACGGCCTGACCCGCACGCTCATCAACAACAACATCATCGGCGTGACCCAGGGCTACACCAAGGGTCTCGAGGTCGTCGGAACCGGTTACCGAGTGGCACAGAAGGGCAGCTCGGTCGAGTTCGCCCTCGGCTTCTCGCACCCGGTCCTCATCGACCCGCCCGCCGGTATCACGCTCACGGTCGAGGGCACCAACAAGCTCACGGTCAGTGGTATCGACAAGCAGGCTGTCGGCGAGGCAGCTGCGAACATCCGCAAGATCCGCAAGCCCGAGCCGTACAAGGGCAAGGGTGTGCGCTACGCCGGCGAGATCGTGCGTCGCAAGGCCGGAAAGAGTGGTAAGTAACCATGGCTCTCAAGTCAAAGTCTGACGCCCGCGCGCGTCGTCATGCCCGCCTTCGCAAGAAGGTCGTCGGCACCGAGTCGCGTCCGCGTCTCGTCGTCAACCGCTCGGCTCGCCACGTCTTCGTGCAGCTTGTCGACGACAGCAAGGGTCACACCGTGGCGTCGGCATCGACGCTCGAGACCGACCTGCGCTCGCTCGAGGGTGACAAGACCGCCAAGGCCCGCAAGGTCGGCGAGCTTCTCGCCGAGCGTGCGAAGTCTGCCGGCGTTTCCGAGGCAGTGTTCGACCGTGGCGGCAACCGCTACGCCGGTCGTGTCGCCGCCATCGCCGACGGCGCCCGCGAAGGGGGTCTGGCACTGTGAGTGACAACAAGGAGAACGAAGTGACCGAAGCGGCAGCTGCCACTTCCGAGACTGCCACCGGCACCACGCAGGCAGAGCCGTCTCAGCGCGACAACCGCCGCGGCGGTGGCCGTGGTGACCGCAACCAGGGTGGCCGTGACCGCAACTCCCGCGACCGTGGGGACAACCAGTTCCTCGAGCGCGTGGTCACCATCAACCGCGTCTCGAAGGTCGTGAAGGGTGGTCGTCGCTTCAGCTTCACCGCTCTCGTGGTCGTCGGTGACGGCAACGGTCTGGTGGGCGTCGGCTACGGCAAGGCTCGCGAGGTCCCCCTGGCGATCGCCAAGGGTGTCGAAGAGGCCAAGCGCAACTTCTTCCGCGTGCCGCGCGTCGGCAGCACCATCCCGCACCCTGTGCAGGGTGAGGCCGCAGCAGGCGTCGTCCTGCTCCGTCCGGCCGCTGCCGGTACCGGTGTCATCGCCGGTGGTCCCGTCCGCGCCGTGCTCGAGTGCGCCGGCATCCACGACGTGCTGTCGAAGTCGCTCGGCTCGTCGAACACGATCAACATCGTGCACGCGACGGTGACGGCCCTGAAGATGCTCGAGGAGCCCCGTGCGGTCGCCGCACGTCGTGGCCTCGAGTTCGACCAGGTCGCACCCGCGCGTCTTGTCCGTGCGGAGGCTGACGCCATCGCCGCACAGAAGGTAGGTGCCTGATGGCTGCGCGCCTGAAGGTCACGCAGGTCAAATCCAAGGTGAGCGAGAAGCAGAACCAGCGTGACACGCTGCGCAGCCTCGGTCTGAAGCGCATCGGTGACAGCACCGTTCGCCCCGACGACGCGCAGACGCGCGGTTACGTCAAGACCGTCGCCCACCTCGTCAAGGTTGAGGAGATCGACTAATGGCTGAGAAGAACGAAGCCGTCGAGGCCGAGAAGGCCCCGAAGAAGGCTGCCGCTCCCAAGGCCGCAGCCGAGAAGAAGCCCGCCGCCAAGAAGGCACCTGCAAAGGCGTCTTCGGCAAAGGCCGACGCCGTCAAGAAGCCCGCTGCCAAGAAGGCTGCGCCGAAGAAGGATGCTCCGGCATCCCGCCCCGGCGTGCTGAAGGTGCACCACCTGCGTCCGGTTCCCGGATCCAACACCGCGAAGACCCGTGTCGGTCGCGGTGAGGGCTCCAAGGGCAAGACCGCGGGTCGCGGTACCAAGGGTACGAGGGCTCGCAACACCGTTCGCGTCGGATTCGAGGGTGGGCAGATGCCGCTGCACATGCGCACCCCGAAGCTGCGCGGGTTCAAGAACCCGTTCCGCGTCGAGTACCAGGTCGTGAACCTGGAGAAGCTCGCGGAGCTGTACCCCAAGGGTGGCGACGTCACCATCGGCGACCTGGTCGCCAAGGGTGCCGTTCGCAAGAACGAGAAGGTCAAGGTTCTCGGAAACGGCGACATCGCCGTGAAGCTCACCGTAGCGGTCGACAAGGTCTCGGGTTCTGCCGAGCAGAAGATCGTGGCGGCCGGCGGATCCGTCAAGTAACCACTTCATGAGAGGGGTCGGAGATTCTCCGGCCCCTCTTATGGGTTAGCCTGTTCTTTCAGCCGTCCTTCAGGGATCGGCAACCTTTCAGGAGGACGTCCTTGTTTAGCGCCATCGCGCGGATCTTCCGCACGCCCGACCTGCGTCGGAAGATCGGTTTCACCCTCGCCATCGTCGCCATCTACCGGCTCGGCTCGAATGTGCCTGCTCCGTTCGTGAACTTCCCGAACGTCGAGGAGTGCCTCGCGTTGAACTCCGGGACAGAGGGACTCCTCGGGCTCGTCAACCTGTTCTCGGGTGGCGCGCTCCTCCAGCTTTCGATCTTCGCGCTCGGTGTCATGCCGTACATCACCGCGACGATCATCACGCAGCTCCTCCGCGTCGTGATCCCTCACTTCGAGGCTCTGCACAAGGAGGGCCAGGCCGGCCAGGCCCGCCTGACCCAGTACACGCGGTACCTCACGATCGCGCTGGCGCTGCTGCAGTCGACCACGCTCGTGACCGTGGCCCGCAGCGGCCAGCTCTTCGGCACGACCGACATCGCGGCGTGCCAGAACCTCCTCACCAACGACGTGTGGTGGGCCCAGCTGCTCATGATCATGACCATGACCGCAGGCACCGGGCTCATCATGTGGTTCGCCGAGCTCGTCACCGAGCGCGGCATCGGCAACGGCATGTCACTGCTCATCTTCACCTCGATCGCCGCCACCTTCCCCGGCGCCATGTGGCTCATCTGGGAGAGCAAGGGCTTCGAGGTCTTCCTCCTGGTGCTCCTGGTCGGAATCATCGTGATGGCGCTCGTCGTGTTCGTCGAGCAGTCGCAGCGGCGCATCCCGGTGCAGTACGCCAAGCGCATGGTCGGTCGTCGCACCTACGGCGGCACCAACACCTACATCCCGATCAAGGTCAACATGGCCGGCGTGATCCCTGTGATCTTCGCCTCGTCGCTGCTGTACATCCCTGCGCTCATCGCGCAGTTCAACACTCCGCAGGACGGCTCCGAGCCGGCTGCATGGGTGACCTGGATCAGCGCGAACTTCACGACAGGCAACAGCCCCATCTACATGGCGGTGTACTTCCTGCTGATCATCGGCTTCACGTACTTCTACGTCGCGATCACCTTCAACCCGGTCGAGGTCGCAGACAACATGAAGAAGTACGGCGGGTTCATCCCCGGCATCCGTGCCGGTCGTCCCACCGCCGAGTACCTCGACTACGTGCTCACCCGCATCACGCTTCCCGGTTCGATCTACCTCGGTCTGATCGCGCTGATCCCGCTGATCGCTCTCGCCACCGTCGGCGCCAACCAGAACTTCCCGTTCGGTGGCGCGTCGATCCTCATCATCGTGGGTGTCGGTCTCGAGACGGTCAAGCAGATCGACGCCCAGCTGCAGCAGCGTCACTACGAAGGGCTTCTCCGATGACTCGATCAGCTCGTCTTCTCATCGTCGGTCCGCAGGGCTCGGGCAAAGGCACCCAGGGTGTCCGCATCGCCGAGTCGTACGGCATCCCGGTCGTCTCGACCGGAGACATCTTCCGCGCGAACATCAAAGAGGGCACGCCGCTCGGCCAGCAGGTCACGGCCGTCCTCGACAAGGGAGACCTCGTTCCCGACGAGCTGACCAGCGAGATCGTTCGCGATCGCCTGTCGCAGGACGACGCCGCGAACGGCTTCCTCCTCGACGGCTACCCGCGCAACGCCGCCCAGGTGCAGCATCTCGACGCGTTCCTGTCCGCTCGCGGCGAGTCGCTCGACGCCGTCATCCTTCTCGACGTTCCCCGCGAGGAGAGCATCGAGCGGTTGAAGCTCCGTGCGGCCGAGCAGGGCCGTTCGGACGACACCGACGAGGCCATCGCGCACCGCCTGGACATCTACGAGCACGAGACGGCCCCGATCCTCGAGGTCTACGGGCCCCGTGGCATCGTCGACCGGATCGACGGCGTCGGCTCGCTCGACGAGATCACCGAGCGCGTCTTCGCGGCTCTCGTCGCTCGCGGCCTGCGTCTCGCGGCCTGAACACCGCGCGATGTTCCGCAAGTCGATCTACAAGAATGCGGCTCAGCTGCGAGCGATGGTCGAGCCCGGCCTCATCACTGCCGCGGCGCTGGACGCCCTCCGGCCGTTGATCCGACCGGGGGTCACGACCCTCGAGCTCGACGCCGAGGCCAACCGCGTGATCCTCGCCCGTGGTGCCGAGTCGAACTTCCAGCTGGTTCGCGGCTACAAGCACACCACGTGCATCTCGGTCAACGAGGAGGTCGTGCACGGCATCCCCGGCGAGCGGATCCTGCAGGCAGGCGACATCGTGTCGATCGACTGCGGCGCGCAGTTCCAAGGGTGGAACGGCGACAGCGCGATCACGGTGGTCGTTCCCGATGACACGCGTCCCGAGCTCGTCGCGCAGCGACAGGAGCTGTCGCGCGTGACAGAGGGGTCCATGTGGGCCGGTATCGCCGCAATGGCGTCCGCTTCCCACCTGGGTGACATCGGCGCCGCCATCCAGGGTTACATCGAGGCTCAGGGACCGTCAGCCGTCTCGGGGGAGACCTACGGCATCCTGCGCGAGTACGTCGGCCACGGCATCGGTCGCAAGATGCACGAGGCTCCGAGCGTCTTCAACTACCGGACGCCCGATCCCGGTGCAGAGGTCAAGCCCGGTCTGGTGCTGGCCATCGAGCCGATGGTGACCGCCGGCAGTGACGATACCTTCGTCGAGGACGACGACTGGACGGTCTCGACGGTCGACGGCACCGACGGATCGCACTGGGAGCACAGCGTCGCCCTGCACGAGGACGGCATCTGGGTGCTCACCGCCCCCGACGGGGGAGCGGCAGGCCTCGCGTCCTTCGGCGTGACGCCGACGCCCATCGCCTGACCTCTCTGCGCCCTCAGACGCGGCGCGAACTGTGATCCTGCACGCGATCACAACGTGCGCATAGGTTTCTCCGGGCACAATGGGTGTATGGGTGCGCATGCACCCGAAGACTTCAGGCCGGGTCCGCCACGTCGGGCCTCGACAGAAACGGAAAGCAATGGCAGCCGCGAAGAGCAACACCAACTGGTTCGTGATCGGCGTCTCGGCGGCAGTGGTGGTCGTGCTGGCCGTGCTGGCCTTCGTCGTCGTGTCCCTGAACAACCAGGCCACCGACCCCGGCACCGCCCCGCAGAGCTCCATCGTCAACGAGGAGACCGGGGCCATCTCGTTCGGCTCCGGCGAGGACGAGATCGACACCTACGTCGACTTCATGTGCCCCGTGTGCGGACAGTTCGAGGACGCCTACGGCGAGCAGCTGCAGGCAGCAGCCGCTGATGACAAGATCACGCTCAACATCCACCCCGTGTCGATCCTCAACAGGCTCTCGACGACCGGGGAGTTCTCCTCGCTGTCGGCCGGCTCGATGTACTGCGTCGCCGCAGAGGCTCCCGACGCCACTCTGGACTACTTCAACCTGCTGTTCGCGAACCAGCCCGAGGAGAACTCCGCCGGACTCAGCGCTGAGGAGCTGAGCGCCCTCGCCGAGCAGGCAGGAGCGGGGGCCGCGGCGGACTGCATCGCCGACGGCACCTACAACAAGTTCGCCGACTCCCAGACCAAGGCGCACGAGATCTCGGGAACCCCGACCGTCGAGATCAACGGCACCCGCATCGACAACAGCGAGATCGCCACGGAGTTCGCCAAGATCCTCGGCTGATCCGCGTCAGTCGCACAACGGGAGTTCCGGCATCCTGGCCAGGTTGCCGGAACTCCCGTTGTCGGATAACATAGATCCTTGGTGCCTTGCGCCTTGATTCGGCGTGTCTGAATCGGCAAGAAGCACCGCAATCCCATCACCCACCGCAGATCGACCGGTCTGCAGAAGCGTCAGCGAGGCTATGGCTAAGAAAGACGGTGTCATCGAGATCGAGGGCGTGATCTCCGAGGCTCTGCCCAACGCGATGTTCCGCGTTGAGCTCTCCAACGGACACAAGGTCCTTGCAACGATCTCAGGCAAGATGCGGCAGAACTACATCCGCATCATCCCCGAAGACCGTGTCGTCGTGGAGCTCAGCCCCTACGACCTCACCCGTGGACGAATCGTCTACCGCTACCGCTGATCGGTCGAGAAGTAACACCCCAGGCACTCAGCCTGCCCGGTGAAGACAGCGAATAGGAAACATCATGAAGGTCAACCCCAGCGTCAAGCCCATGTGCGATCACTGCAAGGTGATCCGCCGCCACGGCCGCGTCATGGTCATCTGCAAGAGCAACCCGCGCCACAAGCAGCGCCAGGGCTGAGCGCCCGTCGGCCTGGCCGGCGGACTCTTCGGAGCTGACTCACAACTCAATACACACAACGGCAGGATCAGATCCCACGAGAGTGGGGGACACCTCGGGGCGGAGGCCCGAGCACCGATCCTGCTCCATACCTCCACAACACTCAGGAGAACCGCATGGCACGTCTTGCCGGCGTTGACATCCCGCGCGATAAGCGCGTGGTGATCGCCCTTACCTACATCTACGGCGTGGGCCGTACCCGCTCGGTCGAGATCCTCAAGGCTACGGAGATCGACGAGAGCATCCGCGTGAAGGACCTCAGCGATGACCAGCTGATCGCCCTCCGCGACTACATCGAAGGCACCTACAAGGTGGAGGGTGACCTGCGCCGCGAGGTCGCAGCAGACATCCGCCGCAAGGTCGAGATCGGCTCCTACGAGGGCGTCCGCCACCGTCGTGGCCTCCCGGTCCGTGGTCAGCGCACCAAGACCAACGCCCGTACCCGCAAGGGCCCGAAGCGCACCGTCGCAGGCAAGAAGAAGGCCCGCTAAGCGCGGCCCCCAGGGACTAGGAGAACACTTTCATGGCTGCACCCAAGGCCGCCGCGCGCAAGCCGCGCCGCAAGGAAAAGAAGAACATCGCGCTGGGCCATGCCCACATCAAGTCGACGTTCAACAACACCATCGTTTCGATCACCGACCCGTCCGGCGCTGTCATCAGCTGGGCATCGTCGGGTGGCGTGGGCTTCAAGGGCTCGCGCAAGTCGACCCCCTACGCCGCTGGTCTGGCCGCCGAGTCGGCTGCCCGTCAGGCGCAGGAGCACGGCGTCAAGAAGGTCGACGTCTTCGTCAAGGGACCGGGCTCGGGTCGCGAGACCGCGATCCGTTCGCTGACGGCCGCCGGCCTCGAGGTCGGCTCGATCCAGGACGTCACCCCGCAGGCGCACAACGGTTGCCGCCCGCCGAAGCGCCGCCGCGTCTGATCCGGCTTGTTGAGCCGCTCGGTCCTTCGGGGCCGAGCGGCTCGACGCCCGCCAGCGCGGGCATCGACTCCCAAAACTCAAAACCTCACCCCACCACATGTCATATAGCGGGCATGTGATCGAAAGGAACACAGAGTGCTTATTGCACAGCGTCCCACACTGACCGAGGAAAAGATCGTCGAGAACCGTAGCCGGTTCATCATCGAGCCTCTGGAGCCCGGCTTCGGATACACGATCGGCAATGCGCTTCGTCGCAGCCTGCTGTCGTCGATCCCCGGCGCCGCGGTCACCAGCGTTCGCATCGACGGCGTGCTGCACGAGTTCAGCACCATCCCCGGCGTGAAGGAGGATGTCACCGAGATCATCCTCAACATCAAGCAGCTCGTGGTCTCGTCGGAGCGCGACGAGCCCATCACTGCTTACCTGCGCAAGACCGGTTCGGGCGAAGTGACCGCCGCTGACATCTCGGCTCCGGCCGGTGTCGAGGTCCAGAACCCCGAGCTCGTCATCGCGACGCTCAACGAGACCGCGAAGTTCGAGCTCGAGCTCACGATCGAGCGTGGCCGTGGCTACGTCTCGGCGACGCAGAACCGCAACGAGTACGCCGAGGCCGGTCAGATCCCGATCGACTCGATCTACTCGCCGGTTCTCAAGGTCAGCTACCGCGTCGACGCCACCCGTGCGGGTGAGCGCACCGACTTCGACAAGCTCGTCCTCGACGTCGAGACCAAGTCCGCCATCAGCCCCCGCGACGCTGTCGCGTCGGCTGCGAAGACGCTCACCGAGCTGTTCGGTCTCGCTCGCGAGCTGAACGTCGAGGCTGAGGGCATCGAGATCGGCCCGGCACCGGTGGAGGCAGTGAACTCCAGCGAGCTGTCGATGCCGATCGAGGACCTCGACCTCTCGGTCCGCTCTTACAACTGCCTGAAGCGTGAGGGCATCAACACTGTTTCCGAGCTCGTCGCCCTGTCGGAGACGCAGCTCATGAACATCCGCAATTTCGGCCAGAAGTCGGTCGACGAGGTGCGCGACAAGCTCATCTCGCTCGGTCTGTCGCTCAAGGATTCGGTGCCCGGTTTCGACGGCGCCCACTTCTACGGCGGCAGCGAAGACGAGTCCTTCTGAAACCCGACCTTTCTGACCAGGAGTTAGACGATTATGCCCAAGCCCACTAAGGGTCCCCGCCTCGGAGGCGGCCCCGCACACGAGCGCCTGCTGCTTGCCAACATGGCGGCGCAGCTCTTCATCCACAAGTCGATCAAGACGACCGAGACCAAGGCCAAGCGCCTGCGTCCGCTCGCGGAGCGTCTCATCACGCTCGGCAAGCGCGGCGACCTGAACGCGCGTCGTCGTGCGATGACCGTGCTGCGCTCCAACAAGGACGCCGGACACGTGCTCTTCACCGAGATCGCCCCGCTCGTCGCAGACCGTGAGGGTGGCTACACCCGCATCACGAAGGTCGGCAACCGCAAGGGTGACAACGCCCCCATGGCAGTGATCGAGCTCGTTCTCGAGCCCGTCACCCCCAAGGCGAAGTCCACCAAGAAGGCTGCCAAGGCTGAGAAGCCCGCCGAGGTCGTCGAGGAGGCTCCCGCTGAGGAGGCTCCCGTCGAGGAGACCACCGACGCCGGCGCCGAGTCGCAGGCCGAGGGAGAGGCAGCCGAGGCTGCCGCCGAGGACGCTGTCGAGAAGAAGTCCGAGTAAGCACCTCGCTCGTTCCAAGAAGCCCGCCGCCCCGAAAGGGACGGCGGGCTTCTTCGTCTCCGGGCGCGGGGATCAGCGCGTGCGCAGATCCTTGCGCAGGATCTTTCCGGATGCCGATTTCGGAATCGTGTCGATGAACTCGACCTGTCGCACCTTCTCATGGGGTGCGACGTGCGCGGCGACGTGTGCCATCACGGCATCCGCATCGAGTTCCGCTCCCTGCTGCAGCACCACGAACGCCTTCGGGACCTCCTGTCCATCGGCGTCCGGCACGCCGATGACAGCCGCATCGGCGATGGACGGATGCTCGAGCAGCACCGCTTCGAGAACCGCCGGCGCGACCTGGTAGCCCTTGTACTTGATGAGTTCCTTGAGCCGGTCGACGATGCGGAAGATGCCGTCGTGCGTCACTGTCGCGACGTCGCCGGTGTGCAGCCAGCCGTCGGCATCGAGCATCTCGGCCGTCGCGTCGGGTCTGTTCAGGTAGCCGGCCATCACCTGGGGTCCGCGGATCAGCAATTCCCCCGGCTCGCTGGCGCCCTCGTCCGGCGCATCGACGTCGGTGCCGTCCTCTGCGACGAGCCGCGCCTCGGTGTTTGCGAGCAGCATGCCGACCGACGACCGGTCGATGTCCGGTCGGTCGTAGGGGATCGCATGGGTCACCGGGCTGGTCTCGGTCATGCCGTACCCCTGGCACACCGTGCAGCCGAGGCGATCAGCGACCGCAGACGCGAGGCCGCCGTCGAGGGGAGCGGCCCCGGAGAAGATGACCTTGATCGCCGAGGTGTCGTACTGGTCGACGAGCGGGTGCTTCGCGAGGGCGACGGCGATCGGCGGCGCGATGAAGACCCAGCTGGTCCGGTGCTCCTGGACGACCCGAAGGAAGTCCGTGAGATCGAACCTGGGCATCGTGACCAGGGCCGCGCGCTGACGCAGCGCGAAGTTCAGAAGCACCGTCATGCCGTAGATGTGGAAGAAGGGCAGGACGGCGAGCACGCGGTCGTCGTCACCGAGAGAGATCGTGGAGCGGCACTGGCTGACATTGGCGATCAGGTTGCGGTGCGTGAGCATGACGCCCTTGGGACGACCGGTGGTGCCTGAGGAGTACGGGAGCACCGCGAGATGTGTCTCCGGATCGAAGCTCACCTCGGGTGCAGTGCGCCCCTCGCCGAGCAGGGCGGGCAGCGACGGATGCCCGTCGGCGCCGTCGAGGACGATGACGTGGTCGTCGTCGAGGCCCACAGCCGCGGCTGCCGCCTTCGCCCCGGCAAGCAGCGGTGAGACGGTGATGAGCCATGTCGCCTCGGCATCCGTCAGCTGAGTCGCGATCTCATCGGGTGTGTAGAGGGAATTGATCGTGGTGGCCGTCGCCCCTGCGCGCAGGATGCCGTGGAAGACCGTCGCGAAGGCAGGGATGTTGGGGCACAACACGCCCACCTTCGTTCCGACGCCCACTCCACGTGCGGCGAGGGCGCCCGCGAACAGGTCGATCTGTGCGATCAGCTGGCGATAGGTCGTGGTGGCACCGCTGACACCGTCGACGATCGCGATCGCGTCGAGGCGGTCGTCCTCGACATCGCCGAACAGGAAGTCGTGGATCGAGACCGCCGGGATCTCGACATCGGGATAGGAACTGCGCACCATGAGATCTCCTTCGATCCGGGTCATCGACGACGCCGTCTGATGCGATCCAGTGTCGCACAGGAGGAGACCGGGTCCCAGGGGGGATCCTTCGCGCGGCGGTCGGGACGAGGGCCCCCGTGGTGCGGCGCGACTGGGGGAGGTCGCCTGCGAGTAGGCTGATCCGGTGACTGATGCAGAGACCCTGAGCAGAGGGCCTCGCGCCTATACGGCATTCATCGGCATCGGCCTGATCGCGGGCCTCCTCTCCGGCCTCTTCGGCGTCGGCGGCGGCACGGTGATCGTTCCGCTGCTCGTGCTCTTCCTGCACTTCAACCAGCGGCTCGGTGCCGGCACGTCGCTCGCCGCGATCGTCCCGACCGCGACGGTCGGCGTCATCTCGTACGCGATCAACGGATCGGTCGCCTGGATCCCCGCGCTGATCCTCGCCGCCGGCTCCGTCGTCGGCGCGCAGATCGGCACCCGGATGCTGCCGAAGATCTCGCAGACCGTGCTGCGCTGGTTCTTCGTCGGCTTCCTCGTCGTCGTCATCGTCAGCCTGTTCCTGGTCATCCCCTCGCGAGACGCGCAGTTCGAGCTGCAGCTGCTCAACGGGATCGCCCTCGTGCTGGTCGGCGTCGCCACCGGCATTCTGGCAGGGCTCATCGGGGTCGGCGGAGGCGTGATCGTCGTGCCGATCCTGATGCTCGCATTCGGCACCAGCGACCTCGTCGCCAAGGGCACGTCGCTGCTCATGATGATCCCCACCGCGATCTCCGGCACGATCGGCAACCTGCGCAACCGCAACGTCGACCTCGTGGCCGCGGCGCTCGTCGGAGTGTCAGCGTGCACCACCACCGCGCTCGGCGCGTGGTTGGCCACGCTGATCGACCCGCAGGTCGGCAACATGCTGTTCGCGGCATACCTCGTGGTCATCGCCGTGCAGATGGCCATGAAGGCGATCAAGGGACGCAAGAAGAAGGACTGAGCAGCTTTTGAACCGGCCTTCGGTCACCGAGCTCCACGACCGAGAACGTAGGATCGAGGGGTGGCAGTGAACCAAGATCTTCTCGGCCGGGAGTTCCCGCCGACGTCCCCCTATCTCGTCGGTCGCGAGAAGGTGCGCGAGTTCGCGCGCGCGGTCTTCGCCGACGCTCCGCAGCACACCGACGTCGAGGCTGCGCGTGCGGCCGGTTTCGCCGATGTCGTGGCGCCGCCCACCTTCGCGATGGTCATTCAGGATCTCACGCTGCAGCAGTTGCTCGCCGAACCGGACTCGGGCATCGTGCTGGCGCGCACGATCCACGCCGAGCAGAAGTTCGCCTACTCGCGCCCGATCGTGGCGGGCGACGAGCTCACCGGCCGGCTGCGCGTGACCGCCATCCGCATGATGGGTGGCAACGCCATGATCACCAGCGCGGCAGAGATCACGGATGCCGCCGGCGAGCACGTCGTCACCGCCACCAGCGTGCTGCTGGTCGGCGCCGAAGAAGGAGCAGAGTGATGTCGTTCGCTGTCGGAGACGTCGTCGCAGAGCGCACGGTGCACATCACCCGCGAGTCGCTGGTGCGCTACGCGGGAGCGTCGGGCGACTTCAACCCGATCCATTACCGTGACGACATCGCCGCCGAGGTGGGTCTGCCCGGCGTCCTCGCGCACGGCATGCTCACGATGGGCATCGCCTCGTCGGTGGTCGTCGCGGCCCTCGAACCGGGCACCCGCATCCTCGACTACGGCGTGCGATTCACCAAGCCGGTCGTGGTCGACCCCGCAGACGGAGCCGACCTTCACGTCGTCGCCACCGTCGGCGCCGTCGATGAGGAATCGACGCGCATCGACCTCAAGGTCACGTTCGGCGAGACGACGGTCCTCGTCAAGGCGCAGCTGCGCGTCGCCTCCTGATGGGCGACGGCGTGGTGCGCGAGGTCGAGCCGCTCAAGCTGGCCACTCTCACGACCCTCCGAACGGGTGGGGCCCCCGAGCGGATGCTCGAGGCGTCGACCTCCGCCGAGCTGGTCGATGCGCTCACCGACGTGTGGTCACGCGGCGACGAGTGGTTCGTCCTCGGCGGCGGCTCCAACCTGTTCATCGGTGACGAACCGTTCGAGGGAACCGTCATCCGGATCCTCACCCGCGGCATCGAGGAGCTCCCGTCGCCGCATGCCGGACGCATCCGCCTTCGTGTGCAGGCGGGGCACGGCTGGGACGATCTCGTCGCCTACGCCGTCGAGCACGGGTATGCCGGACTCGAGGCGATGAGCGGAATTCCGGGCACCGTCGGCGCCTCGCCGGTGCAGAACATCGGTGCGTACGGTCAGGAGATCCAAGAGACCCTGGTCGAGGTCGAGCTCATCGACGAGGCGACGGGCGAGGTGTCGGTCGTCCCGGCATCCGAGCTCGGGCTCGGGTTCCGAACCTCCGTGCTCAAGCATCACTACGGCGGTGTGCCGCAGCGCCGTGCCGTCATCCTGTCGGTCACGGTCGATCTTCTCGTCGCCGAGGAGCGCGTCGTCCGCGGCGAGCAGCTGCGCAGGGCGCTGGGGCTCGACTCCGACGCCCCTGTGCCGCTCACGTGGGTGCGGGAGCGGATCCTCGCCACGCGCGCGTCGAAGGGGATGCTGCTCGATGAGAACGACCCCGACACGCACGGCGTCGGCTCGTTCTTCCAGAATGCGATCGTGCCCGAGGTCGTCGCCCGCGCCCTTCCGCCCGAGTGCCCGCGGTGGCCGGTGACCCCTGACCTCGACACCGTCACGGTGATCCCCCTCGCCTCGTACGACGGCTATGTTCCCGCCGCGAAGCCAGAAGCGCCCGACGTGAAGGTGAGTGCCGCCTGGCTGATCGAGCAGGCCGGGATCCGCAAGGGTTTCAAGCTGCCGAGGTCACGGGCATCCGTCTCTACCAAGCACGCCCTCGCCCTCACCAACCGCGGCGGCGCGACGGCCGCCGAGGTCTCAGAGCTCGCCCGCTTCATCCAGAGCCGCGTCCATGCGGAGTTCGGGCTCGTGCTGCAGCCGGAGCCCGTGCTTCTCGGCGTCGAACTGTAGCGGCCCGTGTTCGAGTGGCTCCAGGCCGAGTGGCCTCAGGTTCTCGGCTTCATCACGGGCGCGGTCTGCGTGTGGCTCGCGGGCCGCCGTAACGTCTGGAACTACCCGATCGGCATCGCCAACAACGTGGTGCTGTTCGTCGTCTTCATCGGCGCGGGGCTGTACGCGACATCGGCCCTCCAGGTCGTCTACCTGCTGATGGGTCTGCATGGGTGGTGGCGATGGACGCGCGGTGCGGAGCAGAGTCGCACGTATGTCGTCAACACGCCGCGTCGGGCATGGCCATGGCTGGCTCTCGCCGCGGTCGCGGGCACGGCCGTGCTGGTGTGGGTGCTCACGACGTTCACCGACTCGCAGGTCGCGATCGCCGATGCGGCGACCACTGCGGCGAGTCTCGTGGCGCAGTACATGCTGAACCGCAAGTGGATCGAGAACTGGTTCGTGTGGATCTGCGTCGACATCGCCTTCGTCGGCCTCTCGATCGCCGCGGGTCTCTGGGTCATCGCGGCGCTGTACGTGCTCTTCATCGCCCTGTGCGTGATCGGCTACCGCTCGTGGCGTCAGGCGGCCGTCGCCGACCGCGAGACCCCTGCGGTCGCGGCGTCCGCCCGAGCGTGAGGTGAGGCGCATGAGCGGACACGGTCTCGTCCTCGGCAAGTTCTATCCCTTTCACAGCGGGCATTCGCACCTGATCCGTCGGGCGCAGCGCGACAGCGACCGGGTCACCGTGCAGGTGCTGGGCGCGTCGGTGGAGTCGATCCCGCTGGAGGTGCGCGCGAGCTGGATCCGCGAGTCGCACCCCGGCGCGCGCGTCGTCGCGGCGATGGACGACGCCCCGGTCGACTTCGAGTCGCAGGCAGCGTGGGACGAGCACATGGCGCTGATCGCCTCGCTGCTCGACGGCCCGGTCGACACGGTCTTCTCGTGCGACTCGTATGGCGGCGAACTGGCCAGGAGCCTCGACGCGCGCTGGGTGCAGATCGACGAGGGCCGCCGGATCAATCCCGTCTCCGGCACGGCGATCCGTGCCGACGTCGCCGGCAACTGGCATGAGCTCGCACCGGCCGTGCGCGCATGGCTGACCGCGCGCGTGGTGGTGCTGGGCGCGGAATCCACCGGCTCGACGACTCTCGCCGAAGCGCTCGCCGATCGGCTGGGCACGCTCTGGGTGCCGGAGTACGGCCGCGAGCACTCCGTCATCCGCGAGGGCGGGCTGAGCGCGCCGTGGCGCAGCGATGAGTTCGACCTCATCGTCGACCGGCAGATCGCCCTCGAGCAGCAGGCGCTCAGGCAGGTACCGGTGCCGGTGCTCGTGTGCGACACCGATGTGCTCGCGACGGCACTGTGGCATGAGCGCTACGTCGGCGCGGTGGCGCCGCGCCTGCATGAGGCGGCAGCCGCGCACCCGCCGCTCCTCTACGTGCTCACCGGCGACGAGATCCCCTTCGAGCAGGACGGCCTGCGCGACGGCGAGCACATCCGTCACGACATGCAACAGCGTTTCCGCGACGTGCTCGCCGCGCAGGACGTGCCATGGCTCGAGGTGCATGGCGATGTCTCGAGACGGGTCGACGCCGCGGCATCCGCGCTCGCACCGCTCCTCGCCGAGCACCTGAGCTTCGCCCTTCCGCTCGAAGCTCGGCCCCTCGACGAGCAGCGGGCGCTCCAGCAGAACGCCCGATCGACATCGTTAGGATGATCGCATGCCCGACCGCTGGAACCGAGTGTCCGCCTCACCCACGAACCCCGGCAGCGGCCACGGCGTCGAGTCTCTGACAGCCGAGGATCTCTTCCGCCCGGCCGCGCGCAGCACGGTGCCGCTGGATGAGAAGCTGCGCCAGGTCTACTACTGGATCGTCAACCGCGCAGTCATCTCGCCCTACTACGACATGGAGTTCTCGCACGGAGAGCCGCTGTCGATCGGGCTGGGGGATGCCGGCGCCGCGGTGTCCCTCCCGACGCAGGCGTCGTTCTCGTCGAACGTCCTCGTGCCGCTGCTCACCTTCGCTGTCGGGGGCAAGTGCCTGCTCATCGGAGGTCCGGGGCGCGGCAAGACGACGGTCGCCGTGCTCATGGGCGTGCTGGCCGGCACCGCCTCCGACGACGTGCGGCGCAGCGTGCAGCAGGGGCAGCCGCAGCTGACGGTCAGCGACCTCGTGGGCATCCCTCTTCCTCGCGACCTGGTCGCCGCCGAGCGTCTCACCGACATCCGCATCGCCTGGCGCGACTGGCTCGGGTTGCCCGTCAAGATCATCGACGAGTACAACCGCATCCCCACCAAGACCCAGTCGGCGCTGCTCACCATGGTGGCCGAGGGGTATGTCGAGAGCCACGACCAGATGCGCCGCACCGCGCCGGACGGCGGTGTGGAGAGCTGGTTCTTCACGGCCAACGACGATGCGGGCGGCGGTACCTTCCCCGTGATCCAAGCCCTTCGCGACCGGATGGACGTCACGGTGCAGGCGGCCGGATTCAACAGCCGATTCTTCGATGAGCTGATCACCCGCGTCGAGGCGGGGGAGAAGCCCGAGGAGCATGTGCCCGCCGAGCTGACCTTCGATTCGGCCGAGCAGACCGAGATGCGCGCGCAGATCCGCGCGGTGCCGATTCCGGATGCCGTGCGCGAGCGCCTGCGATTCTTCCTCAGCCACTTCGAGTTCGTGCAGCACGGCGGGCGCCGCTTCGAATACCGCACGAAAGACGTGGTGACCACCGCGGGCGGCCGGGTCGGCGAGGTGATCGAGGCGAACAGCGGCGCCGACCTCGAGATCGACCTCGGCGCGCAGACCCGCAACGGCGTGTCGGTGCGCGCCTTGCAGACGCTCATCATCTACGCGAAGGCGATCGCGTGGTTCCGGGGTGCGGATGCCGTCGAAATCGATGACGTCGCGGCGGTGCTGCCGTTCGTGCTCCGCGGAAAGCTGCTGCCGAACGCCACACATCCGCGGTTCGATGTCGGGGCGGAGCGCGAGCTCAGCACCGACACGGTGAGTTGGCTGGCCGACCTGTTCACGCAGTCATGCCGCCAATACGACGCCCTCGGGCGCGACGCCGACGATGCGGTCGCTGCCCTGCTCAGCGAGTTCGACCGCGGGCTCGATGGCCTCCCGGCGCTCGAGGCATCCCGCCGCATCACCGCCGTCGAGGCCCAGCTGCGCCGGATCGCGACGGTGGGCAAGCTCTACGGTCGTGACTTCGACGACGTGATCGCGCTGAAGTATCTGCATCAGCGGTACACGGCGTATGTGCGCTGGCAGGAGCTGCGCGGGTGAATCGCATCCCCGTGCAGCTGGCGAATGCGCCGGCTCCGTTCCCTCCCGCTGACCTGCCCGATCTCTCCGCCGCCGGACTCGACACCGCGCTGGCGTCGACCTCGGTGCGGGTCGCGCACGGCACTCCGCTGCTGTTCGCCAGGGCGCTCGCCGCGGGACTGGCGCAGGATCCGGCGGCGGCGACCGACCGCGACCGGGCGCTCGATCTCGTGTCGGTCGCCGCGTGGCGGTCGGGCGCTCTCGGTCTGCGCGTCGACGCACTTGATCGGCTCGAGCATCTCGACACCCCCGAGCAACGTCTGGCCGCTGCGGCGACGCTCGGACTCGGCGTCGACGTGCTCGACGAATTCCGTCGCAGGCAGCGGAAGGATCGCTTCTGGTGGCCCGGTCGCGCCGACCAGCGCGGGTATGTGCTCGCTGTCGGGGGGTTCCGCGGAATCGGGGGCGCCTGGATCCGGCCTCCCGAACGCGTCGACACTCTGGCGGACGCCGGAGCCTTCGCGATCCTCGTCGCGGGTTCGTGGTGGCGACTCGACAGCGACGTCTGGGGTGCGCGTCTCTCCGTGCTCTCCGAGGCGCCCAGCGAGGTGCATACCCGCGACGACGGGGTGAGCATCGTCATCGGACCCGACACCCATCTCGCCTGGGTGCATGTGCGGGAGCAGGAGTGAAGGCTCCTGTCGATCGGGTGCCGCTCACCAACGATGCCCGCGCGGCGTGGGAACGGGCTCTGGATCTCTGGCGGGTGCGGCTCGACGATCCGGCGGTGCGTCCGGGCGCAGCCGACGAGCACGGTGCGCCGGCCTGGTTCTCGTTTCCGCCGTCGGTGACCGTCGACCCTCGCTACCTGGCCGAGCGCGGCCTGGCCGATGAGCTGTGGAGCATGTTCGCCCACGAGATCGGCCACCACGTGCTCGCCCCCAGCACGCGGATCGACTCGCTCAAGATCGACCATCAGATGGCGAAGGCGATCGCCGCCGTGTCGCTGCGCCCGAATCCGGGGGAGGGAGCGCGGCGGCTGTCGAACCTGTGGAGCGATCTGCTGGTCAACACGCGGCTCGCGCAGCTGCAGCGGGCCGAGCAGCGGAGTGCGGGCACCGCCACGCGTGATCTCGGCATCGTGCGCCTCGGTCGAGCGCTCTACCCGGCACCCCAGGGAAGCACGGACCGCCTCTGGTGGGTGTACTGCCGAGCGTACGAGCTGCTGTGGCAGCTGCCGTCCGGCACCCTCTGCGAGCTCGACCCGCCTCCGCGGCCGGCGCGGGCTCTCGCGCACACGAACCTCGTGCCGCTGAGCCGGATCCCCGAGAAGCACCGTGAGAAGGAGCGACTGCTGCGTGCGGCACAGGCGGAGAGCGCGCGGGTGGCTGCCGAGCTCGCCGGCGCGACCGCCACCAACCCCGCCGTCGACGCGGCCTTCATCGCCGACGCCGTGCGGACCTTCAGCACCGACCCGGTGTCGGGTGCCGCCCGCTTCGGCGTGGTCGCCGCGCCGTACCTGGCCGAGCTCGAGGGTGCTGCTGAGAGCGGTGCCGGCGAGCCGGTCAGCGGATGCGGTGTCGACGACGCGCCGGCGACGGCCGAGGAGCTCGGCCGCATCCTCGCCGACCAGCGCCTGCGAGACGACCTGCCTCGGCATCCGGGCATGGTGCTCGACCCCGAAGGCGAGGACGCTGCAGATGACGCATCGGATGCGGGTTCCGGCAAGGACGGCCAGCGTCTGACGATCGCGCGGACGCTCTCGCTCTATCGGGAGAGCGGTGAGGACGCCGTGCTCTCGGCCTGGTACCGCAACGAGGCGGCCCGGTGGGTGCGCCCCTACACCCGCCCCGCACCCATGAGGCCGGTCGGCGGCATCCCCGGTCCTGTCGAACTGTGGGAGGTGGGCGATGCGCTCGCCGACCTCGACTGGCCGTTGACGATGCGCTCGGGCACTGTGATCCCCGGCGTCACCACACGCCGGCGTTCAGAGCTCGCCGACGAGCCCCTCGTGCAGGAGACGAGTCTCGAACTCGACCTCTACATCGACTCCTCGGGTTCCATGGCACATCCGCGACAGGGCTCACCCGCGGTGCTCGCGGGGACGATCCTCGCGCTGTCGATCCTCCGCGGCGGTGGCAGGGTCAGAGTGACCAGCTTCTCGGGAACCGGAGACGTGGCGGGGATGCCGCGCTTCGGCCGCGATCCGTCTGAGATCATCGCCGCGATCTCGCTGTTCTTCGGTCGATCGACGTCGTTCCCGCTCGACCTGTACTCCGCCAGATACGCCGGTCTTCCCGCGGCAGCAGAAGACGCGCCCCGTCATGTGGTGGTGCTGTCGGACGACGGACTCGTATCGATGTTCGGGGTGGGCAACGAACCGTACGCCGGCGTCGCCAGGACCGTTCGCGAGGTGCTCACGACGGGTACGCTCGTGCTCATGGACCCCCGACGCCAGGTCGCGACGCTCGCCGAGCGCGACGGCTACGACGTGGTGTACCTCCGGACGATGGCCGATGCACCGGCTGCGTGCGCGGCTCTGGCGGCGGCGCTGCATGGCTGACACCGAGGCGCTGCTCGCCGCCTGGAGCGAGCGCTCGGACGGAGAGGCTGCGGCCTGGGCTCGCGCGAGGCCGGGGCCGTCGCTGGAGTCCGTCGCGACGCGGATCTCCCGCATCCCTCAGGAGTTCCTCGATGAGCGCATCTCGCTGCGAGCGCTCGCCGGAGACATCCTGGGCGGGCAGATCAGCGCTTCGGCATTCGACGAAGACCCGCGCGTGCGCCAGGGTGCCGCGATCGGCCTGTGGCTCGTCGCCAGCGAAGACGTCCTCGAGCCGCTCGAGCCGGCACTCGCGAGCGGCTGGGCCGCCCTCGCGGTCGACGCGCTCGCACTGCGCGTGGCCCCGGTCGCGTCGCCGTCGGACTGGACCTCAGACGATGAACGGCGCACCGAAGCCGCGCGCACGTTCCTGCTCTGGTGCGGGTTCCTTCCGGCAGGCGAGGATGCCGCGACCGCCGCCTCCCTGCTGGCGGCCTGCGACTCGCTCGCCCGCAACCGGGCGCTCGCCGAGGCATTCGAGGGGCACCGGCACAGGGCCGAGATCGCTCGGAAGCTCGCAGAGGCACGCCGCAAGGAGGCGGCTGCGAGGTACTCCAGTGAGTGACCCCGACCTCCGAGGGGCGCTCGCGCTCGCCGAATACGCACCGGGGGAGGCCGCGGTGCTCTCCGATGCCGAGCGCTGGCCGACGATCGACGCCGCAGGCACTGCTCGACTGACCCGTTGGCGGGAGCATCCCGACGCTCCGCACTGGACGCATGCCACGGGCGACCGCCTCACCGCAGAACAGGTGCAGCGGGTGCGGCATCCGCTCTCGACCGATGGCTGGCTGGTCGATCATCTCGCCGCCGCGCGACGCACGCTGCGGTATCGCGGGATGCCGACAGATGCCGCGCTCGACGACTTCCCCACGATCTCGCGGTCGGACCTCGTCGACGACCTCGCGGCGTTCGTGCCGCTCGATGCGGATCTCTCCCGGATGCTGCACGGCACGAGCTCCGGTTCGACGGGCGCGGCGCTGCTCATCCCCGATGACGTCGAGGAGGTCGCGCGCGGCTTCCACCTGCTCGTCGCGCTCGCGGCGTCTGCGGGGGCCACGGTGACGGCCGACGGCGAGCGGGTGGCGGTGGCGAACCTCGTCTTCCAGCGTCAGGCCTTCACCTACGTGTCCACGATCTCGAGCTTCGCACACCGGGCGATGGCGCGGCTCAATCTGCATCCGACGGCGTGGAGCGGTCTCGATGCCCGCGCCCGATTTCTGGCCGAGGCGGACCCGCAGATCCTCAGCGGACACCCGACGAGCCTCGCCGAGCTGCTCGACGCCGGACTCGACGCCGTGCTGCATCCCGCCGTGGTCTTCTCCGGCGCGATGGCGCTGTCGGCTGCGCTGCGTGCACGACTCCACGCGGCGTTCGAGTGTCCCGTGGTCGACGTGTACGGCTTGCACGAGACGCGCCCGATCGCCGCGCGCACCGATGACGAGCCGTTCCGGGTGCTCGATCGCCGCGTGCACGTCGAGGTGTGGGATCCCCGGCGCGAGGTCGCGCTGCCTCTCGGCGAGATGGGCGAGATCGTCGTGACCGCGGGAGAGAACCCCCTGCTGCCGCTGGTGAGGTACCGCACGGGCGACTACGGGCGCCTGGTGCACCTCGACGATGGGGTGCTCGGCATCGCCGACCTCGAGGGGCGCCAGAACACGCGGTTCCGGGCCGGCGACGGCACTCTCGTTCCCTGTGTCGAGCTCACGCAGCATCTGCAGGCACGCGGTGCCCAGGGGTGGTCGATCGAGCAGGCTGCCTCCGGTCGCGTGCACGCCGTGATCGTCGGCGGAGACGAGCCCGCCATCCGCGTGGCGCTGGACGCGCTGCTCGGGGTCGAGATCGAGCTGCGGCAGGTCGAGCGCCTGATCGACCTCGGCGAGGGCAAGCCCCGGCGCTATCGCAGCGCCGTGCCCGACTGACAACGTCGCCCGTTCGCCGTACACTCGCGGCATGAGCGGACCGATCCCCTACCTTCTGTTCCCCGGGAACGCAGCCGAAGCGCTGGAGCACTACCGTTCGGTCTTCGGGGGTGAGCTTCAACTCCTCGACTACGCCGGCGCCGGACGACACGACGGGCCGGGAGATGCGATCGCACACGGCCAACTCGCGGGGCCGGTCGGGCTCGCGGGTGCGGATGCCGGAGCCGACGACGACGCGGTGCAGATGAGCGGGATGTTCCTGTCGCTGCTCGGCACCGCGGATGCCTCGACGCGGACCAGCTGGTACGACCAGCTGGCCTCGGACGGTCGCGTGATCGACGCCCTGCAGAAGCGCCCCTGGGGCGACTACGACGGCACGGTCATCGATCGCTACGGCATCCGCTGGCTGATCGGATTCCACGACGAGGAATGAGCGCGAGCGGGACTCTGATCATCGAGTCCGGCCATGACGCCGAGACCCCCTCACATCCATGTGGAGTGAGGGGGTCCCGGGTGTCGCGGCAGAGTGGGAGTGCGACTCAGGCGAACAGACGCTGCAGGCGCTGCACGCCCTCGAGGAGCTGGTCGTCGCCGAGCGCGTACGACATGCGGATGTAGCCGGAGGGACCGAACGCCTCGCCGGGAACCACGGCGACCTCTGCCTGCTCGAGGATGAGGTCGGCGAGTTCGAGCGAAGTGGTCGGCGTCGTGCCGCCCCAGGTGCGGCCGAGCAGACCCTGCACGTCGGGGTAGACGTAGAACGCGCCGAGCGGGTTGGGCACGACGAGTCCGTCGATCTTCGACAGCTCCGACACGATCAGGCGGCGACGGCGGTCGAACGCCTCGCGGAACTGCTCGGCCTCGGTCTGGGGGCCGTTGAGTGCGGCGATCGCGGCCTTCTGGGCGACGTTGTTCACGTTGCTCGACAGGTGCGACTGCAGGTTGGCGGCGACCTTGATGGCATCCGCCGGTCCGACCATCCAGCCCACGCGCCAGCCGGTCATCGCGTAGGTCTTCGCGACGCCGTTGACGAGGATCGTCTGGCCGGCCACCTCGGGCACGGCCTCGACGATCGAGGTCGCCTTGACGCCCTCGTAGGTCAGGTTCTGGTAGATCTCGTCGGAGATGACCCAGATCCCGTGCTCGAGAGCCCACTCGCCGATGGCCTTGGTCTCTTCAGCCGTGTAGACGGAGCCCGTGGGGTTCGAGGGGGAGACGAACACGAGCGCGGTGGTGCGCTCGGTGCGAGCGGCCTCGAGCTGCTCGACGGTGACCTTGTAGTCCTGGTCGGCGCCCGCGAACACCTCGACGGGGGTGCCGTCGGCGAGGCGGATCGCCTCGGGGTAGGTGGTCCAGTACGGAGCGGGAAGAAGCACCTCGTCGCCGGGGTTCACCACTGCCTGGAACGCCTGGTACACGGACTGCTTGCCGCCGTTGGTCACGATCACCTGGCTCGGTGAGACCTCGAGTCCCGAGTCGCGCAGCGTCTTCGCGGCGATGGCCTCCCGCAGCGCCGGAAGACCCGGAGCCGGGGTGTAGCGGTAGCTCGCCGGGTCGGCGAGAGCCTCGGCCGCTGCGTCGACGATGAACTGCGGCGTCGCGAAGTCGGGCTCGCCCGCGGCATACGAGATGACGGGCTTGCCTTCGGCCTTGAGGGCCTTCGCCTTGGCGTCGACCTTGAGGGTCGCGGATTCGGCGATGGAGGAGAGCTTGCGAGAGAGAGGAGCGCGTTCGGTCACGACTACGAGCGTACTCGGGTGGGGCGCCCGGATGACGGGTCGGATGCCGTCAAGAATCGTGGTTCTTTCCGGCGCTCGCCGCGGACTCGACGGGCGCAGCGTCTCGTGCCCACGGAACTCGTCGGTGAGCGCGGTCGAGATCGCGATCGCCGGCATCAGCACGGCGCCGACGATCGCACCCGGCCGTGAACCCCGCACGGACTATCTGGTGTGTCCGCAGCTGCTCAGGCGGACGTGAGGCCGTGGGCCTTCGCCACGGCATCCAGGGTGATGCGTCCACCCTGGACGTTGAGGCCCTTGGCGAGTGCAGCGTCGTCTGCCGCAGCGCGCTCCCAGCCCTTGCCGGCGATGGCAGAGACGTAGGGGAGGGTGGCGTTGGTCAGCGCCCTCGTGGCGGTCTCGGGCACGGCGCCGGGCATGTTCGCGACGCAGTAGTAGATCGAGTCGTGCACCGCGAAGGTGGGGTCGTCGTGCGTCGTCGGACGGGATCCCTCGAAGCATCCGCCCTGGTCGATCGCGATGTCGACGAGCACCGAGCCGGGCTTCATCCCGGCGACCATGTCGTCGGTGACGAGCTTCGGCGCTGCGGCACCGGGGATCAGCACCGATCCGATCACCAGATCCGCCGTCGCGAGCTCTTCGGCGATGTCGTACCGGCTCGACGCACGCGTCTGGAGAGCGCCGCCGTAACGGTGCTCGAGCTCGCGCAGACGCGGAAGCGAGATGTCGATCACCGTGACCTGGGACCCGAGGCCGAGCGCGTTCGCAGCCGCATGCTCGCCGGCGACGCCGCCGCCGATCACGACGGTCTTGGCGCGCGGGGCCCCTGCGATGCCGCCCATCAGCACTCCGCGTCCCCCCGCGGATCGCATGAGTGAGTATGAGCCCATCGTCACAGAGAGGCGACCGGCGATCTCGCTCATCGGCACGAGCAGAGGCAGGCTGCGGTCGGGCAGCTGCACCGTCTCATAGGCGACGGCCGTGGTTCCCGCGTCGACGAGCGCGGTCGTCAGCGCCCGATCTGCGGCGAGATGCAGATACGTGAAGAGGGTGAGGTCCGAGCGCAGGAATCCGTACTCCTGGGCGATCGGCTCCTTCACCTTGATGAGAAGGTCTGCCTCGCCCCAGGTCTCCTCGGCGGTCTCGACGATCTCGGCGCCGGCGATCCGGTACGCCTCGTCGGAGATGCCTGAGCCGACTCCCGCTCCTGACTGCACGAGCACGCGGTGGCCCTCGTGAACCAGCCGATCTGCACCCGCGGGGGTGAGCGCGGTGCGGTTCTCGTTGTTCTTGACCTCGGTCGGCACGCCGATCTTCATCGATCCTCCAAGTGACGGTTGCGTGAGTGCATCTCAGAATCGCAGAAACGTCGATGATTCGACAGATTCCCTGAAGAACATTCGTTTCACCTGCGAATCCTGCATAATCATTCGCATGGAGACGTCATCCGAAGCCCTTCAGGCGAACACCCTTCGGGCGCCGGCACTCGATGCAGTCGATGCCAGGATCGTACAGCTGCTGAGCGCGGACGGCCGGATGACCAACGCAGAGCTCGCAGGCCAGCTCGGAGTGGCACCGTCGACCGCGCACGCCCGTCTGCGCGCACTCGTCGAGCGGGGAGTCATCAGCGGCTTCCACGCGAGCGTCGACGAGCGGATGCTGGGCGCCGGACTGCAGGCCATCATCGGCGTGACCCTGCGTCCCAGCGGGCGCAGGGAGAGCATCGTCGAGTTCGCCGACCGGGTGCGGGTGCTGCCGCAGGTCATCCAGGTGTTCTTCCTCGGCGGAGACGACGACTTCCTGTTGCACATCGCCGTGGCGGACTCCTCGGAGATGCGCGAATTCGTGCTCGAGCACCTCTCTGCGCAGAGCAGCGTCGCCTCGACCCGGACCAGCATCGTGTTCGACTATCACCGCAACTCGGTCGCCGCGTCCTTCCGCTGAGCTGCCGACGTCACCCGCCGTCGGACCGCGCATCCGCCGCCTCGGTGCGCGGCGTCGACGTCGTGCGGGGCTCGGTCGAACGTATATATTGCTGTGCCTCATCGAGCGGAATTATCGTGAGGGCGGGGATTGGGGCGGGCGCAGAAGGCCGCTCGCACCCGCTGGGGGATGCGATGGCACGAGTACTCGATGATGCGGAGATGGCCGCATGGCTGGGTCGGCTCTCAGGCGGACTGTGGTCGCCGCCAACAGGAGGAGCAGACGGTGGGGTGCCGGCGTGGTTCGGCACCGAGGTGATCCGGCTCGACGGCCATCACGGGATGCTCCAGCTGTCGAACTTCGGGGCGATGAGATCCGACGATCCCGACGCGTTCGAAGCCGCGCTCCTTCGTCGGTCCATCGGCATGACCATGCTCTACAGCACACTCGAGACAGCTCACACCGTGAGCTACGACGGCGCCACCCTCGAAGACGAGGACATCATCATCATCGGAATGGTGAGCCAGGGTGGACAGCGCCTACACACGGCCGCGGGAGTGCAGTCCATGGTCGTCGGGAGAATGGGATTCATGTCGAGCCTGGGGCCATCGGCCGTCGAGCAGCTCGGTGTGACCGACACGACAGGAGTCGTCGTGCCCGCCGCTGCTGTCGCGGGCTATCGGCATGTCCTGGCCCGCGGAGCCGACATCTTTCCGGATACCCCGCTCACCCGCGCGGCCGGTGCGTCTCTGGCGCGGATGCTGTTCGAGTGGGCCCAGGATCCTGACCAGGGTGTGGGCGCGCTCGCCGGCACCGAGGCCGCACTGCTCGCGATGGTGCGGGGCTTGTTCCGGCAATTCCCCGGTGACGGCGAGATGGACAGGGCCAGCGAACTCCGCGCCGAGGCCGGAAGGATCATCGAGCGACGCCATCGCGACGCGTCGTTCGGCATCGAGGATCTCGCGGTCGAACTCCACGTGAGTCGACGCCAGCTGTTCCGGCTGTATGCGGGAACCGACGAGAGTCTTGCGGCGCGCCTGCTGCGACGACGACTGATCACTGCACGAGAGGAGCTGCTGTCCGTTCCCCCGCAAGACCTCTCCGCGGTCGCCGAGCGATCGGGCTTCTCCGATGCGGCAGCCTTGCGCGCGCAGTTCTCGCGCCACGTCGGGCACAGTCCCAGTGCCTTCCGTCTCGCTGCGCGCAGTCGACCAGCGCGTCTGGCAGAGGCGATGCTCCTCAGCGATGAGCAGCAGGGGCCGTCCGTCTGATCCATCGCCACCATGTCGGTCCGCTCGTGGCCGCAATGAGTCGATCCGCGGTCTTCTTCCGCATGTCAATGCCTGCACCGGGCGGGGCGCAGGCGAAGAACGCTCTGAACCGGCGCGCGGGAGACGTGGTGTGCACGGTGCGCGAAGTGACGCCCGACCGCGAATCCGGCGCCATCGGGCGCACTGAGTGCCGAAGTTCGTGCTCCCGGTGACAGGTCGATCGCGAGCGCTTCTGGTTCGGCCGGCCGCGTGCATAACCTGAACCTGCCCGTGTCCCCAGGCGGGCCATGACGGCAGGTGAGGGAGAAGCCGCGGCTTCCGACACGCCCGTCGTCACGGCTTCCGGACGAGGCGGGATCGCCCGTCCGGAAGCTCGGGGGAAGGCGCGAGAGCGTCGGGCACGACGGATCGTCGGCGCGCAGCGCCGGCGGACGTGCGGGTGCCTCGGTCGGGGGGACCGAGGCGCCCGCGAACCCGGCTGCGGAGGATGCTGTCAGGCGCCGAACGACGAGGGCAGTGCGCAGTAGTCGGCGAAGCGTCGGGTCGGCTGATCGGGGTCTGAGACATCGACGATCGCAGTGGCGATCGAGTGCGGCGTCTCGTCGCCGGCGAGCTGCCACACGATGAAGTTCCAGAGTCCGCGCGCTGTCGTGCTGAGCAACTCGGGCGGACCCGAGACGATGAGAACGGTGCCGCTGTCGGGTGCGGCGCGGAACGGAGCGATGATGTCGGCGCGCAGAGCCTGCTCGTCGCCGTCTGCGCTGTGCTTCCGCTCGACCTGCTGACCCGCGGACGTCAGGGCGGAGGCGAGGTCGTCCGCTGCGCGGCGTGAGCGCTCGGCATCCGCTCCGGCGACGACGACCAGCCGTCGCCCGCGAGGATACAGGTGCAGGAACTCGGAGGAGATGTCGGACCAGACGTCGCTCATGATCTCAGGCTACGCCCGTTCTCGAGGGGCGGACCCGACCCTTCGGCGAACGTCCGGCGTCGCGTGACAGAGCCCCTCGGATGCCGAACTGCGGCATCCGAGGGGCCCTTGTGCAGAGGGTCAGGCCTCCTCGACGAGGAAGCGGCTGTAGGCGCCGAGCGTCAGGAACGCCGGGAACTCCTCGTGCAGCGCGACATCGCGGAACACGGATGCCGCGTCGTCGAAGCGGTCGTCGTCGCGTCGTTCGACCTCGTCGAGCACCTCGCCGATCAAGCCCTCGATGTACTCGGCGGTGATCGGCGTGCCGTCCTCCGTGGTGCGGTCCTGATGGATCCACTGCCACACCTGCGAGCGACTGATCTCGGCGGTCGCGGCATCCTCCATCAGGTTGTCGATGGCCACCGCGCCGAGGCCCCGCAACCACGCCTCGAGGTACCGGATCGCCACAGACACGTTGTCACGCACGCCCTGAGCCGTGATCGGGCGACCGATGTGCAGGTCGAGCAGCTGCGACGCGGTCACGGTGACCTCGGGAAGCTGACGGTCGACCTGGTTCGGGCGATCGCCGAGAACGGCGTCGAATTCGGCCTGCGCGGTCGGGATCAGGTCGGGGTGCGCCACCCATGTGCCGTCGAAGCCGTCGCCGGCCTCGCGCTTCTTGTCGGCCGAGACCTTCTCGATCGCCCGTGCCGTCACCTCAGGGTCGCGCCGGTTCGGGATGAAGGCGCTCATGCCGCCGATCGCGTAGGCGCCCCGCTTGTGGCAGGTCTGCACGAGAAGCTCGGTGTACGCCCGCATGAAGGGAACGGTCATCGTCACCTCGCTGCGGTCGGGAAGCACGAAGCGCGCGCCCCGGCCGCGGTAGTTCTTGATGATCGAGAAGATGTAGTCCCAGCGTCCGGCGTTGAGGCCGGCGCAGTGATCACGCAGCTCGAAGAGGATCTCGTCCATCTCGAACGCCGCGGGGAGGGTCTCGATGAGCACCGTCGCGCGGATCGTGCCGTGCGGGATGCCGATGTACTCCTCGCTGAAAGTGAACACGTCGTCCCACAGCTTCGCCTCTTCGCTCGACTCGAGCTTGGCGATGTAGAAGTACGGTCCGCGGCCGTTTGCGATCAGTTCCCGAGCGTTGTGCAGGAAGTACAGTCCGAAGTCGACGAGCGAACCGGATGCCGCAGTGCGGCGCCCCGCGCGATCGGTGAACTGCAGGTGCTTCTCGGGCAGGTGCCAGCCGCGAGGGCGCATCACGATCGTCGGCGTGCGTTCGGCGGTGACGCGGTACTCCTTGCCCGGCCCTGCGTCGCTCGCAGGTCCGGTGAAGGAGAGCTCGCCGCGGATCGCGTCGCGCAGCGAGAGCTGACCCTCGATGACGTTCTTCCACGTGGGGCTCGTGGCGTCCTCCTGGTCGGCGAGCCACACCCGCGCTCCGGAGTTCAGCGCGTTGATCGTCATCTTCGGATCCGTCGGTCCGGTGATCTCGACCCGACGGTCTTCGAGTCCGGGGCCGGGGCCGGCGACACGCCAGTCGGCATCCTGACGGATGTGCGCGGTGTCGTCGCGGAAGCGCGGGTCGTGCCCGTTGCCGATCTCGAACCGGCGGCGCATGCGGTCGGCGAGCCGGTCGTGACGGCGAGCGGCGAAGCGGTGGTGCAGTTCGGTGAGGAACGCGATCGCCTCGGGGGTGAGGATCTCGTCGTAGCGCTCACGCAGCGGGCCGGTGACGCTGATGGCCGGGCCCTGCTGTGTCGTCTGGATCGGCGCGGTGGTCGGGGGAGCGGTGGGAGTGGTCATGATCTGAGTCCTTTGGAAAGGCTTAGTGGAACTGCGCGGCTTCGGTGGAGCCGGCGAGGGCGAGGGTCGCGCTGTCGGGGTTGAGCGCGGTCGAGATGACGTCGAAGTAGCCGGTGCCCGCCTCGCGCTGGTGCTTGGTGGCGGTGTAGCCGTTCGCCTCTGCGGCGAACTCGGCCTCCTGCAGCTCGACGTACGCGCTCATGGCGCGATCGGCGTAGCCGCGGGCGAGGTCGAACATCGAGTGGTTCAGGGCGTGGAAGCCGGCGAGCGTGATGAACTGGAACTTGTAGCCCAGGTCGGCCAGCTCCTGCTGGAACGTCGCGATCTCGGCGTCCGACAGGTGGCGCTTCCAGTTGAAGCTGGGGGAGCAGTTGTAGGCGAGCATCTTGCCGGGGAACTGCTCGTGGATCGCCGCGGCGAACGCACGCGCCAGCTCGATGTCGGGCTCGCCCGTCTCTACCCACAGCAGGTCGGCGTACGGCGCGAATGCCAGGCCGCGACTGATGACCGACTCGATGCCGGGGCGGATGCGGTAGAAGCCCTCGGTCGTGCGCTCGCCGGTGGTGAACTGCTGGTCGCGCTCATCGACGTCGCTCGTCAGCAGATCGGCTGCGAGAGCATCCGTCCTGGCGATGATGACCGTCGGGACCCCCGACACGTCGGCCGCGAGACGTGCCGCGTTCAGCGTGCGGATGTGCTGCTGAGTGGGCACGAGCACCTTGCCGCCCAGGTGGCCGCACTTCTTCTCGCTCGCCAGCTGGTCCTCCCAGTGGATCGCCGCGGCGCCCGCCTGGATCAGCGATTGCGCGAGCTCGTAGGCGTTGAGCGGCCCGCCGAACCCGGCCTCGGCATCGGCGACGATCGGGGCGAGCCAGTCCTGGGTGATCTCTCCCTCGGCGTGCTCGAGCTGGTCCTGACGGATCAGCGCGTTGTTGATGCGACGCACGACCGCCGGTACCGAGTTCGCCGGGTAGAGCGACTGGTCGGGGTAGGTCTGGCCGGCGAGGTTGCCGTCGGCGGCGACCTGCCACCCCGAGAGGTAGATGGCCTTGAGGCCCGCCCGCACCTGCTGCACCGCCTGGCCGCCGGTGTAGGCGCCGAGCGCCCGCACGTAGTCCTCGGTGTGCAGCAGGTTCCACAGGTTCTCGGCCCCGCGGTGGGCGAGGGTCGCGTCTTCGCGCACCGAGCCGCGGATGCGGATGACGTCTTCGGCCGAGTAGGTGCGCTGGACGCCGTCCCAACGGGGATCCGTCTCCCAGATCTCCCGGAGCTCGGCGGCCGTCTGAACCTGGTCGCCGGCGCGCAGACCGGCGGGGCGAGGTGCGGGGTTCTGAGCGGTGTTCGTCATGGTGTCTCCTCCGTTGGATGCCCGGACCGTGAAGCCGGGTGGCGTGTTTCCACTGTGCGTGAAGATCTACCCTGAAACCGGCCACTCGGCTTGTGAAGATCGCGCGAAATTCTGTTTCTGTGACAGAATCGGCCGCATGAGCACTTCAGCGGTCGAAGAAGACGCCGACTCCCTCACGATCGGTCGACGCATCCGTCAGCTGCGCACCGCGCGGGGAATGACCCTCGACGACCTCGCGGCGGCCGTCGATCGAGCACCGAGCCAGATGTCGATGATCGAGACCGGCAAGCGCGAACCGAAGCTCACCCAGCTTCAAGCGATCGCGCGCGCTCTCGGTGTCACGATCGATGCGCTGCTCGAGGGTGAGCCACTCGACGAGCGCAGCGCGATCGAGATCGCCCTCGAGCGCGCCATGAAAGGCCAGACGTTCCAGGCGCTCGGGATCGAGCCTTTCCGCATCGCCAAGAGCATGCCGACGGATGCGCTGAAGGCGCTGCTCGCGCTGCACGGCGAGATCGACCGGCTCAGGGACGAGCGGGCCGCGACCCCGGAGGAGGCCAGGCGAGCGAACGTCGAGCTGCGTCACCTCATGCGCAGGCAGGACAACCATTTCGTCGACCTCGAGAGCAAGGCCGCCGAGATACTCGCGGCGGTCGGGCACCCGGGTGGACCGCTCACGCAGCGCACCGCATCCGAGATCGCCGCCTATCTCGGATTCACCCTGCACTACGCGCCCGATCTGCCGCAGACCACGCGCAGTGTCGCCGACCTCGCGAACGGGCGGCTCTATCTGTCGAGCAGTGTGCCGGCCAAGGGCGATGCGAGAACGGCTGTGCTGCAGGCGCTGTCCAGCCGCATCCTCGGGCATGCCGAACCGCGCAGCTATGCCGAGTTCCTGCGCCAGCGCGTCGAGACGAACTATCTCACCGGGGCGCTGCTGGTTCCCGAGGCCCACGTGGTGCCCGCCTTGAAGGATGCGAAGTCCCGCAGGGCCATTTCGATCGAAGACCTCCGAGACGCCTACTCGGTGTCGTACGAGACGGCGGCGCATCGGTTCACGAACCTCGCGACCCGCCACCTCGACATCCCGGTGCACTTCCTCAAGGTGCACGAGTCGGGGACGATCACGAAGGCATACGAGAACGACGACGTGAACTTCCCGACGGACAGGCTCGGTTCGATCGAGGGACAGATGTGCTGTCGCCGATGGACGAGCCGTGTCGTGTTCGACGAGGACGACCGCTTCAACCCGTATTACCAGTACACCGACACGGGCAACGGCACCTACTGGTGCACCGCCCGTGTCGAGGCGTCGAGCGAGGGGCTGCACTCGGTCAGCGTGGGCGTGCGCTTCGACGACACGAAGTGGTTCGTCGGCCGGGACACCCCGCATCGGGGGGTCTCGAAGCACTCGGTCGAGGTCTGCTGCCGCCGCGCGCCGGCCGACCTCGAGGGGCGGTGGCGCGAGAACTCCTGGCCGAACGTCAAGACTCCTCGCACCCTGCTCGCCACGCTGCCGACCGGTGCCTTCCCCGGGGTCGACACGACGGACGTCTACGAGTTCCTCGAGGCGCACGCACCGCGCTGACGTGCCTCAGCCGAGAGTCGCGGGCTTCTTCGGCACCAGGGATACGGCCACCGCCGCGACGATCGCCACGAGTGCGAAGGCGACGAAGTTCCACTCGACGCCGATCAGCATCGTGACCGGCGCGCCTGCTGTATGTGGATCACACCGCGTTCCAGCGCAGGCGAGGAGTGCTCGCGAACTCCGTCAGGACGACGCCCGCGTCGGCGACGGGGAACATCGTGATCAGCAGCGGAGTGGTCTCGGAGGCGGCGGCGACCGCGTAGACCAGAGCCGCGGGTCCCTGCTCGCGGGTGACCCCGACGCGGGTGTGTCGCTCGTCGACGGTCGCTGTGCGCGACGATGATGCGCTGTGGAGGATCTCGGATGCGGCGGTGCCTGCCCTGTCGAGCAGTGTGGCGTCTTCGCGCCAGGGCAGGAACGCGTCGGGTGTGAGAGCGCACGCCTCGGCGAGAGCGGCTGTCACCCAGCGGTCGCGCTTGAGCCCGTATGGCGTCTCGACGAGTGACAGCAGATACCCGTAGCAGTGCAGGAGGCCGGCGTTGCCGACGGGCCACTGCGCCCTCACGCCCGCTCGGCGGTGCAACTCGTCGAACAATGCCCGAGAGATCACGGGCGCGCCGATGTTCTCGTCGATCACGGTCGACCGACCCCAGGCGTCGAAGCGTCCGTGCTCGCGGTCGTCCTCGAGTGAGGCGACGAGCCACGGGAGACTGTCGACGGCTGCACGTGCGGCCGTCGCCGAGTCGGACTGCGCCCGGGTTGCAGCGGTCGTGAGGTCGTCGATTCCGGACACGGCGTTCACGCTACAAGATCCCGATGGACGGAGTGTTCACACGGCGTTCACATGATCGGGACTTTCTGTCCACAATCACTGAGCATGCTGGACGGAGCGTCCGCGAGATCAGAGTGCGGATGCGGAAAGAACACCGTGAACTCCATTCTCCTCTTCGACTTCGACGGCACGATCGCCCTCGGGGACGGGCCCGTGCTGGCGTACGCCACGCAGGTGGCTGCCGCTCTCGATGACCACCACGGCTTCGTCGACGGCATCCGCGAGACGCTCTCCGCTGCTGACGGTGAGGCCCTCGACGGCTACGACGCAGTGCGGCGGGCTGCGGCTGCTCGAGGTGCGGATGCCCGGATGCTCAGCGCCGCGTATCTCGCGAGCCGCGCAGAACTCGCCACCGCAGCGGCTCCGATCACCGCACCCGACGGCCTCGCAGCCTTCCTCGCCGCTGCTGCGGCTGACGCGGAGCTCGTCCTCGTCACCAACGCACCGGCGATCCGCATCGACCAGGCGCTGGACGCGCTCGGCCTCGCCGGGCTCTTCGACCGCATCGTCACGAGTGCGGGCAAGCCGGCCGGTCTCGATGCGTTCCTGGCTGACCTGCCCGCTGATGCGCGGGTGCTGAGCATCGGAGACATCTGGCACAACGACCTCGCCCCCGCCCACGCCCGTGGCCACGAGACCGCGCTGATCGGCGGATTCGCCGACCCGCACGCGACCCCCACCTATCGCGCTGCCGATTTCGCGACGCTGATCCCTCAGCTCACCGCATGGCTGCGTTCCTGAACCCGCACCACTCCACCCTCCCTCACACCCACCACCCCATCGAAGGATGACAATGCGTACCTCCCCCTTCCGCCGGACCGCCGCGGGGCTCGTCGCCGCGGGCGCCCTGCTCGCCGTCGTGCTCACCGGCTGCTCGACCGACACCGCCGCGCCCGACGAGTCCGCCGCCCCCGCTGCCGACCCAGAATCGCTCGTGCTCGCGCTCGTCCCCTCGCAGGACCAGGACGGCCTCGTCGACACCGCAGCTCCGCTCACCGACTACCTCACCGAGGAGCTCGGCATCGAGGTCACGGGTGTGGTCTCCAAGGACTACCAGGCCGCGGTCGAGGCGATGGGAGCAGGTCAGGCGCAGATCGGGTTCCTCCCGTCGCTGCAGCTGTGGCAGGCCAACGACATGTACGACGCATCGGTCGTGCTGCAGACCGAGCGCAACGGCAACATCACCTACCCCGCGCAGTTCATGACGAACAACCCGGACAAGTACTGCGACGACGAGCCGGTCGAGCGCGACGGGATGCTGTTCTGCAACGGCGCCGACGCCATGTCGGGTCCTGCCGGTCTCGACAGCATCGACAAGGTCGAGGGCGCGAAGGTCGCGTTGCTCGGACCCGGCTCGCCGGCCGGCTACATCTACCCGGTCCTCGCGCTGCAGGAGGCGGGACTCGACACCGACACCGACATCCAGCAGATCCCCGTGACAGCGAACGACGCGTCCGTGCTGGCGGTCTACAACGGCGACGCCGAGGTCGGCTTCAGCTTCTGGGATGCCCGCACGATCGTGCAGAAGGACACCCCCGATGTGGGTCAGAAGGTCGTCGTCTTCGCCCTGACCGAGGAGATCCCGAATGACGGCGTCGCGCTGTCGTCCGACCTGTCGCCCGAGCTGCAGGACCGCATCTCCACGGCTCTCGAAGACTTCTCGAACACCGAGGAGGGCTCCGAGATCCTCACGAGCATCTACTCGATCACGAAGCTCGCGCCCGCCGATCCCGAGTCGCTCGACGTCGTCGCCCGCGCCGCCCAGGCCCTGGGGCTCCAGTAAATTGTCCGATCAGATCCAGCACGTGGACGCCGCAGCCCAGGCTGCGGCGTCCACGCCGTGGTCCATCCGTCTCGATGGCGTCACGGTGCGATACCCGAACGGGACGGTCGGTCTCGACCGTGTCTCGCTCGACATCGACGCCGGAGAGATGGTCGCGGTCGTGGGCCTCTCAGGGTCGGGCAAGTCCACTCTCATCCGCACGATCAACGGCCTCGTGCCGGTGACGAGCGGAACGCTGGACGTCGGCGAGCACCGCGTCAGCGGAGCCTCGCCCCGCACTCTTCGACGCCTGCGCGGCGACATCGGCATGGTGTTCCAGGGGTTCAACCTCGCAGGCCGGGCGAGCGTCCTGCAGAACGTGCTCGTCGGGCGTCTCGCCCACACGCCCCTGTGGCGCACCCTGCTCGGCGCCTACCCCGACGCCGACCGGCGACTGGCCTATCAGGCGCTCGACCGTGTCGGCATCCTGCCGAAGATCCACTCGCGCGCATCCGACCTCTCGGGTGGGCAACAGCAGCGCGTCGCCATCGCACGCGCACTGGCGCAGGAGCCGCGCATCGTCCTGGCCGACGAGCCGGTCGCGAGCCTCGACCCGCCGACCGCGCACGGTGTCATGAACGACCTCCGCCGCATCAATCGGGACCTCGGCATCACCGTACTGGTCAACCTGCACCTGCTCGACCTCGCCCGCGAATACGGAGCGCGGATGATCGGCATGCGCGCGGGGAGGATCGTCTACGACGGTCCGGCAGCGAGCGCGACGGATGCCGACTTCGAGAGCATCTACGGTCGATCCCTCACCGCTGACGATCGGCTCGACACATGACCGAGGCGACACCGGCACCGCTCGAGATACCTCGGCGGCCGTCCGGCGCGTGGCGTGGGCCCGTGATCCTGCTGGCCATCGTCGCCATCACCGTGGTCATGTGCCTGCCCGGCATCGGCATCGGGGTCGACCTCTCGGCGATCGCGCGCAACTGGCAGAACGGCGCCGACAAGATCATCAAGCTGCTGATGCCCGACTGGAGCTTCTTCCCGCGCACGCTCCCGCCGCTCATCGAGACGCTGCAGATGGCCGTCATCGCGACGGCGATCGGCGCGGTGATCTCGCTGCCGCTGAGCTTCTGGGCGGCTCGCGCCACCAACCCGAACGCTCCGGCGCGCATCATCGTGCGCGGCATCCTGAACGTCATCCGCAGCGTCCCCGACCTGCTCTACGCGGCGATCCTCGTCGCGATGGTGGGTGTCGGCGCGCTCCCCGGCATCCTCGCGCTGCTGCTGTTCAATATCGGAATCATCGTCAAGCTCGTGTCGGAGGCGATCGACACCAACGACCGGGGTCCGCTCGAGGCGGGCCGCGCGGTCGGAGCCACTCAGACGAAGATCAACCGCACGCTCGCGCTCCCGGACGCCTGGCCGGCGTTCGCGAACCAGACCCTCTACGTCTTCGAGCTCAACGTCCGCGCCTCGACGGTGCTCGGTCTGGTCGGCGCCGGCGGCATGGGCCTGCTCATCGACGCCGTCCGCACGTTCTACCGCTACGACCAGCTCTCGCTCATCATCCTGGAGATCCTCATCGTCGTCATCGTGATCGACCTCGTCTCCGACGCCATCCGACGGAGGCTCGTATGACCACCGTGCTCACTCCGCCTCCTGCCATCACCGTCATCCCCGACAGGCCGCGACGCCCGTGGCTCATTGCCTCGTGGATCATCGTCACCGCCATCGTCGTGCTGGCTTTCTGGTCGATCGACATCAACTGGGCACGTCTCGCCGACCTGCCTGCGGAGATCGTCCGCTACACGTTCCTGATGTTCGGCAGCCCGAACTGGGAGCAGCTGCCCGAGGCGCTCTGGCAGACCTGGCGCAGCATCGAGATGGCGTGGGTCGGTACGATCCTCGGCATCCTGCTCGCGACCCCCATCAGCCTGCTCGCCGCGCGCGGATTCGGCCCCGCCTCGCTGCGCGCGCTGCTGCGCGGCCTGTTCTCGCTCATCCGGGCCGTTCCCGAGATCATCATCGCGATCGTGATCCTGTCGGTCACCGGGCTCACGCCGTTCACGGGTGCGCTCGCGCTGGCGATCAACGGCATCGGCACACTCGGCAAGTGGGGATACGAAGCGGTAGAGGCCGTGCCGTCCGGGCCGATCGAGGCCGCACGCGCGGCAGGTGGCGGTACCCTGCAGGTGCTGCGTTGGGGTGTCTGGCCGCAGGTCGAGCCCGCGTTCTGGTCGTTCTGGCTGTATCGCTTCGAGATCAACGTGCGCTCGTCGGCCGTGCTCGGTCTGATCGGCGTCGGCGGAATCGGTGACATGCTCACCTCCTATACCCAGTACCGTGAGTGGTCGACGGTGGGCGTCCTGCTCATCGTGGTCGTCGCTGTCACGATGCTGATCGATGCCGTGTCCGGCGCGATCCGCCGCCGGATCATGGAGGGAGCCCGCGCCCGTGTTCTCTCCTAGCGCCCCACCCACCGCTCGAATCGCCGCGGTGCTCAACACCCTGCAGCCCGCCGAACGCCGCGTCGCCGAGCTGATCGTCGAGTCGGCGGAGGCGGTGGTCGAATGGACCGCCCAGGAGCTCGCCGACCGAGCGGGTGTCGGCCGCGCCACGGTCGTGCGCGCGTGCCAGAGCTTCGGCTACCGCGGATACCCGCAGCTGCGCGTCGCGCTCGCCTCCGAACTCGGCAGCGGGCCGGGGGAGGCGGGCATCGACCACGGACCGGGCGCGCTCGGGCGGATGCGGGGCGAGATCGATCGCGTCGCGGCATCCCTTCCGGCCCTCGCGAGCCTGCTCGACGCGGATGCCGTGAGCGAGGCCGTCCGGCTCGCAGCGTCCGCTCGCCGGCTGCTCGTGCTCGCGAACGGTCTGTCCTCGCCCATCGCGAACGACCTCGCCATGCGGCTGACCGCGTCGGGTCGTGCGGCGGAGTTCATCGCGGATGCCATCGCGCAGCAGATCGCCGCACGTCATCTCACACCCGACGACGTCTGCCTCATCGTCAGCGGATCGGGCGCGAACGAGGCGAGCCTGCGCGTCGCGACCGCGGCAGCCCGGGGCGGTGCGACGGTGATCGCCCTCACCTCCTTCGCCTCATCGGCGCTGACCGAGGCCGCGACGCTGTCGCTCGTGATCGCCCCGACCGGGGTGAGCTTCCGCGACGAGCTCGAGCACACCTCGCGCGTCGCATATCTGGTGTTCGCCGAGGTGTTCGCCGCGGCCGTCACGGCGGAGCGGGGCGCGGATGCCGTGCAGGCGCGGGCTCATGCGCTCGAGGTCGTCTCCGACAACCTCGGCGAGGGCGCGGGGGAGTAGCGACGCCGAAGGCGTCAGTCCCGAGCGGTCTGCAGCAGCGCCCACAGCTCTGCGCGGGCGGGGAACGACGACAGATCGCTGCCGAGCAGGGCGCCGGCCTGCGTGATCCGCGACCGCAGCGTGTGACGGTGCACCCCGAGAGCAGCGGCCGCCGGATCGGCCTTCGCATCGTGCTCGAGCCAGGTTCGCAGAGAGCGTTCCAGGTCGCCGCCGGATCGCGCATCGTGGTCGCGCAGGGGAGCGAGGCGCGACTCGGCGACCAGGCGAGCCTCGTCGGTCGCGAGCGCGCTGAGGATGCTGGATCCTGCCGCATCGGCGAAGTGGAAGACCCCTGTGCCGGACTGCTGGCGCAGGGCCGCGAGCGCCTGAGCGTGGGCACGCGAGAACGCGTCGTACGACTCCGAGCCCGATGCGCCGACGCGGATGCCGAAACGTGCGGCGACCTCGTCGAGCAGTGCGTCGTCGGCCATCGACACGCAGAGCACGACGCCCTCCGACGACTCGGCGAGGAAACTGGCGGTGCCGTGCTCGGCGCGGCGGCGGTCCCACCAGTCGGCGAACGGTCCGGTCGGAGCGTCCGCGGCGATCGCCACCACGACGGGCGCCGACGGCATGCCGCCGAGCACCTTCCGTGCAAGGGACGGGTCGTCATCGAGCAGAGAGCTCAGCAGCTGCGAGTTCAGCCGACGCTTGCTGCGGGCGAGCTGGTCGCTCTGCTCGAGGGCGAGCCCGGCCATCGCGATCACCGAGGTCACGACCGTGCGCGCCTCGGCGTCGAGCGCATCGACGGCCAGCGCGATCACTCCCCGCAGGTGTCCGCCGCGGCCGACCGTGAAGAGCGTGAACGTCTCATCGTCGATCGTCAGCGACTGCCCTGCTTCGAGTCCGCGGGTGAGGATCTCGGTGGCGCGTTCGCCGAGCTCGGTCAGGCGGCCCGCAGACACGGCTGACCGGGGGTGCGACAGCTGCAGAGCACCGGCCGCGTCGTACATGCCGACCCAGACGCCGAGGCGACGGCCGAGTTCGGCGACGGTCGCGTCGAGTCCCCGCGGGCGGAGAGCCGCCAGTGCGAGCGCGCGCTGGGTGTCTAGCGCCCATGATCTGCGGGCATATGCCTGAGCGGCTATGGCCTCGGAGTGTGCGCGGGCGACCGCGATGAACGGCGTGCGGTAGGGCACCTCGAAGAGGGGGATCCCGCGGCGTGCGCACTCGAGGATCAGCTCCTCGGGGATCCCTGCGCGGTGCACGTCCGTGCCGAATCCGAGGCCGAGCACCCCGCGATCCGCGAGCCGCCCCACGTAGACATCGACGTCGGTGCCGGCGTCGAACTGGGTGCCTGTGGTCAGCAGAGCGAGATCCTCGGCGAGGAACGGCGTCGGGTCGGCGAGGTCGGAGCTGTGCACCCAGCGCAGTGGACGATCGAGGGCGCCGGCCGGAAGCTCTTCTTCGGCCGAGATCAGGCCGAGTCCGAGGTCACGACGTCGGAAAAGGGCGCGCAGGGTGGGCTGCTCGGTGTCATCCATGCGACGCTCCTCTCTCGTCTCCGCGGTCAGCGCGTTATACGGTCGGGCGATGATCTCTTCGAGATTGTACAGCCGGGCGAATGCGCCCACGGCGGATCCGGTCGTACGCTCACGAACATGGCTCTCCTCGACACCGCAGCTGTTGCAGTCCCCCTCGGCGGACCCGACCTCCCCCAGGAGCGTCGCCTCGTGACCGAACTCCCCGGCCCCCGATCGGCCGAGATCCTCGCCCGCAAGGCGGATGCCGTCGCCGCAGGCGTCGGGCACACCGTTCCCGTCGCCGCCGTCGCGGCCGGCGGGGGAGTGGTCGTCGACGCCGACGGCAACTCGCTGATCGACCTCGGCTCGGGCATCGCCGTGACGACCGTCGGCAATGCCCACCCCAAGATCGCCGCAGCGGTGGCCGCCCAGGCCGCGCAGTTCACGCACACCTGCTTCATGATCTCGCCGTACGAGTCGTACATCGAGGTGGCCGAGGCGCTGAACCGTCTCACCCCCGGTGACTTCGCCAAGAAGACCGCCCTGTTCAACTCGGGTGCCGAGGCTGTCGAGAACGCGATCAAGATCGCCCGCAAGCACACCGGTCGCCAGGCGGTCGTCGCCTTCGACCACGGCTACCACGGCCGCACCAACCTGACGATGGCGCTGACCGCCAAGTCGATGCCCTACAAGAGCGGCTTCGGCCCGTTCGCCCCCGAGGTCTACCGCGCACCGATGTCGTACCCGTTCCGCGACGGGCTCGAGGGCGGCGAGGCTGCGGCCCGCGTCATCCTGCAGCTCGAGAAGCAGATCGGCGCAGACAACCTAGCCGCCGTGATCATCGAGCCCATCCAGGGCGAGGGCGGCTTCATCGTGCCGGCCGACGGATTCCTGCCGGCGATCGCCGACTGGTGCCGCGCCAACGGCGTCGTCTTCATCGCCGACGAGGTGCAGACCGGCTTCGCCCGCACCGGCCACATGTTCGCGAGCGAGATCTTCGGCATCGAGCCCGACCTCATCACGACCGCGAAGGGCATCGCCGGCGGTCTGCCGCTCGCCGCCGTCACCGGGCGCTCCGAGATCATGGACGCCTCGCACGCGGGCGGCCTCGGCGGCACCTACGGCGGCAACCCGATCGCCTGCGCCGCAGCGCTCGCCGCGATCGACGTCTTCGAGAACGACGGCGTGATCGAGCGCGCCCGTGAGATCGGCGAGATCCTCGTGCAGCGTCTCGGCTCCATGCAGGAGAAGGATGCCCGCATCGGTGACATCCGCGGTCATGGCGCGATGATCGCGGCCGAGTTCGTCGACCCCGAGACCAAGGCGCCTGACGCCGCTCTGACCTCCGCGGTCGCCAAGGCGTGCGTCGCCCAGGGGGTCATCGTCCTCACCTGCGGCACGTACGGCAACGTCATCCGCTTCCTGCCGCCGCTGTCGATCGGCGACGACCTGCTCAACGAGGGCCTCGACGTCGTCGCGGCCGCACTCGCCGCGAACGCGGCCTGACAGACCAGCGGTCGCGCTCAGTCGTGACCGCCACCACACGTCCGGCCGCGACGAGGATCGGGGGATTTCGAGTCGCGGCCGGCACACACATTTCCAATGAAGGAGAAGCAGATGGCTGAGATCACTCGTGACGTGCTGATCGTCGGAGCCGGAGCCGCAGGGCTCACGGCCGCGAACGACCTGCGCAAGGCAGGCCTGTCGGTCGCCGTCCTCGAGGCGCGTGACCGCGTCGGCGGCCGTCTGTGGACCGACGTCATCGACGGCGCCATGCTCGAGATCGGCGGCCAGTGGGTCTCGCCCGATCAGGATGCCCTGAAGGACACGATCGAGGAGCTGGGGCTCGAGACCTACAGCCGCTATCGCGAGGGCGACAGTGTGTACGTCGGCCCCGACGGACAGACGCACCGCTTCACGGGCGAGATGTTCCCGGTGTCCGCCGAGACCGAGGCCGTCATCGCCGAGATCACCGAGCGTCTCGACGCCATGGTCGCCGAGATCGACCCCGACCGCCCCTGGGAGCACGCGAAGGCGAAAGAGTGGGACTCGGTCACGTGGGATGCCTGGCTGCGCGCGCAGACCGACGACGACGAAGCAGTGCGCAACCTGGCATTCGCCACCGGATCCGCGATGCTCACGAAGCCCACGCACTCGTTCTCGCTGCTGCAGTCGCTGCTGATGGCGGCATCCGCCGGTTCGTACTCGAACCTCGTCGACGCCGACTTCATCCTCGACAAGCGCGTCGTCGGCGGCCTGCAGAAGGTGCCGCTGCTGCTCGCCGAGCGCCTCGGGGACGACGTGCTGCTGAACCAGCCGGTGCGGTCGCTCGAATGGAGTGCCGACGGCGTTACCGCGACGACCGATGACACCACGGTGCGCGCGCGCTTCGCGATCCTCGCGCACGCCCCGATCCTCTACAGCCGCATCGCCTTCGTGCCGCCGCTGCCGCGTCGCCAGCACCAGATGCACCAGCACATCTCGATGGGCTTCGTGATCAAGGTGCACGCCGTCTACGACCGCCCGTTCTGGCGCGAACAGGGCCTCAGCGGCACCGCGTTCAGCCCCTACGAGCTCGCGCACGAGGCGTACGACAACACCAACCACGGCGACGAGCGGGGCACCCTGGTCGGCTTCGTGAGCGACCAGAACGCCGACGACCTGTTCACGCTGTCGGCAGAGGAGCGCAGAGAGCGGATCCTCGAGTCCCTCTCGCACTACTACGGCGACGAGGCGAAGAACCCGGTCGTGTACTACGAGAGCGACTGGGGCACGGAGGAGTGGACCCGCGGCGCGTACGCGGCGAGCTTCGACATGGGCGGACTGCACCGCTACGGCGCCGACCTGCGTTCGGCCGTCGGACCCATCCACTTCGCCTGCAGTGACATGGCGGGCGCCGGATACCAGCACGTCGACGGCGCGATCCGCATGGGGCACCTCGTCGCGTCGACCATCGTCGAAGCCGCGCGTGCCGCGGGCGACACCGCCGAGGTCGACGGATGACCGGCGCGATCGTCGTCGGCTACACGGCGACGGATGCGGGAGCGGATGCCGCAGCGCTCGGCGCACGGCTCGCGCGCAGCCTCGGCGCGGTTCTGCACCTGGTGATCGTGCTTCCCTCTGAGGGCACCCGCAACGCGGCGGTTCCGCCCGAGCGGGCATACGAAGAGCACATCCGCCGGCAGGCGAAGGAGTGGCTCGAGGATGCCGTCGTCCGGCTGCCGCAGGAGCTCACCCGCACGGGTCATGTGCGCTTCGCCGAGTCGTTCGCGGAAGGGCTCATCGCCGCCGGCGAGGAGTTCGATGCGCGGCTGATCGTCATCGGCACCGCCGGCGGCAGCATCTTCGGACGCCACCGTCTCGGCAGCGTCGCCTCTGAGCTGCTGCACTCGTCGACCATCCCCGTCGCGCTCGCCCCGGCCGGCACGGCAGAGCAGGACGACCACGTGCTCCCGCGGGTGACGGCGGCGGTCGGCAACCGCGCCGGCGCAGACAATCTCCTCGACGAGGCCGCTGCGATCGCGACCGAGTCGCGCGTCGGTCTGCGTCTGGTCTCCCTCGTGCCGTTCGACGTGCCCCCCGGTCTCGACACCGGGGCGATCCGCGTGGTCGGCGACGAGCACGCGAACGAGGTTCTCGAGATCGCCAAGGGTCTGCTGCCCGAAGAGCTCAAGGCCGAGGTCGAAGAAGCCCCCGGCGACACGGTCGAAGACGCCGTCGCTCATCTGTCGTGGCTGCCCGGCGAGGTCGTCCTCGTCGGTTCCAGCCGCCTGGCGCAGCCGCGCCGCCTGTTCCTGGGCTCGACCGCAGCGAAGATGCTGCACGAACTGCCCGTGCCCATGATCGTCGTCCCGCGCACGCGCGCCGAAGCAGGAGTCCGCTGATGAGCAGCTCGAACCGGGCGACGGAGCCCGCATCCGGTGTGACGACCGGCATCTCGCAGAAGGGCCTGCGCGCGGGGGCCGTCGGAGTCCTCGGAGCCGTCGTGATCGGCGTCTCCACGATCGCCCCGGCCTACACGCTCACCGCGTCGCTCGGCCCGACCGTCGCTGTCGTCGGCACGCAGGTTCCGGCGATCATCCTCGTCGGCTTCATCCCGATGCTCCTGACCGCGTTCGGCTATCGCGAGCTCAACCGCATGATGCCGGACTCGGGCACCTCGTTCACCTGGGGAGTGCGAGCCTTCGGCCCGTGGATCGGCTGGATGACGGGGTGGGGCCTGATCGCCGCCACCGTGATCGTGCTGTCGAACCTCGCCGGCATCGCCGTCGAGTTCCTCTTCCTGCTGATCGCACAGCTCAGCGGCAACCCCGAGATCGCCGACCTGGCCTTCAACCCGATCATCAACGTCGTCGTGTGCCTGCTCTTCATGCTCGGCGCGACGCTCGTGTCGTACCGCGACATGCAGACGACGCAGAAGTTCCAGTACATCCTCGTCGGCTTCCAGGTGCTGGTGCTCGTGATCTTCGCCACCGTCGCGATCGTCAAGGCCGTCTCCGGCGATGCCCCCGAGCCCACGGCGTTCTCCTGGTCGTGGTTCAACCCGTTCGAGGTGCCGTCGTTCAGCGCCTTCGCCGCCGGCCTCTCCCTGTCGATCTTCATCTTCTGGGGCTGGGACGTCGTCCTCACCATGAACGAGGAGACGAAGGATCCCGAGAAGACTCCCGGTCGTGCGGCGATGGTCACCGTCGTCGTCGTGGTCAGCCTCTACCTGCTGCTCGCGATCGGTCTCATCATGTTCGCCGGTGTCGGCACGGGCGACTACGGGCTCGCGAACGAGGACATCTCGGCGAACGTGTTCTTCGCGCTGTCAGACCCGATCCTGGGCCCGCTCGCGTTCCTCGTCTCGCTCGCGGTGCTGTCGAGCTCGGCGGCGTCGCTGCAGTCGACCGCCGTCGGGCCCGCCCGCACGCTGCTGGCGATGGGGCACTACGGCGCCCTGCCGAAGAAGTTCGCACGGGTCAGCCCGCGCTTCTTCACGCCCGGCTATTCGACGATCGTCTCGGCCGTCGTCGCCTCGGTCTTCTACGCCGTGATGCGACTGGTGAGCGAGAACGTGCTCACCGACACGATCCTGTCGCTCGGCATGATGATCTGCTTCTACTACGGCCTCACCGCGTTCGCGTGCGTCTGGTACTTCCGCAAGCAGTGGTTCGACTCGGCCAGGAGCTTCTTCTTCACGTTCCTGTTCCCGCTCGTCGGCGGCGCGATCCTCGCCGTGCTGTTCGTGACGACGCTCATCGACTCGATGGACCCCGCGTACGGCAGCGGATCGAGCATCGGCGGGGTCGGGCTCGTGTTCGTCCTCGGCGTCGGCATCATCGCGATCGGCATCGTCATCATGATCTGGCAGTCGATCAAGCGCCCGGCGTTCTTCCGCGGCGAGACGCTCAGCATGGATGCTCCCGCGAGCATCCGCAGACGCTGACCGCATCCGCGGCATCCGCATTCCTTCCTCCCCACAGAAAGAGATTCCATGAGCACTCAGACTGAGCAGGCGCTGCTCGACAGCATCCCCACCGGCCTCTTCATCGGGGGAGAGTGGATCGACGGCGAGACCGGCGGCACGTTCGACGTGATCGACCCGGCGACCGGAGCGGTGATCCGCACGATCGCGGATGCGACCCCCGGCGACGGCATCCGTGCGCTGGATGCGGCCGTCGCCGCGCAGGATTCGTGGGCGGCGACCGCACCGCGCACCCGCAGCGAGATCCTGCGCCGTGCGTTCGACCTCGTGCAGGAGCACAAGGAGGACCTCGCGCTGCTGATGACGCTCGAGATGGGCAAGCCGCTCGCCGAGGCACGAGGAGAGGTCGGCTACGGCGGCGAGTTCCTTCGGTGGTTCAGCGAGGAGGCGGTGCGCATCAGCGGCCGCTACGGCATCAACCCCGAGGGCACCGGCCACATGGTCGTCTCGCAGCGTCCCGTGGGCCCCTCGTTCTTCGTGACGCCGTGGAACTTCCCCTTCGCGATGGCGACGCGCAAGATCGCCCCTGCCCTCGCCGCCGGCTGCACCGTGGTCATCAAGCCTCCGGCACTCACGCCGCTGACGACGATGTTCTTCACCTCGCTGCTCGAGAAGGCGGGCCTCCCCGCCGGTGTCGTCAACGTGGTGCAGACGTCGAAGTCGTCGGCGCTGTCGGCCCCGATCATCGCGGACCCGCGTCTGCGCAAGCTGTCGTTCACGGGTTCGACCGAGGTGGGCCGCAAGCTCATCGCCCAGGCCGCCGAGGGCGTGCTGCGCGTGTCGATGGAGCTCGGCGGCAACGCCCCGTTCGTCGTCTTCGACGATGCCGACCTCGACAAGGCGGTCGACGGCGCGCTTGCCGCGAAGTTCCGCAACATCGGCCAGGCCTGCACCGCCGCCAACCGCTTCATCGTGCACCAGGACGTCGCCGACGAGTTCGCCCGCAAGGTCACCGAGCGCGTGAAGGCGATGAAGATCGGCCGCGGCACGGAAGAGGGCGTGGCCATCGGACCGCTCATCGACGAAGACGCCGTCGCGAAGGCCGGCGAGCTCGTCGATGACGCCGTCGAGCGCGGAGCAACGCTGCTCGCCGGAGGCAAGGCGCTCGAGGGCACCGGCACCTTCTACGAGCCGACCGTGCTCACCGACGTGGTCGCAGGTTCCGCGATCCTTCGGGAGGAGATCTTCGGCCCGGTGCTCGCGATCGCGACCTTCGAGACGGAGGACGACGCCGTGCGCCTCGCGAACGACACCGAGTACGGGCTCGTCTCGTACGTGTTCACCGAGAACCTGCAGCGCGGGCAGCGGATGATCGACAAGCTCGAGACCGGCATGATGGGTCTGAACGTCGGTGTCGTGTCGAATGCAGCTGCCCCCTTCGGCGGCGTCAAGCAGTCGGGCGTCGGCCGCGAGGGCGGTCTCGAGGGCATCCACGAGTACCTGTCGACCAAGTACACCCTGATCCCGATCTCCTGATCCTTCCGGTCGTCGGGCGGGCGGAGCTCCGCTCCTCGCTCGACGACCGGGAACCGAACGAGAGGAAAAGAACATGACCGATTACGCCGTCATCAACCCCGCCACCGGAGAGACGCTGGCGTCCTTCGACACGTTCACGGATGCGCAGATCGAGGAGGCGGTCGCGGCCGCCGACGCCGCGCACCGCGACTGGTCGCGTTCCTCGACCGTGGCTGAGCGCGCAGCGCTGCTCCGTCGTGCAGCCGAGCTGCACCGCGAGCGTCGCGAGCAGCTCGCCGACGTGTTCGTGCGCGAGATGGGCAAGCCGCGCGAGGCGGCACTCGGAGAGGTCGACTTCGCCGCCGACATCGCCGAGTACTACGCAGACCAGGCCGAGGCGATCATGGCCGACCAGCCGATCGCCATCCTCGGAGAGGGCTCGGCGATCGTCCGCAAGTCGTCGCTCGGACCGCTCGTCGGGATCATGCCGTGGAACTTCCCGGCGTACCAGATCGTCCGCTTCGCGGCGCCGAACCTGATCGTCGGCAACACGATCCTGCTGAAGCCCGCGCCGCAGTGCCCCGAGTCGTCGACCGCGATCGAGGCGATCTACCACGACGCCGGATTCCCGAAGGGCGCCTACCAGAACGTGCTCGCGACGAACGAGCAGATCGCCGACATGATCGCCGACCCGCGCGTGGCCGGCGTCTCGCTCACGGGCTCGGAGCGCGCAGGCGCCGCGGTCGCCGAGATCGCCGGGCGCAACCTCAAGAAGGTCGCGCTCGAGCTGGGCGGCTCAGACCCCTTCATCGTGCTGTCGACCGACGACCTCGACGCCACGGTGCAGGCCGGCGTCGACGCGCGTCTCGACAACAACGGACAGGCGTGCAACGGCGCCAAGCGCTTCATCATCGTCGACGGCCTGTACGACGAGTTCGTCGAGAAGTTCACCGCCGCGATGGCGGCCGTGCAGCCCTCGGACCCGACACTCGACGACACCGTGCTCGGGCCCGTCTCATCTGAGACGGCGGCCGAGAACCTGCAGAAGCAGATCGACCAGGCCGTCGAGCAGGGCGCGACGCTGCTGACCGGCGGAACTCGCGACGGAGCGTTCTTCGCGCCGACCGTGCTGGCCGATGTGACGCCCGAGATGAACGTCTACCGCGAGGAGCTCTTCGGCCCCGCCGCGGTCGTCTACCGGGTCGCCGACGAGGACGCCGCCGTCGCTCTCGCGAACGACACGACCTTCGGTCTCGGGTCTTACGTCTTCACCACCGACGCCGAACAGGCCGAGCGCGTCGCCGACAACATCGAGGCGGGCATGGTCTACGTCAACCTCGTGCTGGCCGACAGCCCCGAGCTGCCGTTCGGCGGCATCAAGCGCAGCGGCACCTCGCGCGAGCTCGGCCACCTCGCGGCCGACGAGTTCGTCAACAAGAAGCTCATCCGCATCGGCTGAGCGACGCTCGCCGCACGAAGGGGCGGATGCTGCGGCATCCGCCCCTTCGTGCGCACGGTGGCCGGTGCCTGACGCGCCCGGGGTCCGACGGATGCCGGAGCCCGCATGCGCACCCGGGCGTAGGTTGGAAGCATGGCAACCGTCGCAGCGAACATCGTCAAGACCCTCCGCGCCAACGGGATCGACCGTGTCTACGGCCTTCCGGGTGATTCCCTCAACGGCTTCACCGACGCCCTCCGAAAGGACGGCGGCATCCGCTGGGTGCACGTGCGGCACGAGGAGTCGGCGGCCTTCGCGGCGGCGGCGGATGCGGCGCTCACGGGCGAGCTCGCCGTCGTCGCCGGCTCGTGCGGACCGGGCAACCTGCACCTGATCAACGGCCTCTACGACGCCAACCGCTCACGAGTCCCCGTGCTCGCGATCGCGGCGCACATCCCCACGACCGAGATCGGCACGGGGTACTTCCAGGAGACCCACCCGCAGGAGCTCTTCCGCGAGTGCAGCGTCTACGTCGAGTACGTCGCAGACCCCAAGCAGATGCCGCGCCTTCTCGAGATCGCGATGCGCGCGGCGATCGAGCAGCGCGGAGTCGCGGTGCTCGTGATCCCCGGCGACGTCGCCCTGGCCGAGATCGCCGACGACCGAGCCGTGGTCATCGAGCGATCCCACCCCGTGATCGTGCCGAGCGGCGACGAACTCGCCAGGGCGGCGACACTGCTCAATGCCTCGAAGAAGACCACGATCCTCGCCGGAGCCGGTGTCGAGGGCGCCCACGACGAGGTCATCGCACTCGCCGATCGGCTCGGCGCGCCGATCGTGCATGCGCTCCGAGGCAAGGAGTTCATCGAGTACGACAACCCGTTCGACGTCGGAATGACGGGCCTTCTCGGCTTCGCCTCCGGCTATCGGGCGATGGAGGCGGCTGACACGCTGCTCGTGCTGGGCAGCGACTTCCCGTACGAGCAGTTCTATCCCGAGCACGCGACGACCATCCAGGTCGACATCCGCGGCTCACAGCTCGGCAAGCGGCATCCGCTCGATCTCGGTCTGGTCGGTGATGTCCGCGCCACCGCTGAGGCACTGCTGCCGAGGCTGGCGGAGAAGAGCGACCGCGATCACCTCGATGACTCGACCGCGCACTATCGCAAGACCAGGGCGAAGCTCGACGACCTCGCGACACCGACGAAGGCCGGTCGGCCGATCCACCCGCAATACCTCGCGCGACTGCTCGATGAGCAGGCGGCAGATGACGCGGTGTTCACTGCAGATGTGGGCTCGCCGACCGTCTGGGCCGCCCGCTACCTGTCGATGACCGAGAATCGACGGCTGATCGGCTCGTTCACGCACGGATCGATGGCCAATGCCCTGCTGCACGGCATCGGCGCGCAGGTCTCGCATCCCGATCGACAGGTCATCGCACTCGCCGGCGACGGCGGACTCGCGATGATGCTGGGCGAACTGCTCACCCTCACGCAGAACAAGCTGCCCGTGAAGACGATCGTGGTGAACAACTCGTCGTTGAACTTCGTCGAGCTCGAGATGAAGGCCGCCGGTTTCGTGAACTACGGCACTGCGCTCGACAACCCGAGCTTCGCGGCGATCGCCGAGGCCATGGGAATCTTCGCCCGCCGCGTCGAGAACAGCGAGGATCTGCCGGATGCCGTCCGCGAGGTGCTCGCACACGACGGCCCCGCGCTGCTCGATGTCGTCACCGAGCGGCAGGAGCTGTCGATGCCGCCGGCGATCGAGGCCGCGCAGGTCAAGGGCTTCGCGCTGTACGCGATCCGCACGGTCATGTCGGGCAAGGGAGACGAACTGCTCGACCTCGCGCGCGCGAACTGGCGTCAGTTCCTCTGAGCTTCGGGCGCTCGGGAGGACAACGCCTCTTGGGGAGGAGGAATCGGCCCGATTCCTCCTCCCGAGGGGAAGATCTCCTCCCGACGAGCAGGCAGCCGCGGTGAGGTGCTGCCACGGTGTCGAAACCGCGGCGAAGCGAAGGCTCCGAACCCGCGCCTAGCTCTCGATGAGCGCGCGCACCTCGGCTGCCTCGACCTGGCGACCGAGCGACTCGAGCACGTTGCCGAGCTCGAGCGCCGACACCTGACGCAGCGGCGCATGCTCCACCGCGTGCTCGAGCGCGCTGCGGTAGACCGGCACGGCGTCAGCCGCGCGGTCGTCGCCAGCGAGCAGGCGGGCGGCGAACAGCTCGGAGCCGCCCGCCGACCCCGCATCCCCGATCGCCGCGAATCCGTCGGCTGCCGTGAGAGCAGCGGCAACAGCCTCGTCGATCCGCCCGAACTGAGCGAGCACCCGACCTCGCGAATCGGTCACGTCGGCGAGCAGCCACCCCGCCTCGTGCTCCTGAGCCAGCGCTGCGACCTCGTCGAACAGGGCGAAGGCGCGGTCGTCCTGCTTCGCGCCGTAGGCCTGCCCGAGGTTGTGCAGCACGTCGGCGAGGGCGCCGACCGCCTCGGGGGCCTTGCGCACGATCTCGGATGCCGCTTCGAGCGACTCGATCGCGTCGTCGTGCTCGTCGAATCGGGCGAGGATCTTCGCACGTTCGGTCAACGCCATGGCCTGATCGGCGTGTTCCTCCGCCTCACCGAAGAGATCGGCCGCATACCCGAAAGCGCCGACCGCCTGACCGAACTCGCCGGCCGAACCCAGGGAGCGGGCGAGGAGCGATGCCGTCATCGCCCGAGAAGCGGCAGGCACCTCGGCCTGCTCCTCACGCTCGAGCACCTGACCGAACAGCTCGGCGGCCACCTCGGCGTCACCCGCGGCGAGCATCGCCCGCGCGAGGCGGAAGTCCGCCCCCGCCTGGTCGCCGCCCTCCTGGGCGACGAGACGCGAGGTGACGCGGTAGCGGGCGACCGCCTTCTCGGGGTCGCCGGCGTCCTCCCAGAGCGCCCCGGCGAGCAGGTGCGCCGTTGCCAGTGCTGTGGTCGCGCCGAGCCCGGCGAGCAGCCGGGACGCCTCATCGGCATCCGCCGCGCCTCGCGCGTAGTCTTCGCTGCCTCCGCGCACCCTGGCACGCGTCTGCAGGGCCTGGGCGCGGTGACCGACGCTGAGATCGTCCTGGGCCAGGAAGCGATCGAGCAGAGCGGATGCCGCCTCGATGTCGCCCTTCTGCAGCACCGCCGCGATGGCCACGAGAGTCGTCGTGTTCGAGAGGCGCACATCGTCCGCGTCGGCGAACGCCCGGGCGGCGATCTCCGCCATGTCGAGCGCCGCATCCGGTTCGTCGGCCTGCATGTGCAGCGAGGCCCGGCTGATCGCGACATCTCCCCGCGACCAGGCCGGGAGGGACTCGGCGTTCGCGAGCTCGTCCTCGAGCGCCGCTGCGGCATCGGCGGTGTTCAGCCCGAAGGTCGCCAGACCCACGCGCTGCTCGAGATCGGCCTGTGCATCGAGGCCGGCGGCGCGCAGTGCATCGATCCGTGCCGGCAACAGGTCGGCGGCCTCGTCGGCGCGATCGAGCGCGATGAGGATGCCGAGGCGCATCGACATGAGCTGAGCGACCTTCGAGGGGTCCTCGACCGCCAGGGCATGCGGCAGAGCCTGCAGCGTCTCGTGCTCCGCCCCGAACTGGGCGAGATCCATGACCCGGTCGAACCAGGCGTCCGGATCGCCGGGCGTGGCCGAGTCCGGCGTGGTGGCGAAGGCGTCCGACCTGATCGGCACGTCGTAGTGCTCGTCTGCGAGAGCGCGCATGCGGGCGAGGCTGCGTGCGTGGCCCTCGGTGCCGTCGCGGCGATCGAACTGGGAGCCGATGCGCTCGGCAGCGCCCCATGCGGCGGCGGCGAGTTCGGCTGCGCCCCACGCCCCATCGTGCTCGCCGAAGAACGCGATGAGCGAGGGGGAGTCGGCACCGCGCACCGGGGCGTCGCCGTGGCCTGCTGCGGTGACGCGGTCGAGGGCGAAGGCGAATGCGGCCAGCGCCGCGAAGTGCGCGTCGACGTTGAGGCCGTCGTGCGCGAGCCACGCGATATGGCGCTCGACCTGGGCGAGCGCCCTGGCCTCGTTGCCGGTGAGGGCGGAGAACACGATGTTGTTCGCGACGATGCGCAGGTTGTCGGGGTTGTCCTTCGCCAGACGGTAGCTGCGCAGATGCGCGCTCTTCGCCTCGTCGAGGCGTCCAGCGCGCAGGTAGGGCACGAGCACGCGCGACAGCGCATGCTCCGGCTCTTCGCCGCATGAGAATCCGCCCTCGAGCATCTCCTCGACGAGCCGGATGGCCTCGGCGTCTCGATCGGTCTCTGCGAAGAACCCGGCGAACTGGCTGCGCCCGCACGCGTCGCAGTGGCTATGGTCGTCGCGGGGCGTGGCTTCCAGCTGCACGCGCAGCGCTTCGGCGTCGTCGATGCGCCCGGCGTCCCAGGCGTCCTCGAATCGGGCCGTGAGCACCCCGCTCATGCCGAGCCCGGCTGTGCGGTAGTGCGTCTCCATGTCGTCGAGCACCGCCGCGATCTGCTCGACGGAGAAGGCGGGAGACGAACGCAGGGACGAGGCCATCCACTTGAACTGCCACATCAGATCGGCCCCGCCGTACTCGAGATCGGCGGGGAACCGCTGCGGGTCGGCGTCGTGCCTGGCGAGGCACCACGCGAAGGAGTTCAGCATCACGTCGGTCGCGCCGTTCATGTTCGCCGACGCGGTCTGCCGCATCCGTGCCTCGTACTCGAGCCGCTCGTCGCCGAGCTCGACGGCGAGTGCGACGGCATCCGCCACCAGCGCCTGCTCCGCCGGGCCCCACGGAGTGCGGTCGATCTCCTCGATGAGCTGCGTGAAGCGCTTCTTCGGACGTGTCATGGGAATCCTTCGGACGGAGCGGATGGCAGAGCTGCGGTCAGACGGCGTCGCCGAAGGGGATCGAGTCCTCTTCGATGCCGGCCGACAGCGACACGAGGTCGGAGAGCGCCGTCGTCATGAGTGCACGATCGGCGTCGGAGAGCGGATGGTGACCGGCCAGCAGAGCCTGGATGTAGAGCAGCTGCACGGTGCGGGCGAACACCGCGTCGTCCTGCACGCGCACGAGCGCCCGCACGACGCGGTTCGACCAGTTCAGGCAGAGGCGCGCGCTCAGATCGTCGTCGCGGGAGGCCGAGACGGTCGAGTTGATGCGGTCGAGCACGCCGCCCCACAGCGATCCGGTGATGCCTTTCGTGCGACCGCGGTCGGTCCGGCGCAGCACCTCCGGATCGGCGACGTAGAGCGCTGCGAGCTCCGGCTGGTCGATCGAACGCACCGTGACGGAGCATCCGGATGCCGTCAGCACGCGGCCCGCTCGTTCCTCCAGCGCCATCGCGGCATCGCGGTCGTCGAGGGGCGGCGGGTCGAGGCGGTCGAGCTCACCCGCGACGTCGACGAGCTCGATCGTGACATGGGGGTAGAGGTCCGGCAGCATTCGCACGAGGTCTGCGTCGTACAGGTAGCCGCCGTTGACCAGGACCTCGGAGCCGGGCGAGATGCCGGCGACCTGGCGGAACTCGTCGACCGTCTGCGCGTAGCGCACGTGCGGGTACCGCTCGACGAGATCGCCGATGCGCATCGTGCCGTGCGTCGTCTCGAGGGTGAGCCACCGGGTGATGAACGTCGCCAGCTCGTCGTCGTGGCGCACGAGAGACTTCAGACCGACCTCGTGGATCGCCACGAACTGGGCCAGTCTGTGCGGCTCGCGCAGCCCCAGCTCGAGCACCCAGCGGCGGATGCCGGCGCCCAGCTGCTCGCGGACGCGCTCGAGCGCCGCGTCGTCGACGAGTGACTCGCGGCTCGCCGTCGGGGCGAGGCCGGTCGAATCGACGACCGCCCGCACGAAGAAGGCCCATTCGGGCAGCACGTCGTCGACCCGCTCGCCGAGCAGCATCCTGCCGAGGTACATGCGAGTCGCCTGGCGGGCACCCGGTGGGGGAGCGTAGGGGAGCACGAAAGCGAGCCCTCGAGTGCCCGTGGCGGGTTCGCTGAGCTCGATCGCGTCGAGCGGAGTGGCACCCAGCAGGTCGCGTCCGTACTGCACCGCGCCGTCGATGTCGTCGACGGCGTCGAGGAAGGGCGCGCGTCTCGTGATGTCGATGTCGCCGTTCGAGGACTCGAGCGTCACCCGCACGGGCAGGAACTCGGCGAAGGCGGTGGCCAGTTCGCGCACGGCTGCGGGGCGCAGCAGCTCGTCGGCGTCGAATCGGGGCTTCAGGTGCACGCTCGTGCCGACGGGCAGGTCGTCGTCGATCTCCACGACGCGGAAGGTGCCGTCGGCGCTGCCCGTCCACTCGACGGCCGAACCGCCCCGTGCGCTGCGCGAGCGGATCACGATCGAATCGGCGACCATGAAGCAGCTGAGCAGGCCGATGCCGAACTGACCCAGATAGTCGCTGCGAGGGAGATCGAAGATGTCGCGCTTCGAGCTGCGTCCGACCGTGGCGAGCAGATCGCCCACCTCGGCGGCGTTCAGGCCCACTCCGTCGTCTCGCAGCACGAACTCGCCGGAGTCGTCCGTCAGCGCGGTGATGCGGATGCTCCCGCCTCCGCCGTCGACCTCGCGTCGTGCCGTGATGGCGTCGCGGGCGTTCTGCAGCAGCTCGCGCAGATACACGCGCGGGCTCGAGTAGATGTGGCGGCTCAGGAGGTCGACGACACCGCGCAGGTCCACCTGGAACTGCTGCACGTCAGCGCTCACTGCGCCCCCTCCCGTTTCATCCGCTCGCCGAGCCTAACAACAACGACGAGAGCGGGCCCGGTTCGGCACCGACCGGCGGATGCCGTATGCTTGACCAGCAGTTGTTGTCTGCATTCTTTCGCCGTGCCCGGTCCTTCCGGTCCGACAGCGGTGGCAGGATGGAGACGACACCCCGAGACCTCCCGGTCTCTAGGGCGGTAGCTCAATTGGCAGAGCAGCGGTCTCCAAAACCGCAGGTTGCAGGTTCGATTCCTGTCCGCCCTGCGCGTCAGCACACGCTGACACACGAAAGGTACATTCAGGATGGATCAGGACGAACCGCGCGGCGAGGTCGTCGCGGCCGGCGCCACCCGCGAGAAGAAGCGTGGCATCGCGGGCTTCTTCGCAGGGATCGCCCTGTTCTTCCGTCAGGTCATCGCAGAGCTGCGCAAGGTCGTCACGCCGACCCGCAAAGAGCTGGTCAAGTTCACCGCAGTGGTGCTCGTCTTCGTTCTCATCGTCATGGGCATCGTCTACGGACTGGACACCCTGTTCGCCTGGGTGACGCACATCGTCTTCGGGGTCCCGGGCGCCTGACGCCCTCGCGGCCCTGGCCGCAGTGATTGGAAAGAAACAACGTGTCTGAACGATATTCCGACGACGCCGACTGGGCGACGGCTGCCGAGCAGTCCAGCGAAGAGGACGAGGCCCAGGAGGGCAACGTGCTCGCTGCGGAGGAGCAGTCGGTCACCTCGGCCGAACATGTCGCCCTCCACATCGAGGACGTCGACGGAGACGACGACGCCGACGTGCAGGACGACGACACCGACATCGACATCAACGACCCGGAGGCGGACGCTATCGTGAACGACGCTCTCAACCTGGACGAAGCGGCTGAGTCTGAGGCTGCAGCCGAGGTCCTCAACGACTCTGTGGCGGAAGAGACCGCCGAGCTCAAGGCTGCTGAGGCCGACGAGGTCACCCCGTACGACGGACCCGACGTCAACGGCGACGATGACATCGTGGCCGGGGCCGACGACGCCGAGTCCGACGAGGACGACGCCGAGGAAGACCCGTACGAGGCCTTCCGCATGGACCTCCGGATGCTTCCGGGCAAGTGGTACGTCATCCACTCGTACGCCGGATTCGAGCGCAAGGTCAAGGCCAACATCGAGCAGCGCAAGTCGACGCTCGAGGTCGAGGACGAGATCTACCAGATCGAGGTCCCGATGGAAGACGTGGTCGAGATCAAGAACGGCCAGCGCAAGATGGTCACCCGCGTGCGCATCCCGGGCTACGTGCTCGTGCGCATGGAGCTCACGGAAGACACCTGGTCGGTCGTGCGCCACACTCCCGGAGTCACCGGCTTCGTGGGCAACGCCCACAACCCGACCCCGCTGCGCTTCGAAGAGGCCTTCAACATGCTGAAGTCGCTCGTCGAGGTCAAGGACGTCCCGACGGCCAAGAACATCGCGTCGAAGGGCGGCCTCGCGGTCGCTCGTCCGCTTCCCGCCGAGGTCGACTTCGAGGTCGGCGAGACCATCACGATCAAGGAGGGCTCGTTCGCGGGTCTTCCCGGTTCGATCAGCGAGATCAAGCCCGAGAGCGGCAAGCTCACCGTGCTCGTGTCGCTCTTCGAGCGCGAGACCCCGGTCGAGCTGTCGTTCGACCAGGTCACGAAGATGATCTGACATACGCCTCAGAGAACGGCCGTCCCATTCCGGGGCGGCCGTTCCTGCGTAGGAGGCATGCCTCCGGATCAGGTAGACTTGTGTGGTTTGCGTGCCGCTTCGGCGTGCGCGCGGACGACCGCAGCCCGGAGATGCCGGGTTCGCGGGAGAGCGGATGCACCCGCATCCGTTCGATGAAAGGAAGAGGATATGGCACCGAAGAAGAAGGTGACCGGCCTGATCAAGCTTCAGATCAACGCCGGTGCAGCCAACCCGGCGCCGCCGATCGGCCCCGCGCTCGGTCAGCATGGCGTCAACATCATGGAGTTCTGCAAGGCGTACAACGCCGCGACCGAGTCGCAGCGCGGCAACGTCATCCCCGTCGAGATCACCGTCTACGAGGACCGCAGCTTCACGTTCATCCTGAAGACCCCGCCGGCCGCGGAGCTCATCAAGAAGGCCGCCGGTGTGGCCAAGGGCTCGTCGACGCCTCACACGGTCAAGGTCGCGAAGATCACCAAGGACCAGGTTCGTCAGATCGCCGAGACCAAGCAGGCCGACCTGAACGCTAACGACATCGAGGCTGCCTCGAAGATCATCGCCGGCACCGCCCGTTCCATGGGCATCACGGTCGAGGGCTGAGGAGAATAATCATGGCTACGAAGTCCAAGGCTTACAAGGCTGCCGCCGAGAAGATCGAGGCAGACCGTTTCTACACTCCGAGCGAGGCAGTCGCCCTCGCGAAGGAGACCGGCTCGTCGAAGTTCGACTCGACCGTCGAGGTCGCGCTCAAGCTCGCAGTCGACCCCCGCAAGGCAGACCAGATGGTGCGTGGCACCGTCATCCTGCCCCACGGCACCGGCAAGACCGCCCGCGTCATCGTCTTCGCCACCGGCCCCGCGGCCGAGGCAGCGATCGCCGCAGGTGCAGATGAGGTCGGCGGCGCCGAGCTCATCGAGAAGGTCGCCGCAGGCTGGACCGCGTTCGACGCGGCCGTCTCGACCCCGGAGCTCATGGGCCAGGTCGGTCGTCTCGGAAAGGTCCTGGGTCCGCGTGGACTCATGCCGAACCCGAAGACCGGCACGGTGACCCCCAACACGGCCAAGGCCGTCGAGGAGATCAAGGGCGGAAAGATCGAGTTCCGCGTCGACAAGCACGCCAACGTGCACTTCGTCGTGGGCAAGTCGTCGTTCTCGGCTGAGCAGCTCGACGAGAACATCGGCGCAGCGCTCGAGGAGATCGTCCGCCTCAAGCCGTCGAGCTCGAAGGGCCGTTACATCCAGAAGGGTGCGGTGTCGACCACGTTCGGCCCCGGCATCCCGCTGGACGTCAACGCCATCTGAGTGTGATTCCGGAAAGGCCCCCGCATTCTGCGGGGGCCTTTCTGCATCCAGAACGACATCGAGCGTCATCGGATGTTGGGGTGCGGGTCGGATGCCGCGTACTGTGAATGAGTTCCGCGCCACAGCAATCGCGCCTCATCGCACCCCAGGAGGGTCACATGTCCCGTCGCCTCATCGCCGTCACCGCACTGGTCGTCACCGCAGCAGCACTCACCGCCTGCAGCGGAAGCACGACCCCCGCTGAGAGCAGCTCGAGCGAGGCCGGCTCGGACTTCGGTCTCGTCAACGACGGCGTGCTCACGGTCGCCACCGAAGGGACCTACCGTCCGTTCAGCTTCCACGGCGACGGCGGCACGGGTGACCTCACCGGCTTCGACGTCGAGATCATCCAGGCTGTCGCCGACAAGCTCGACCTCGAGATCGAGTTCCAGGAGACCCAGTGGGACGCGATCTTCGCGGGCCTCGACGCCGGACGCTTCGACCTCATCGCGAACCAGGTCAGCATCAACGAGGAGCGGCAGGAGAAGTACCTGTTCAGCACTCCGTACACCGTCTCGCCCGGCGTCATCGTGGTCGCCGATGACGACGACTCGATCTCCTCGTTCGACGACCTCGAAGGCAAGACCACCGCGCAGTCCCTCACCAGCAACTGGTATGAGCTGGCCACCGAGTCCGGTGCCACGGTCGAGGGCGTCGAGGGCTGGGCGCAGGCCGTCGAGCTGCTCCGCCAGGGCCGTGTCGACGCCACCATCAACGACAAGCTGACCTTCCTCGACTACGAGACCACCAACAGCCCGTCCGGTCTGAAGATCGCCGCCGAGACCGAGGAGGCGGGCGAGCAGGCGTTCGTGTTCACCAAGGACAAGACCGACCTCGTCGAGGCCGTCGACGGCGCGCTCGAAGAGCTGCGGGCAGACGGCACCCTGGCCGAGATCAGCGACAAGTACTTCGGCGAAGACGTGACGCAGTAGCCGATGGAGAATCCCTGGCAGCTGTTCTTCGATTCACTCGGGCCGATAGCCCTGGCGGGAGTGACGGTGACGGTGCCGCTCGCGCTCGTGTCGTTCGCGCTGGGGCTCGTGCTCGCGATCGGCGTCGCCCTGATGAGGATCTCGGTCAATCCGCTGCTGTCGGGGATCGCCAGGTTCTACATCTCGGTGATCCGAGGCACGCCGATGATCGTCCAGTTGTTCGTGATCTTCTACGGGCTCGGGTCGATCGGACTCAAGATCGACCCGTGGCCCAGTGCGATCATCGCGCTGTCGCTCAACGTCGGCGGCTACGGGGCAGAGGTCGTGCGCGCTGCCATCCTGTCCGTCCCGAAGGGGCAGTGGGAGGCGGCGTACACGGTCGGCATGAATCGCACGCGCACGCTCACCCGCGTCATCCTTCCGCAGGCCGCACGGGTCTCGGTGCCGCCCCTGTCGAACACGTTCATCTCGCTCGTCAAGGACACCTCGCTCGCCTCGCTGATCCTTGTGACCGAGCTCTTCAAGGTCGCGCAGCAGATCGCATCGGCGACTCTGGAGTTCATGGTGCTGTATCTCGCGGCCGCCCTGGTCTACTGGGTGCTGTGCCTCGTGCTGTCGTTCGGTCAGAGCGCACTCGAGAGGAGACTGGATCGCAATGTCGCTCGCTGATGCTGCACGCACGCCCCACACGTCCACCGCAGACGCTCTTCTCACGGTGCGCGGCCTGCACAAACGCTTCGGCGACAACGAGGTGCTCCGCGGCATCGATCTGACGCTGCACCGCGGCGAGGTCGTCGTGCTGATCGGCCCGAGCGGGTCGGGCAAGACGACCGTCCTGCGCGCACTCAACGGCCTCGAGACGCCCGATGCAGGCACGATCGTCGTCGCAGGCGGGCCCGACATCGACTTCGCCCCTGAGACGCCGGTGTCGAAGCGCACGCGGGCACAGAAGCGACTCGCGCTGCGTGATCGTTCGGCGATGGTCTTCCAGCACCACAACCTCTTCCCGCACCTCTCGGTGCTCGAGAACGTGATCGAGGGGCCGTGGCGCGTGCAGGGGCGCCCCAAGGCCGAGGTCGTCGCAGAAGCACAGGTGCTCCTCGCCAGGGTCGGGCTCGCCGATAAGGCGGACGCCCGCCCGCACGAGCTCTCCGGTGGGCAGCAGCAGCGTGTCGGCATCGTTCGCGCTCTCGCGCTGCGCCCCGACCTCCTGCTCTTCGACGAGCCGACCAGCGCGCTCGATCCCGAACTCGTGGGGGAGGTGCTGCTGGTGATCAAAGAGCTCGCCGATGAGGGCTGGAGCATGGTGGTCGTCACGCACGAGCTGAGCTTCGCGCGCGAGGCGGCTGACCATGTCCTGTTCATGGATGCGGGCGTCGTCGTGGAAGAGGGCGCCCCGGGCGACATCTTCGGCGCCCCGCAGCACGAGCGCACGAAGAGATTCCTCACCCGCATCATGAGGCCCCTCGACGGCGAGTGACCGCAGACCGTGCCGAGACGCCGGGGTCGATGGCCTCGAGGCGTCTCAGGCGCCGAGCACCGGCAGCACCAGGCTGACAGCCAACGTGATCATGACGATCGCGATGAGGGCGTCGAGGATGCGCCATGAGCGTTCGGTGCGCAGCCAGCGACCGAGGTACCGGGCGCCGAACCCCAGCGCGGTGAACCACAGGATGCTGGCCATGATCGCTCCGGCCGCGAACAGCCAGCGATCCTCGCCGTGGGTGGCCGCGATCGATCCGAGCATCAGCACGGTGTCGAGATAGACATGGGGATTCAGCCAGGTCAGCGCCAGCGCCGTCGCGACCACCGGAGCGAGCGCAGTGCGCGTCGCGGTCGCCGTGGCAGGGCCGCTCGATCGGCCAGTCGCTCTTTCACCGACTGCAGGGTCGACCCGCAGCTGCTCGCCGCCCCGCCACGCTCGACGAGCCGCGAGGATCCCGTAGACCAGCAGGAACAGGGCACCCGCCCAGCGAGCGACGACGATGAGCCAGGGAGCCGCTGAGATGACGAATCCGAGTCCGGCGACGCCCGCGGCGATCAGCAGGGCGTCCGAGACGGCGCAGATGATGACGACGGGCAGCACGTGCTCACGGCGAATGCCCTGACGAAGGACGAAGACGTTCTGAGCGCCGATGGCGACGATCAGGGACAGGCCGAGGCCGAGGCCGGAGAACACGGGGAGCATGATCCCACGCTAGGTCCGAGTCGACATCAACACCAGTTCGTATTCCTTGTCTACCATTAGCATCGCTAATGTGAAGATCGACCCCGAACTTGCCGTCACCCTTGCCGCGGTCGCTGACGAAGGAACATTCGACGCGGCATCCCGCGCGCTGGGGGTGACCCCCTCTGCGGTGAGCCAGCGGCTGAAGAGCCTCGAAGAGCAGCTCGGACGCGTGCTCGTGGTGCGCGCCAAGCCGGCGCGCCTCACAGAGGCTGGTGAGTCGGTCGTTCGACTGGCGCGGCAGATCGCCCTGCTCGAACACGACGCCCTCACCGCGCTCGGTCTCGACGATGTGAACGCGCCGCGCACCCGCATCCCTCTCGCCGTCAATGCGGACTCGATGGCGACGTGGTTCCTCAGCCCGCTGGCGAGACTCTCTGCGACGCACGAGCTCGATTTCGACCTGCATCGCGACGACCAGAACTTCACGGCCCGTCTGCTCGAGTCGGGCACCGTCATGGGGGCGGTCACCAGTGAGGCGGAACCCGTGGCCGGATGCTCCGTCTCGCCGCTCGGCGTGCTGGAGTACCACGCGATGGCCGCGCCCGCGTTCGCCCGGCGCTGGTTCGGCGACGGCGTCACGGCCGAGGCTCTCGCCGCCGCGCCCTTCGTCGACTTCGATCGACGCGACACGCTCCAGCATGAGTGGCTGAGCGCCATGGGCGTCGCTCAGCACGGGGTCCCCAGGCACTACGTGCCGGCGTCGCATGATTACGCGCTCGCCGTCCGGCTGGGACTCGGCTGGGGGATGGTGCCGCTGCTGCAGGGCGATCATGAGCTGGTGCGGCTCGGGGGACCACCGCTGCGCGTCAGCCTCTACTGGCAGCAGTGGAATCTGCGGTCTCGGCTGCTCGACACCATCGCCGCCGAGGTCGCGGACGAGGCTCGGCGGGTGCTGTCGCGCTGACGGCAGGATCCGTCGAGGGTGAGTTCGGGCACGACAACCAGCCGATCGGTTCTCGATCATCACAGACATTCAGTCATGAAATACCGATGTGGACGCCTGATCGTGATCACAGACCCCTTGAAATAAGACATTCCTTGGACAAAGCTGACGGGAACGACATGAACACTCGGATGCGGGCCGCAGAAGGGCGGCCATCCCCAGCATCTGCGGTTCATGAATTCCTGAGGGGGAATGTCATGGCTGAGAAGGATACGCAACGCAAAGTTCTGGCAGTTCTGGCCGGTGGGCTGGTGCTCGGCGTAGGGATCGGGGTGACGCTCGCGGCCTGGAACGATTCGGAGTTCGCGACCGGCACGTTCACCGCAGGCTCGTTCAACCTCGAGGGCTCGACGACGAGTGCCACGACCGGATATGCCAACCACAACGTCGACCTGGGGCAGACGGCCGCAGCGCTCGTCTTCGAGCTGCCGGCTGTCGCATCGTCGATGTCGCCGGGCGACGTCGTCTACGCGCCGTTCTGGGTGCGGCTCGACAGCACCACCACGAACAGCGCCACGCTCGTCCCGTCGGGGATCACCGCGGGAACGGGCGGAAACGAGGCGAACCTCTCGTACACGGTCACAGCGATCGACGCGGGTGATGCGTGTGATGCCACCGCAGCAGGGACGGTCGTCGCGTCGGGAACGACACTCAGCGCTCAGACCGGAGCCACCTCGGTTCCGCTGACCGAGGGCACCCCGGCAGGGACCGCGGGAACGCCCGTTCAGCTGTGCTTCGCGGTGACAGCCGGTGCCGGTCTCACGCAGGGTGCGACCGCGACCGCGACATGGGAGTTCACGGCCACCTCGACTGCGGACTGATCATGGCTGTCACCCGCAGAGGCGTGCGGGAGGCGAAGCGGCTGCTCTCCCGTCGGATTCGAGCCGTTCTCGCGGGCGGCCTGGTGTTCGGCGTCGGCGCGACCATGACCCTCGCCGCCTGGAACGATTCCGAGCACGGCAACGCGACATTCACCGCGGGGCGGTTCGACATCGTGGGTGCGACCGACGGCACGACGTTCTCGAGCCACCCCGTCGGCACTCCGGCAGCGCTGTCGTTCAGCGCACCGTTCTCGGCCATGGCTCCGGGAAACACCGTGTACTCGCTGTTCAGCGTGCGCACCGCGAACCCATCCGTCGCGGGCACGCTGCAGCTGAGCGTGACCTCGACGGCGGGAACCGGTCTCGGCACCTACCTGCGTTACGGCGTGCGGGCGATCGCCGGGACGACGTGCAACGGCACGACCTATACGGCCGGCACCGCGGTCGTTCCCGACAACTCGCTGATGTCGGTCGTCGGCACCGGAACCCAGGCGGTCTCGGCGAACGGCGGGACGACGGTGAACTACTGCTTCGCGGTGACGTTGCCCGCTGCGACCGACAACGGAGCTCAGGGACTGACGGCGATCCAGACATGGCAGGTCGTCGGCACCTCCAGCTGATGCGCGGGCAGAGCTACGGATGATGTCTGAGGAGGAACGATGAGCGCACCCACGAGGCGGAGCCTGCGTGAGCAGACGGCGACCGTCGACGCGTCGCCCTCCGCGCCCGCAGCGTCGGCATCCGTTCCGAGGCGTTCGACCCGTCGAGGTCTCGGGCGCGTGCTCGCCGACGCCCTTCTCTGGCTCTCGGCGATCGCCGGCGTCGCCTGCATGGTGCTGGTCGTCGTGGCCCTCACGGCGAACATCACCCTCATCATGTTCCGCACCGGATCCATGGCGCCGACGATTCCGGCAGGCTCCGTCGCGGTCGTCCAGAGCGTCGCCGCCTCGCAGGTGCAGGTCGGCGACGTCGTCACCGTCGATAGGGCGGGCGACCTGCCTGTCACTCACCGGATCACGTCGATCACTCCGGGGTCGAACGAGGATGAGCGTGTGATCACGATGCGAGGAGACGCGAACGCAGCCGACGATCCGTACCCGTACACCGTGCAGACGGTGCGAGTCGTGCTGTTCTCCGTTCCGGGAATCGCCACCGTGATCGTCGCGATGGGCAACCCCTACGTGCTCGGCGGCCTCACCCTCGGCGCGACGGCCCTGGTCGTCTGGGCGTTCTGGCCGCGCTCGTCGAAGGATCGTCGCGTGCGGACCCACACGGCGGGGGCCGGCCGATGAACCGGCGGGCCGCATGCGCGACGAGCGCCTCGGCGGTCGTTCTCGGAGCGCTTCTCGCGGGCCCTGCGTGGGCGTCGCCGTCCACGCAGGTGGTGCAGGGAGATGTTCTGCGGTTGGTCTCGGTCGCCGACTGGGACGCTGCTTCGAGCCTGTTGCCAGGACAGCCAGTGCACTGGGACGTGACGGTGAGTGCGGAGGCGCCCGACCCGGGAGTCGTGGCGGTGGGCGTGAGCGCGTCGGGAGATGCGTCGCTCATCGTGGATGCCTACCGGTGCGAGCTGGTGTGGGACGAGACCGGCTGTGCCGGCGGCGTGGAAGAGCTGACAACCGGCTGGCCGATTCCCCGAGACGGCGCGGAGGTGGACCTCCTCGAGATGCCGGACACGGAGGTCGCGCACCTGAGGCTCGTCATCTCTCTGGCCGGCGACGACGCCGGAAGCACGCAGGTGCGGGTGCATGCGCGCGGCGCCGGGGAGTCGGCCGTGATCGGCCCGGACGGGGGACTCGCGACGACCGGCCTCTCACCGCTCGCGCCCTGGACGATCGGCGCGGCCATCGCCGTGGGCGCCGTCGGAACGTTGCTGTTCGTGGCGGGCCGCCGCCGTGTCCTCGTCGAGAGGGAGGACGGGGCATGACCGGCCGACGTGGGCGGCGCGTCCTCGCCGGCGTCGCGGGGGCAGCTCTTCTGCTGGGCATCGGCATGGCACCGTCGGCTCAGATGACCGAGGCGGCTTTCACCGACAGCGACTACGCCCGGACGACCATCACCGCACTGCGTCTCGCTCCACCTCAGATCACCGGCTTCTCCTCGTGCATCCGGCCGCCCGTGCTGGGCGGTTCGTTCATGAAGATCGTCTTCCAGTGGCCGAACGCTGCGGCACCGTACTCGACCATGACATCGGCGAACGTGCAGTGGCGCGTCGGCACGACGGTGATCGCCCCCGTGGTCACGGGGCCGGATGCCCAGGGCAGGTACACGGCGGACATCACGACAGGATTGCTCTCGGGGCTGCTCGGGTCTTTGCTGGGCGCGGACGTCATCCTCGAGATGCGGACGACGTATTCGGGGTGGACCTCTCCCGGAGTCACCACAGCCACCTACAACGCTCCGCTGATCGCGGGCGCGCCGACCTGCACTCCCGCCAACGGCGTCTAGTCGGCGAGAGCGAGCGCGCGGAAGGCGTCGCGCTCGCGAAGGTGCTCGCGGCGACTGGCGGCGGCCGCTGCCGCAGCATCCGCTATCCGGGTGGGCACCTGCATGCCGGTGGTTCGTCGGTACAGCTCGTCGATGAGGTCGGTGGCGAGGCCGACGAGCTTCGCGATCTCGCGGTCGTCGCGATCGATCCAGACGCAGCGGGGCTCATCGTGGATCGGAGCGAAGTCGACGTGCTCCTCCCAGACGAAGAGAGTGCGCTCGGCGCCGAGCACGTGCTGCTGCCACCAGATCTGGCGGAGGTAGGTGCGGGGGATGCCGCGGAACGCCTTGTTCGTGGTCTTGATCTCGGCGAGCTTCACGCGGCCGTCCGCGTCGACGGCGATGCCGTCGGGGGTCGCCAGGTGCCGGTGCTCGACCTCGGCGCGGAACAGGGCGGACGACGGCAGGATGCCGTGGGTCGCCGCCACCCAGGCGGCGATCTCGGGCTCGCGGCGTCTCCCGTGATCGGTATAGGCGTTGCCTCCGAAGCGGGGGCCACCGCCGAGCTTCGAGTCGGCCGCGCGCGCGATCGACCTCTCGCTCGTGAGTCCGGCGACGTCCGTGGCGGTGATCCCGCGCGAGCGTGCCCTCATCCAGGCCACGCGGTCGCGGGAGTCCGCGACGATGCGAGCTTGGAGTTCGGGGGTCACCTATCGAGGGTAACCCCGGTCGCCGACTCTCCCTCCCGCACACGCCGCTCCGTGGCATCCCCCGGGCTCTCTCCGCGTCGGAAAGGGGTCAGCCGAGCTCAGGCCACCCCTGGGGGCCGAAGGATCCGGCGACGTAGTCGTCGAGCGGCACATCGCCCTGCCGCCACGCCTCGAGGATCGGGGCCACGATGCGCCAGGACTGTTCGGCGGCGTCGCCGCGCACTGCCAGCATCGGGTCGCCGTCCAAGACGCCGGACAGGACCTCGGCATACGCCTTGAGCGCACCCTCTCCGAGCTCGGCCGACAACGTGGCCCGCTCCAGCTCGAACGGGTCCTCGGACGCATTGAGGTTCAGCTCGAGGGACATCCGGTCCGGTCCCAGCGAGAACCGCAGCACCGCGCCGTCCGACGTGCCCGTGAGTCCCCGTGGCAGGTGGCGGACCGGACGGAAGCGCACGACGATCTCCCTTGCAGGCGTGCCGAGGGCTTTGCCGGAGCGGAGCCGGAACGGGATCCCCGCCCATCGGGCGTTCCGCACCTCGAACGTCGCCTCGGCGAGCGTCTCGGTCTGGCGGTCGGGGTCGACCCCCGGCTCGTCGACGTACGACGGCTTCGCCGCGCCGTCGATCTCTCCTGCGGTGTATCGGGCTCGACGCGACGACCCCGCGGGGTCGTCGCCCCACACCGCGGTCGCACGCAGCACCGCAGAGGTCGCGGCCCGGAAGTCGATCTCATCGAGAGTCGCCGGCTCCTCCATCGCGAGCACGGCGAGCACCTGCAGCAGGTGGCTCTGGATCATGTCGACCAGTGCGCCCGCTTTGTCGTAGTAGCCCGCGCGTCCCTCCAGCGCCAGCGACTCGTCGTAGACGATGTCGACCGACTCGATGCTCTCGGCAGACCAGAGCGGCTCGAGGATGCGGTTCGCGAACCGCGCCCCGAGGAGGTTGAGCGTGGTCGAGCGGCCGAGGAAGTGGTCGACCCGAAACACCTGGCTCTCGGGCACGAGGTCGGTCAACGTCCGGTTCAGCTCTTCGGCGCTCGCCTCGTCCGTGCCGAAGGGCTTCTCCATGACGAGCATCGCGCCCGCCGGCAGCATGTCGGGGGTGAGAGTCGCGACAGATGCCGCGGCCACGGCGGGCGGCACGGCGAAGTAGAGCGCGACCTGCCCGGTGCAGTCCTTCAATAGTGCGCGGAGGTCGTCCGGATGTGTGATGTCGGTCCGCGTGTACGTCACGTCCACGCGGGACGCGGCGTCCTCGGCATCCATCGACGCGAACGACGCGCGGACGACGGACTCGAGATCCGCGTCGGTCCACTCCTCGCGGTCGGCGCCGACGATGCGCACCGCGCGGGAGGGCTCCCGCGTCAGCAGCTGTCCCAGCGCGGGGAGGAGGAGCCGGGCGGTGAGGTCGCCACCGGCCCCGAGGATCACCAGCGTCGTCGCATCGGTCATGGTCTCACCGTATCCCGTCCACTCGACGGACGGTCGTGCCAGAATCGGTCGATGCCCGCTCCCATCGAGGACTACGCCCTGCTCAGCGACTGCCGCACCGGCGTGCTCGTCTCGAAGGAGGGCAGTATCGACTGGCTCTGCCTTCCTCGCTTCGACGCGCCGTCGTTGTTCGGAGCCCTGCTCGGAGAGGCGAGCAACGGATGCTGGAGCCTGCGGCCGCTCGATGCCGCCGCGACCTCGCAGCGCCACTACGTGTCGGACACGTTCATCCTGGTCACCCGATGGGAGACGGCCGGCGGCATCGCAGAGGTGCAGGAGTTCATGCCGCTGCACTCCTCGCGCAGCGATGTCGTTCGCAGGATCGTCGGCATCGCGGGCCACGTCGAATTCGTCACCGAGCTGCGCCTGCACTTCGACTACTCCCGCAGGCTCCCGTGGGTGCGGCAGGTGGGCACGAGTGACGAGCCGGCGCTGCGCGCGACGGCCGGACCGGAAGCCGTGACCGTGCGCGGCGTGCGGCTCGTCGCGGAGGACCACCGGCACCGTGCGACGTTCACGGTCGCCGCGGAGGAGGTCCGTGACCTGACGCTCAGCTGGTTCCCCTCGCACGAGCACGCGCCGGCGGCACTCGACATCGACGACGCGATCGCCGCCACGCGATCCTGGTGGCAGGGGTGGGCGAGCGGGATCCAGCACGACGGCGCGTACCGCGGCGAGGTCGTGCGGTCTCTGCTGGTGCTGAGGGCACTGACGAACAAGGACACCGGTGGCATCGTGGCTGCGGCCACGACATCGCTTCCCGAAGACTTCGGCGGCTCGCGCAACTGGGACTACCGCTTCGTCTGGTTGCGGGACGCCGCCCTGACGCTCGAAGCCCTCATCGCTCACGGGTTCCTCACCGAGGCGCACCATTGGCGGCGGTGGCTGCTCCGAGCCGTGGCCGGTGAGCCGAACGAGGTGCAGATCATGTACGGGATCGCGGGAGAGCGCGACCTCATCGAACGAGAGCTCACGAGTCTGCCCGGCTATGGAGGTGCGGCCCCGGTGCGGATCGGCAACGGCGCGGTCGACCAGTACCAGGGCGACGTGATCGGCGAGGTGCTCGTCGCTCTGGAGGCGGCCCGGATCGCCGGCCTCGAGGAAGGGGACTTCTCCTGGCCCCTCCAGCGGGCGCTCATCGAGCAGGTGATCGCCTCGATCCAGCGTCCCGACAACGGCATCTGGGAGATCCGGGGCGAGCCGCAGTGGTTCACGCATTCGAGGGTCATGATGTGGGCGGCGCTTGACCGCGGCGTCCGGGCCGTGCAGGAGCATGGCCTCCCGGGCGACGCCGATCGATGGGCGGGCGTCCGTGACGGACTGCGGCGCGAGATCGACGAGCACGGAGTCGACGCGGACCACGGGTACTTCGTTCAGCACTACGGCTCGATCGAGGTGGATGCGTCGCTGCTCGTGCTGCCTCAGGTGGGGTTCTGCGACCCTGACGATCCGCGGATGCTGCGAACGGTGGAGCAGATCGAGCGCACCCTGCTCACCGACGGATTCCTCCGCCGCTACCGCACGGAGTCGGGTGTGGACGGGCTCGACGGCGATGAGCATCCCTTCATCGCGTGCAGCTTCTGGCTGGTCGAGCAGTATACGACGAGTGGCCGTGTCGACGAGGCGCGCGATCTGATGGAGCGGTTGATGGGGATGACGAACGACCTCGGACTGCTGTCGGAGGAGTACGACGTCGCGAACGCGCGGCAGGCCGGCAACACCCCGCAGGCGCTCTCGCACCTGAGTCTCATCCGCGCCGCCGACGCGCTCGCGGGCCACGGAGGTCGCGCCGCGCACCGTCGGTGATCCCGACCGATTTGGGGCCGGGGATGCCGTGGGGTACAGTTGTCGTAACCGAAGACCGCTGGTCATCGTCGTGTGCGCAAGCGCATGAGGATCGAAGCTCTGCTCAGCAGGGGCCCGCGCAGGACACGAACTTCTCAAAGCTCCGTGCGCTTGCGCCGGAGCTTTTCTGTTGCCAGCGGTCGGAACCGGCGCCTCACCTCCGTGGGGCGCCTCGTACACACCAAGGAGTGACCATGGCGCAGAAGGACGCATCGGTTGCCGAGCTCACGAAGTCATTCGAGAACTCGACTGCCGTTCTGCTGACCGAGTACCGCGGTCTGACGGTTGCCCAGCTCAAGGAGCTGCGCAACAGCATCCGTCAGGACGCTGAGTACGCCGTGGTGAAGAACACGCTGACCAAGATCGCCGCCAACAAGGCTGGCATCACCGCGCTGGACGACGACCTCAAGGGTCCGTCGGCCGTCGCGTTCGTGCACGGTGACTTCGTCGCCACTGCCAAGGCTCTTCGTGACTTCGCCAAGGCCAACCCGCTTCTCGTGATCAAGTCGGGCATCTTCGAGGGCAACGCCCTCACCGCCGACGAGGTCAACAAGTACGCCGCGCTCGAGAGCCGTGAGGTTCTGCTGGCGAAGGCTGCGGGCATGATGAAGGCCACGATGGGCAAGGCTGCCGCCACCATCGATGCTCTTCGCGAAAAGCTGGAGACCGCTGAGGCCGCGTGAGCGACCTGCGATCTCGTTCAACAAACCCATCTATCTAGGAGATACATCATGGCTAAGCTCACCACTGAGGAGCTGCTCGAGCAGTTCGCAGGCCTGACCCTCGTCGAGCTCAACGACTTCGTCAAGGCGTTCGAGGAGAAGTTCGAGGTCACCGCTGCTGCCCCCGTCGCCGTTGCAGGCGCAGGCGGCGGCGCTGCTGAAGAGGTTGAGGAGAAGGACTCCTTCGACGTCATCCTCGAGGCTGCCGGCGACAAGAAGATCCAGGTCATCAAGACCGTCCGCGAGCTCACCTCGCTCGGCCTCGGCGAGGCCAAGGCTGTCGTCGACGGTGCTCCCAAGGCCGTGCTCGAGGGCGCGAACAAGGAAGCCGCCGAGAAGGCAAAGGCTGCTCTCGAAGAGGCAGGCGCCACGGTTACCCTCAAGTAATCCGTTCCAGGTCGCGGCGCGTGCGCCTCGACCTGGATGCGTCTGAACGCTTCACGAAAGCCCCGGGTCCGCCCGGGGCTTTCGTGCGTCCGGGGCCGGTGAGAGGCCTCGCGAGCGAGGTCGCGGGTCAGCGTCGACCCGCGGTGGAACTGCGAACGACCAGGGCGGATGCTGTCACAGTGCGCTCTCGTGGCGAGTCCGGCTGGTCTATCTGCTGCCGCAGCAGCCGCACCGCCTCGTGCCCCTGCTCCCGTGGCGACTGCTTGATGGTGGTGAGCGCGAACATCTCGGCGTGCTCGTGGTCATCGACCCCGACGATGCTGAGTTCGGTGGGGACGGCGATCCCCAGGCGCCGGGCCGCGATCATCGCTCCGATCGCCGCCTCATCGCACACGCCGACGATCGCGGTGGGTCGCCCTCGGCGATCACCGAGCAGCTCGACGGCGGCGGCGTAGCCGCCGGGCATCGTCGGGCGCGCATCCGCGATCCTGGCGATCGCTTCGAGGCCCGCTGCAGCGAGTGCCTCGAGGTATCCCTCGACACGCTGGGCGTCGCCGAAGCTGAGGTCGTCCGGATCCGTGGAACCACCGACGAATGCGATGTCGGTGTGGCCGAGTTCGATGAGGTGCTCGGTGGCGATGCGAGCGGCGGCGACGTCATCGATGGACACCGCGCTCGACCCTTCGCTGTAGGGGCCGACACTGACGAGCGGCCGCTCTGAGCGATGCAGCCGCTCGAGCTCCTGCGCGCTGGGTTGGATGCCGACGGCGATGATCCCGTCGAACCGCCGGCCGGGCAGCACCGTGTCGAAGAGGCGCTCGCGGGTCTCGCTGCCTTCGCGGATGCCGTAGAGGGCGAGCTCGTAGTCGAGAGCGAACAGCGACTCCTGGATCCCGGCCAGCAGCTCGGAGAAGTACCAGCGGTCGACAGGAGGCATGATGACGCCGACGGTCTGCGTCCGCCCCGTGGCGAGGCTCGTCGCGGAGGAGTGGGCGACGTAGGCGAGTTCATCGGCGGCATCGGCGACCCTCTGACGGGTGCCGTCGGAGACGTATCCGCGTCCGCTGAGCGCTCGGCTCGCCGTCGCCTTCGACACGCCTGCGCGCGCCGCGACGTCCGCGATCGTGCTCATCGGTCCTCCTCGACCATGCCTTTCGACGCGAGTCCCCGCCTCCACGCCGATGAAAGCGTAACCGTTCAGCGGCGGGAAAGGAACCGGTTCCATACGAATTGCTCGGGAGCGCTCCCACGTCCGAGCATCGGACATCACGAAAGGTTGCGAGCTTGTGATCCTGGCTTATTGTGTCGCGGCGTGAGACCCCGGTAGGTTGTCCTGGAATCGGTTCCCGATTCTGCGCCGAGGGGCGGCGCAGGATGACGTGGGAACCGTGAAACTCGAAGAGGAGAATTCACATGGGTCTGTCACAGCGTTCCCGGCGTTACGCGCCAATCGCACTGCTGGGAGTCGCGGGCATCGCGCTCGCCGGCTGTGGTGCTCCCGGCGGCACGGACGGCGGGGGAGAAGGCGGTGGTGGCGGCGATAACTCCGTCACGATCTACGGCACGATCGTCGAGGGAGAAGCGGAACTCCTCGCGGAGTCCTGGGCGGACTTCGAAGAAGAGAACGACATCGAGATCAAGTACGAGGGCAGCCAGGACTTCGAGACTCAGCTCGGAACGCGCGCACAGGGCGGCAACCCGCCCGACATCGCGATCTTCCCGCAGCCCGGACTCTTCGCGGACTACGCCGCCCGCGACTTCCTGAAGCCAGCACCCGAAGCGGTCGAGGCGAACGCGAAGGAGTACTGGACGCAGGGGTGGGTCGACTTCGGCACCTACGAGGACGAGTTCTACGGCGCACCGCTCATGGCGAGCGTCAAGGGCTGGGTCTGGTACTCGCCCAAGAAGTTCGCCGAATGGGGTGTCGAGGAGCCGACGAGTTGGGAAGAGCTGCTCACGCTCACTCAGAAGATCCAGGAGACGAGTGGCAAGGCTCCGTGGTGCGCCGGCTTCGAGTCGGGCGTCGCGACGGGTTGGCCCGGAACAGACTGGATCGAGGACCTCGTGCTCCGCAACGCCGGAGCAGATGTCTACGACCAGTGGGTCAAGAACGAGATCCCGTTCACCGACCTGCAGATCAAGGAGGCGTTCGACGCGACGGGTGAACTCCTGCTCAACCCGGCCTACGTCAACGGCGGCTTCGGTGACGTGCGCTCGATCAACTCGACCGCATTCGGTGATGTCGCCCCGGCAGTCGCCAGCGGCGAGTGCGCGCTGACCCACCAGGCGTCCTTCCTCTCGGGCTTCTTCCCCGAGGGCACGGACATCTCCGAGGAGGGCGACGTCTGGGCCTTCCTGCTTCCGAGCCAGAGCGAGGACGAGACGTTCATCACCGGTGGTGGCGAGATCGTCGGCGCGTTCAGCGACGACGAGGCGACGCAGAAGGTGCTGGAGTACCTCTCGAGCCCCGAGTGGGCGGACAGCCGTCTCGCACTCGGCGGCGTGACCTCTGCGAACAAGGGCGTCGACATCGAAGCCGTCGAGAACCCGATCCTGCAGGAGTCGATCAAGCTGCTGCAGGACGACTCGGTGACGTTCCGCTTCGACGGATCCGACCAGATGCCCGGAGCCGTCGGCTCCGGAACCTTCTGGAAGGGCATGGTTGCCTGGATCAACGGGACCTCGACTGACGAGGTGCTGACCCAGATCGAGACCGGTTGGCCCTCCAGCTGATCGGATGAGGTGGGCCGCCCCGATGGGCGGCCCACCCTCTCTCGCACTCGGACCACGCATGGGCGCGCCGTCCGCTGATCAGCTCCGTCTCATGAAGGGGAATCCATGAACGCGACTGTGTTCTTCCAATGGATCGGGTCTCTGCCCCCGATCGTCCAAGCTCTCGCCGTCGTCCTCGCCTTCGCGGTGGTCGTCGTCGTCATCTTGCTGCTCGTCGACATCGCGCCGCGAAAGGGCGCGCTCTACACCGGCATTCGCCTCGCGATGTGCCTCCTCATCCCGTTCGCGGTGATGTGGTTCTTCAACTCGTACTACTGGGCGATGGGAGTGGCAGTCGCCGTGGGAGCGCTGTTCTTCTTCCTCGACTACCGATCCCGCGACGGAGCGGGATACCTGATCCAGCTCGTCGCCTTCATGGCGCCGGCGATGCTGCTGCTGGTGGCAGGACTAATCCTTCCGTCGATCCAGACCGTCTACGCGTCATTCTGGAACTCGACCGGCAGCGACTTCGTCGGCTTCTCGAACTACCTCTGGATCTTCACGCAGTCCGACGGCGTCACCTCGGTGGTGAACACGATCGTCTGGGTGCTGCTGGTTCCGACGCTCTCGACGATGGTCGGTCTGGCCTACGCGGTCTTCATCGACAAGACCCGCGGCGAGAAGATCTACAAGCTGCTGGTCTTCATGCCGATGGCGATCTCGTTCGTCGGCGCGAGCATCATCTGGCGTTTCGTGTATGCCTATCGCGGTCCGGAGTTCGAGCAGATCGGTCTGCTCAACCAGATCCTGGTCTGGTTCGGCGGAGAGCCGCAGCAGTTCCTGCTGAACGGTCCGTGGAACAACCTGGCGCTGATCGTCGTGCTGATCTGGGTGCAGACCGGGTTCGCGATGGTCGTCCTCTCGGCATCCATCAAGGGCGTGCCCACCGAGCTTCTCGAAGCGGCCGAGCTTGACGGCGCGAACGCCTGGGAGCGATTCCGCTCGGTGACGATCCCGTCGATCCGACCGGCGCTGATCGTCGTGCTGACCACGATCTCGATCGCCTCGCTGAAGGTGTTCGACATCGTGCGAACCATGACCGGTGGCAACTACGGCACATCCGTGCTCGCGAACGAGATGTACACGCAGTTCTCCAAGTTCGAGGCGGGTCGCAGCGCTGCGCTCTCCGTCATCCTGTTCATCCTGGTGCTCCCGATCGTCATCTACAACGCGCGCCAGATCAAGAAGCAGCGGGAGATCCGATGACCGACACCGTGAACTCAGACACCGGCCAGAGCACCAGGGCGATCACGACCGCCGGACGCTTCGAAGCGTCGGCAGGCCGTGCACGCAAGCGGCTCAGCCGCCCGTGGGCGACGGTCGCATCGATCGTCATCGCCGTGGTGTGGACCATCCCGACGCTCGGACTGTTCATCTCGTCGTTCCGTGAGAGGGATGCGATCGAGACCACCGGGTGGTGGACGTTCTTCACCAATCCACAGTTCACCATCGACAACTACGTGGCGGTGCTGCAGTCGGGCACCACGCAGCTGACGATCCTGGAGTCCTTCTTCAACTCGATCGTGATCACGATCCCGGCCACGCTCATCCCGCTGATGATCGCGGCGATGGCGGCGTACGCGTTCTCGTGGATCGACTTCAAGGGACGCAACGCGCTGTTCATCTTCGTGTTCGCACTGCAGATCGTGCCGATCCAGATGGCGCTGGTGCCGCTGCTGTCATCGTTCTCGCGGGGGATCAACCTGTTCGGCGTGCAGGTGACGCAGGGACTCGACGCCTCCGGCGGCTATGCGCAGGTGTGGATCGCCCACACCATGTTCGCGCTGCCGCTGGCGATCTACCTGCTGCACAACTTCATGTCGGAGATCCCCGGCGAGATCATCGAAGCCGCGCGCGTCGACGGTGCATCCCGCGGCCAGATCTTCTTCAGGATCGTGCTGCCGCTGACGATGCCGGCGATCGCGTCGGTGGCGATCTTCCAGTTCCTGTGGGTATGGAACGACCTGCTCGTCGCCCTGGTGTTCGCCGACGGCGCCGCCTCGCCGATCACCAAGGTGCTCGCCGAGATCACCGGCCGCGGTGAGGGCTGGTACCTCCTGACTGCAGGTGCGTTCGTGTCGATCATCGTCCCGCTGATCGTGTTCTTCTCGCTCCAGCGGTACTTCGTGCGAGGACTCCTGGCGGGTTCCACGAAGGGCTGATCGGCTCCGTACGACAGGTCGAGCACACGATGCCGCGATCGGGCGCAACACAGCCCCGGTCGCGGCATCGTCGCACGTACGCTGTGAACATGAAGTACGCAGACTCCATCGTCGACCTCGTCGGCGACACGCCCCTCGTGAAGCTCCAGCACGTCACCGAGGGCGTCGCGTGCACCGTGCTGGTGAAGCTGGAGTACCTCAACCCCGGCGGTTCCGCGAAGGATCGCATCGCCTCGAGGATCATCGATGCCGCCGAGGCCTCGGGCGACCTGAAGCCGGGCGGCACCATCGTGGAGCCCACGAGCGGGAACACCGGCGTCGGCCTCGCACTGGTCGCCCAGCAGCGCGGATACAAGTGCGTCTTCGTGCTGCCCGACAAGGTCGGGGAGGACAAGATCGACGTGCTGCGGGCATACGGTGCCGAGGTGGTCGTGACGCCGACCTCGGTCGCGGCAGAGAGCCCGGAGTCGTACTACAGCGTCAGCGATCGGCTCGCCCGCGAGATCCCCGGGGCGTTCAAGCCGAACCAGTACGAGAATCCGAACGGACCCCGCAGCCACTACGAGACCACCGGTCCCGAGATCTGGCGCGACACCGACGGACTGATCACGCACTTCGTCGCCGGCGTCGGCACCGGGGGCACGATCACGGGCACCGGTCGCTATCTGCGTGAGGTGTCGGAAGATCGCGTGCGCATCGTGGGAGTCGACCCGGTGGGCAGCGTCTACAGCGGTGGCACGGGACGCCCGTATCTGGTCGAGGGGGTCGGCGAGGACATCTGGCCCGGCGCCTACGATCCGAGGGTTCCGCATGAGATCGTCGCGGTCGACGACGCGGAGTCGTTCGCGATGACCCGGCGACTCGCTCGTGAAGAGGGAATCCTCGTCGGCGGCTCCAGCGGCATGGCCGTGGTCGGCGCGCTGCGGGTCGCTCGCGACCTGCCGGCGGATGCTGTGATGGTGGTGCTGCTGCCGGACGGCGGACGCGGCTACCTCAGCAAGATCTTCAACGACGGCTGGATGCGCTCCTACGGCTTCAGCGAGGTCGAGGAGGGCGAGACGGTGGCCGACGTGCTGGCCGCCCGCACCGCCCGGCTGGGGGAGGGGATCCCCGATCTGGTGCACGCGCACCCGACCGACACCGTGCTCGAGGCCATCGGCATGATGACCGAATACGACGTCTCGCAGCTGGTGGTGCTGAGCGCGGAGCCGCCCGTGATGATGGGCGAGGTCATCGGCACGGTCGACGAGAAGGGTCTGCTCGACCTGCTGTTCCGCGGCGACGCCAAACCGGCGGATGCCGTGGGAGCACACGTGGGGGAGCGGCTGCCGCTTCTCGGCATCCATGCCCCTCTCGCGCAGGCGAGGGCCGCTCTGGCCGACGCCGACGCGCTGCTCGTCACGCTCGACGGCAAGCCGCACACCGTGCTCACCCGGCAGGATCTGCTCTCGTACCTCTCGCGCTGACGCCCGGCGTAACAGGGCCAGCCGACCTCCCCGGGGCGGACGTAGGCTGAGGAGCATGTCAGAGCATGCCTTCGCCACCCGAGCCATCCACGCCGGTCAGGCACCCGACCCGACCACGGGGTCGATCATCCCGCCGATCTATCAGGCGTCCACCCATGTGCAGGACGGCATCGGCGGGTTCCGCGACGGCTACGAGTACAACCGCGCAGGCAACCCGACGCGCTCCTCGCTCGAGACGCAGCTCGCGGCGCTCGAGGGCGGCGCGAACGCCCTGTCGTTCGCCTCGGGGCTCGCAGCAGAGGACGCGCTGCTGCGCGGCATCCTGAAGCCCGGCGACCATGTCGTGCTCGGCAACGACGTCTACGGCGGCACCTACCGCCTGTTCGCCCGCGTACTCGCACCGTGGGGGATCGAGTTCTCGACGGTCGAACTGTCCGACGTCGACGCGGTGCGCGCGGCGATCCGCCCCGAGACGAAGATCGTCTGGGTCGAGACACCCAGCAACCCGCTGCTGAAGATCGTCGACATCGCGCTCGTCGCCGAGATCGCGCACGCCGCCGGTGCCATCGCGGTCGTCGACAACACCTTCGCCTCTCCGGCACTGCAGCAGCCGCTCTCGCTCGGCGCCGACCTCGTCGTGCACTCCACGACGAAGTATCTCGGCGGACACTCCGACGTCCTCGGCGGCGCGGTGGTGTTCGGAGACGACCGCTTCTTCGAGCAGGTCAAGTTCCAGCAGTTCGCCGTGGGCGCGGTCTCTGCCCCGCTCGACGCCTGGCTCACGACCCGCGGCATCAAGACGCTCGCGGTGCGGGTGCGCCAGCACTCCGAGAACGCACAGGCCATCGCCGAGTGGGCCACGGCGCGCCCCGAGTTCGCGACCGTGTACTACCCGGGGCTCGCCTCGCACCCGGGGCACGACATCGCCGCAGGGCAGATGAGCGGCTTCGGCGGGATGCTGTCGCTCGGACTGTCGGCGGGTGCGGATGCCGCCAAGGCGTTCGCCGAGTCGACCGAGCTCTTCCAGCTCGCCGAGTCCCTCGGCGGCGTCGAGTCGCTGATCGGCTATCCGCCGGACATGACCCACGCCTCGGTGAGAGGAACCGCGCTCGCCGTGCCCGAGAACGTGGTGCGCCTGTCGGTGGGCATCGAGGGCGTCGACGACCTCATCGCCGATCTCGAGCAGGGACTCGCGCGCCTCCGCTGATCGCAGGTCGTCGGTCGGCGGTCGGCGGTCGGAGGTCTGTCCGCCGGGTCCGCCGTCCGCCGAGGTCGGCGGTCGCGGGGCGCGGATCACCATACGGGCGCTGGCTCAGAAGACGAATGCATGCGGAGACCGCGCGTTTCGGCATCCATCCGTCCTCGCGGCATGCGGGTGTGCGCCAGCGGGCTGTAACATGGACTCTTCGCCCGATTCGAATCGATTCGACAGCGTTCGCCGATTCGGTGGCCCTTGCGACGCGAACACATCCCTCGAGCGCCCCCTCCTCGAACACGCCCCTAGAACTCCGGAAGGACCGTCGTGCCCGACGCTCCACGCACTGATTCCATCTCGACGACCCCCGCGCCCGAGCGGACGGCGACGGGCAGCATCCGCATCCCGTCGGCGACGGGGGCGATCCGCACCCTCGGGTCGAACCCCGCCACGGCCCCGATCATGCTGCACCCCGGCGACTCGATCTCGAACGGCCGCCGCGCACTGTACATCGTGCTGCTCGGTGCTCTCACCGCGCTCGGACCCTTCACGATCGACCTGTACCTGCCTGCCTTCCCGGTGCTCGAGCAGGACTTCGAGACCACGGCCGCCGCCATCCAGTTGACCCTGACCGGCACGATGATCGGGTTCGCACTGGGCCAGCTCGTGGTGGGCCCGCTCAGCGACAAGGTGGGTCGGCGCATTCCGCTGATCATCGTGACCGCGCTTCATGTGCTGGCCAGCGTCGCCGCCGCATACGCCCCGACCCTTCCGCTGCTCAGCGGCGCCCGCGTGCTCATGGGAGTGGGAGCCGCCGCAGGTGGCGTCGTCGCGATGGCGATCGTGCGCGATCTGTTCGGCGGTCGTCGTCTGGTCGTGATGCTGTCGCGCCTCGCTCTGGTCTCGGGCGTCGCGCCCGTGATCGCCCCGCTGATCGGGTCGTGGCTGCTCACGTTCATGCCGTGGCGGGGCATCTTCGTCGTGCTCGCCCTCTACGGCGTGGTGATGCTGGTGTCGACCGTGGTGTTCGTGCCCGAGACGCTGCCGATCGCGCGTCGCCAGGAGAAGGGCGGCGCGACCGTCCTGCAGCGCTACCGCTCGGTGTTCTCCGACCGTGTCTTCATCGGCGTGCTGATCATCGGCGGCATGACCTTCTCCGGCCTGTTCTCCTATCTGTCGGCATCGCCGTTCCTGTTCCAGCAGACCCACGGGCTGGATGCGCAGCAGTACGGCCTGCTGTTCGCGGTCAATTCGCTCGGCGTCGTCGCCGGCGTCCAGACCGCCTCGCGACTCGCCGCACGATTCGGCCCGCAATGGGTGATGGCGTACTCCACAGCCGTGCTGCTGCTCGCCGGTATCGCCATCATCGTGACCGACCAGCTCGGGCTCGGCCTCTGGGGCACGGTCATCCCACTGTTCGTCTTCATGACGGCCTGCGGCTTCACCTTCCCGAACGTGCAGGTGCTCGCGCTCGACCGCCACGGCAAGGCGGCAGGCACTGCGGCGTCGGTCATCGGTGCCACGAACTTCGGCGTCGCGGGACTCGTCTCGCCGGTCGTCGGATGGATCTCGCACGGCACCGGAATCACCGCCACGAGCATGGCATCGGTCATGGTCGGATGCGCCGCGATCGGCATCCTTTCGCTGTGGCTGATCGTGCGACCGCGGACTGTCGGCATGCTGGCTCCCTGATTTTCAGCTTCCGACCGGCAGAATGGTTCGATGAGATCACGAACGCTGCTGTGGTGGGGAACAGGGATGCTCGTCGCGGCGACGCTCCTCGGAGCGGCGATAGTGTTCGGGTACACCGAGCCGCCAGGGTTCGACACCTGGTGGAATGACACGATCAGCGCGTCGCGCTCCGACTGGATGCTGTCGTTCGCATTGCTGCTCGATCACATCGGCGGCGGCTGGGTCGCGATCCTCCTCGTGCCCCTGCTGGTGATCATCGCGCTCCTGATCGCGCGCCGATGGCAGGCGGCCGTGTTCGCCGCCGTGGCGTTCCTCGTGAGCGCCGGTGCGGTGCAGCTGCTCAAGCACCTGTTCGGCCGGGCGCGTCCGGAGGACATGATCGTGGCGAGCGACTTCGGTTCATTCCCTTCAGGGCATGCGGCGAACGCAGCGACGATCGCGATGGTGCTGTGGCTCGTGTTCCCGCGGGTGTGGACCGCGATTCTCGGCATAGCGTGGGTCGTCGCGATGGCGGTCTCGCGCACCCTGCTATCGGTGCACTGGGCCACCGACACGCTCGGCGGCGCACTGGTCGGGGCCGGCGTCGTGCTGGTGCTCGGAGCGTGGCTGCTGCCGTGGGTGACGGGGTCGCGGCGAGACGATCCGGCGGTCACCTCGGTAGGCTGACAGCCCACCCCACTCATCGAGGAGCAGCAGTGTCCCGCATCCGTCCGTATCGACCGTCCGACCGCGATGCCCTCTACGAGGTGTGCGTGAGGACAGCGGATGCCGGGGCGGACGCGACCGGCCTGTTCTCCGATGACTCGCTCTGGGGCGACCTGTTCGCGGTGCCCTATGCGGAGAGGCACCCCGACCTCGCCTGGGTCGTCGAGACCGACGACGAGCGGGTGATCGGCTACATCGTGGCGACCGACGACACGGACGCCTTCGCGACCTGGTTCCGCGACGAGTGGTGGCCGACGCGGCAGGACCGGTATCCGCAGCCCGTCGAGCCGACGACCCGCGAAGAGCGGATGATCGAGCACGGCTACGCGCAAGCGCCCGGACGCAACGGCAATGCCGCGGAGTACCCCGCCCACCTGCACATCGACCTGCTGCCCGAGACGCAGGGGCAGGGACTGGGACGACAGCTCATCGAGACGCTGTTCGCCGAGTTGACCCGCCGCGGAGTGCGCGGGCTGCACCTGGGTATGGACCCGAACAACACCGGTGCCGCCGCCTTCTACGAGCGCCTCGGCCTGACGCCCCTGCCTGCAGAGCCGGGCGGACAGAGCTTCGGAGTGCGCTTCGTCTGATCTGCAGATGGGCGGACGCGTGCTGTGCGCGCTTCCGCCCGAGGGGACGAACTCCGCCTGACGGGGTGTGGATCTCGGGGTGGATGCCGGTGACGGCGGGACTCCGGTGCTCGCTGCGCTCGCTCCTCCCCGAATCCCCGGTGCTCGATGAAAGCACGAAGGGCCCCCGCTGGCGCGGGGACCCTTCGTGCTTTTCGGCGGTGACGGCGGGATTCGAACCCGCGGTTGCTTGCACAACACACGCTTTCCAAGCGTGCTCCTTCGGCCGCTCGGACACGTCACCAGGGAACAACCTGAACAGTCTATCCGATCGCGCGGACAGCCCCGACCAGGCGTCTCGGATGCCGGTGCTGCCGCCATCGCGCGGGATTCCGTTGAACCGATATGCGATGTGTCTTCGTCTTGCGCTCGCACCGACGCCCTTCTTAGCCTCGGGAGTGGACGCAATGTCGTCATATGAAATCACTCCTGCGTCGATCGGGCGCTACTGTCCCGGAAGGTACTAGATGACGACTGTCGAAACCACGGCCGCGCCCGGCTCGGCTCTGCGCGTGGCACTGCGCACTGCTCACTCCCGGTCGCTCGCAGACCTCGGACTCAATGCGATCGGTCGCGCCCGCTTCGGGTGGCGCGATCGGTCGATCGGCTCGGTGGTCGAACGCGCGGGTGCGCGGTATTGGCTGCGCGTCGTCTGGTCTGCCAGAGATCGGGCGCGTGGTTCCTGGTGGACCGGCAATCGGGACGCCTCGCAGATCGACGGGGTTGCGAAGCCGCGCCTGCTCGAGGTGCGGGCGTGGGAGGAAGGGCCACTCGTGTATCGCGCCGAACTCATGACCCTGCTGCCCGGGCGAGCGTGCGCGACGGACGCCGTGCTCGCAGGAGCGCCTGCGCTCGACGAGTCGTGGTGGGGAGAGCTGGAGCGCAACCTCGAAGCCCTGTCGGATGCGAGGACGGATCGGATGGTGCTCGACCCTGAGATCATGCGCCGGCGGATCAGCGTCTTCTTCGGCATCGAGATGGACATCGACTCGGATGATTGGGTGCCGAGCCACGGCGACCTGCACTGGAACAACATCCACCGCGATCCGTTCGCGATCGCCGACTGGGAGGCGTGGGGCCTCGCGCCGCGCGGTTACGACGCCGCGTTTCTGCTCGGTCACTCGCTGGCAGTGCCGCACGTCGCCGATCAGATCGCCCGACGCTTCCGGCGCGACCTGGAGTCGGAAGGCGGCATCGTGTCGCAGCTGTACGTGATGACGAAGCTGCTGACCCGTGCCGACGCAGGGGAGCACGAGCATCTCGTCCCCGCGCTTCATCGCCATGTGGGGCGCCTTCTCGGCACCAGGGTTCCCCCGGGCCGAAGGTCGTCGTCGAGCACCACCTGAGGCCGCCTCCGCGGGCGGAAACCGAGCTCTGACTTCGCATTTCTCATCCTAAATGGAAAATATTGCAGCACATTTGATGGATATATAGCCTCATATGAGGACGCGCCGATGCCCGAAAGGCATCCCGACATTTCTGGGGAGAAATGCACATCAGCACGAGTGAGGCATCGCGGAAGAGGCACGAACCGGAGCTCGTCGGGGCACGGGCGCTCCGTGAATGGATCACCGGTGAGCAGGAGCAGTACTCGCGGGTGTTCCTCGTCGAGAGCGGCGCCTCAGCGGAGACAGTCGCCGCGGTGGCCCGCGAAGACGACGCGGTTCTGCTGCACGCGCAGAGCGGCCCCTATGACGGACCGGCCGATGCCATTCGCTTCACGGGTGCGCTGAGTGAGGTCGGTGACGAGCTGTTCTTCGGCGAACGCGGCGTCGAGCTCCAGGACTACGTCGCTGCGGCGTTCGTGCAGATCATCGGACCCACAACGGTGGGCTTCTTCGACGAGACCGGTTGGCAGTCGTTCCTCGACGACGCCGATCTCGCTCGTCGCACGGGAGTCTTCCCGTCGTCATTGATCGACCCGCGGGTGCTGCTCGCGAACCGCCGCGCGCTTGCGGCACCGGGCGAACTCGCGACTCCGAGCGCGATCAGGGTGGGCTCGGACGGTCGGATCAGCGTCGGTCTGCAGGGCGAGGTCATCGGCGAGGTCGACGAGCTGGCGACCGTGATCGAGTCCCGCTTGCCTCGGGCTGTGGCGCTAGGAGGCATGGTGCCCAGACAGGCACTCATCGAGGGCCTGACCGGCCGCGGCTGGATCGGTCGCTATCTGCACGCGACGGACCTCATCAAGATGCTCCGCTTGGCGAACGGCGTCGAGAAGATCTCGGGATTCGGCTGGTCGTTCGTCGATGATGCCCGCGCCGACGCCGAACCGTCGGCCTCGGATCCGTTCCTGCTCGAGACCTCAGGCGGCTTCGTGCTCGCCGACGTGACGACGTTGCGTCGGCAGCTGCTGTCGCCGATGACAGCCAAGGTCGTCGATGCCACTCAGACCTCGAGCACACCTGAGATCGCGGTCGATCGATTGGCTCGGGAGTGCGGCTTGTCCGAGTCTGACGCGAACGCCCTGTGCCGCGACGCTGCCACCGCACTCAACATCCATTTCGGCACACGGGCCCACGCGTCACGCCACACGGCTTCGGGCAGCGGGCGATGAGTGTTCCGCACGCGTTGTGGACGTCGATGCTCCCCGCAGACGCCACCTTCACGCAAGAACGGGTCGCTGTCAGGGCCGCCGGAAATCGCATCGAGTTCGCGGACGGATCCACACGCCTCAGCGCGACGAGCGGACTGTGGAACGTTCCTCTCGGTTTCGGAAATCGTGCGGTCGCTGACGCCGTCAGCAGAGCGACGCACGACGCCTCGTACCTGACCCTGTTCCGCGCACCGCATCGATACGCCGAGGTCGCGGCCGAAGCGCTGATCGAACTCGCCGACCCCAGCCGGTACAGCCGTGTCATCTTCTGCACGTCGGGCGGGGCAGCGAACGACTCCGCGATGAAACTCGCACGGCAGTACTGGGCGCAGCAAGGAGCCGCGTCGCGTTCGCTGGTCGTGGGTCTGAAAGGCAGCTATCACGGCACGATGTACGGCAGCCACGCACTGAGCGGAGACGACCTCCTGCAATCCGTCTACTCCGTCGACCGGAGGTCGGTGCGGCATGTGTCTCACAGCGATGACGGAGAGGAGCTGGAGGCGCTGCTGAAGCGGGAAGGCTCCAGGGTCGCGTCAGTGGTCGTGGAGCCCGTCCTGGGCAGCGGCGCGCACCCGTTGTCCGACGCTTTCATATCCCGGATCCTCGACCTGCGAGAGGAATACGGCTTCCTGATCGTCGCGGACGAGGTCGCGACGGGCTTCGGACGCACCGGCACGATGTTCGCCACAGATGAGTGGGCTGCCGCGCCAGACGTGCTCGTTCTGTCGAAAGCGCTGACGAACGGCGCAACGGGCGCCGCTGCGCTGCTGGTGGGCGCTCGCGTGGCGTCCGAGTTCGTGCGCGGCGGCTGGACCTTCGTCCATGGCGAGACGCAGGCGGGGACGCCGGCGTGTGCGGCTGCCATCGTCGCGGTGATCGAAGAGCTGCGCCGTATCGACGTGGAGTCGACCACGCGAGCGCTGGCGGCAGACCTGTGGCACCTGGCGACTCGGCTGAAGTCCGACGGGGTCGTCGCTGAGGTGACAGGGCGGGGGTGCTTCGTGGGGCTGACCCTTCGCAACCAGGATGCGAGTCAGCTCACCGGCGCCGAAGTTCTCCGTGTCGTGGCCGCCATCGCGGAGAAGGGTGTGCTCGTGCAGCCCGGCCCCAGCGCCATCGAACTGATGCCGGCATACGGGTTCAGCGCGACTGAACTTCTCGAGATCGATTCGGCTGTGCGCGCCGGCGTCGCGCAGGTGCAGGAGCATCAGCGTGAGCTCTGAGTTCGCCGGTCGGGTTCCGACGCTCTGGCACGGGCGCGGCATCACGCGGCAGACGACCACGCGGCTCACCGCCGATCGCGAGACCCTCGTGATCGCGGATTCGTCGGTCGCAACACACGTCGTCGACCGTTCGGCCAGAACCATCGAGGTGGACGCTCACTCCATGACCGTCGCAGTTGTCGTCGGGATAGCGCAGGAGATCGCTCGTCGGCCCCCGAGCGTGATCGTGGCCGTCGGCGGCGGGAGCATTCTCGATGCCACCAAAATCGCATCGCTCTCGCTCGCCCCGGGGCGAACCTTCGACTTCGCCGTCGAACGCGCGTCGAGGTCGGCGTTGACATTCCTGCCGGATGCCCGGCCGGCCGTGGACGTCGTGGCGGTGCCCACGACGCTCGGTACCTCGTCGGAGACGAACAGCGTCGGCATCCTCAAGCACGAAAGAGGTTATCGGCTCATCGTCGGGCGCTCCCTGAGACCCCGACACGCCATCATCGATCCCTGCAATCTGATGACCCTCACGCCGGCCTCGGTCAGGGAGGGCGCACTCGAGGCGTTCCTCCGTCTCGCAGGCGCATCCACGAGCTCACGGCGAAGTGCCAGAGGGCGACGCGACGCGGTCGTGATCGGAGGCGCCCTTCTCGAAACGGCCTCCGGCGAGGTGAATGCCGCCGCCTCACGCCTGCGTCTCGCCCGTCTGAGCGCGGCGACTCAGCGCAGCGGGGCGCTGAGAGGGCAGGATCCCTACAGCGCCCGCCACTGGTATGTGGCCAACGAAGTCGCCTTCGCTCTGGAGGTTCGCAAGATGGTCGCCACGGTTGCGGTCATCGCGGCGGTCTGGCGTCGAGTGTGCTCGGGAGACCCGCGGTGGGGAGATCGCGAGAGCCTCGAAGAGTTCTGGACGGGTGTAGCCGGGCGGGTGGCACTGCCCCTCGACCCCCCAGCGGGTATCGCCGCGCTCATCGACCGCTGGGGGATCCCGACTCCGCCACGGCCCACCGCCCAGACGATCCATCGCATTTCCGCCGCCGCGGAAACGGCGTGGGGAAACCGCTACCCGATGCTCGCGGGGCTCTTCGCGGACGACTTCTGCGATCTGCTCCGTGATTCCTACTGGAGCGAAGGAGGTGAATGAGATGAACGAAAGCGTGCACACGAGTGTCCAGTTCCAAGAGCTGGAGGGAATGGATGCCCCCAGTTGGGAGAGCTTCTATCAGGGCGCGATCAGTGCGCTGGTGCTGATCGGGATCGGCGCTGCCGCAGCGACGTGATCCTGTCGAGCAGACAAGACGAAAGGGGAGGGAGGTGAGTATGCACGCAGCAATGCCGACCCTCGAGTTCACCGAACTGGAGGCCATGGAGGCGCCGGATGACGCCCTTGATTGGACCCGCGGATTCGCCGTCGGCGTGATCATCGGAATCATCGCGCTGACATAGAAACCGCCTTCGCAAGGCATACCGAGGAGGTAGTAGATGCAGACGGAGTCGCTCGAGTTCGTGGAGCTCGACCACATCGATGCACCACTCGAATGGTGGGAGCACGCGAGCTACATCATCGCCATCATCGGCGGTGCGGCAGCGATCGCGACCTGACCGAAGGGGTGCGGGTGGGTTCGACGCGCCCGCACCCCGTTTTCCCCGCTGAGAGGTGATGCGTGAATGTCCAGTTCTCTTACTGAAGCCGTAGTGGCGAGGCTCCGCACGGTCGGAGCGGTGCCCAAGGAGCAGGATCTGTATTCGGGTGCCGGCACTGATTTCTACGACCGGCTGGTCGGGTCCGACCGTGCGGAGATCAGAGAGATGCTCGCGCTCGCGAGAGGAACCGAAGGACCGATCCTCGATGTGGCGGCGGGGAGTGGGAGGTTGACCGTCCCGCTGGTCAGATCGGGCAAGCGGGTGACCGCGATCGATCTTTCCGACGACATGCTCTCCCGTCTGCGTCGGACGCTGCCGGACCACGCGACGCTCGAGTGCGTCGTCGCGGACATGCGCGACTTCTCGCTGCCGCAGCAGTTCGGGCTCGTGATCATCGGAGCGACCTCCATCACGTTGCTCGATCGTGTGGGGAGGTCCCTCCTCTACGCCACTGTGCGACGCCACCTCACAGCTCACGGCGTCTTCGCCTTCACGGTTGCCGGAAACGCCTCCGCGGAGAGCTTCTCTGTGTCGACAGACTGCGAGATCGAGGTCCCCGGTCCTGACGGCGCGGAGACCTATGTGTTCTCTCAGCAGGTGGAAGAGGATGGCGCGGCGCGCATCGTCAACTGGGTTCGCGTCGCCGACCTGGTGGAGGGCGGCGACGTGACAGTTCTCACGAGCCGTCTGAGAGTGCTCGACCACGTGCTCCTCTCGCGAGAGCTCGTTCACGCGGGGTTCGCCGTTCCGGCCGTCTCTCCCGTTCGGACGCTCGGCGGAGAGGACATCGTTCTGCTCACCACGACATTCGCGGGACACTCGGGGGCGAGGGATGACGATGCCTCCCGGTAGCCTCCCTCGACGCCGACAGTCTCACTCGGTGGAAGACGCGCTCAGTGCCGACGCGCGCCCTCGCCTCGCCTCCGGAGTCGACTTCGAACAGGCGGCCGAAGACGGGACGTGGATCGCGATGATCCACGGTGTGCCGTCATCGAGGGTCTCTCGAGCGGTCGTCGACCTGATGCGAGCGATGAACGGCGAAACGGCGCTGCAGGATCTGCACCGGCGCTTCGCCCCTTCCGAGTCGTGGGAGAACTTTCTGCAACTGGCCCAGCGCTTCGACACCTGTGGGCTCCTCGAGGGCGGCGAGAAGCTCCCACCCGGCCGCCTGGTCTATCGGCCCCCATTCACTCTGCAGATCGCGACGCTCCGCGCACCCGCCATCTTCGGTCGTCTGGACCGACTGATCGTCCCGCTCCCACGCCGAGCGATGCAGGTGTCCGCTGCGGTGCTGATCTGTCTGGGACTTCTTGCCGCAGCCGCTCAGGCGGAGGAGCTGCGCGACGCCCTCACCTCGCCGGTGCCGCTCATCGCGCTGGTGTATCTCGTCGGAGCGCTCTCGCTCATGACGCTGCTCCACGAGAGCGCCCACGGACTCACGCTCACGAGGTTCGGAGGCAGACCGCGCCGGGCGGGCTTCATGCTCTTCTACCTGAGTCCCGCGTTCTTCGTGGACGTGACGGACGGATGGCGGCTCCCCGAACGCCGCCAGCGCGTCGCGATCGCGCTGGCAGGGCCTGCGGTGCACGCTGTCGTCGGCGCGACCGCGCTTCTCGCGGCGCTGATGCTCCGTCACCCCTTGATCCACCAGGCAGCGCTGCTCCTCGCCGTCTCCTGCGGCGCCATCGTTCTCCTGAATCTGATCCCCTTCGTGCGGTTCGACGGGTACCTCGCGCTCATGAGCGCTCTGGACGAGCCGAACCTCCGGGGTCGCGCGATCCTCGACGGCTCGAACTTCCTGACCGGTCTGCTGTTCGGAGCTCAGCGGATGACCAAGACCCTGAACACGTGGTGGAGTGTGCCGTTCGGTCTCGCGAGTCTCGTCACCCCGGTCGTGCTGGTGGTCTTCGCCGTCGCACGCATAGCTCGAGCGCTTGCCGGCGGTGGACCGGTCCTCGGCGTGCTCGTCGTCGCGCTCGAGGCCGTCGTCGCGCTCGCCGGCGTCGTGCTTCTCAGCAAGGCCCTTCGTCGTGTGCTGCGGTCGGGTGTCGCGCGGCTCCGTTTCTGTTTCGTCGTCACCGCACTGGTCGCGGGCATCGTGATCGCCGGGGCCGTGATTCCCGTCCCGGTGACCGCCACGTTCGGATTCGTCGCACACGGCGACCGTGTGATCCTTCTGCATGCCGGCGACACAGCAGCGGCAGCCGAGACAGACGTGCCTGAGGGTGCGCGTGTGGTCCTGATGAGCAACGGCATCCTCGCGAACGAGCAGGTCGGTAGAGGAACTGTCATGTCGCGGGAGCCGGAGCCGACGCGTGTGCCGCTCGAGGCGCTGTTCCCGATCACGGCGGACGGTGCGACGGTCGCCGCAGTGATCATCGCCGGGGTGGACGTGATCGGAGAGAGCCGCTCCCTGCCTGCGACCGGGCAGGCGCGAGTCGAACTCGGTGTGAGAAGTCTGTGGCAGACGCTCTGGGTGACCGGTGTGGAGATGCCACTGTCATCTCTTCAGAGCGGAGAGGTGGGAAAGGAATGAGCATGAACGATCACGCGATCGAGGTTCGAGGACTCACGAAGAAGTACGGAGATCGGGCCGCAGTCGAAGAGCTGTCGTTCGCCGTGCCGTACGGGTCGATCGTGGGTCTTCTGGGGCCGAACGGCGCAGGCAAATCGACGACGCTGCGAACGATCGTCGGCCTGCTGAGGCCGACGATGGGCGACAGCCTCATCGACGGCAGGCCGTTCTCGGAGCTCGACAACCCCGCGTCTCACGTCGGCGTCCACATGGACGGCTTCGGATTCGAGGGCGGCATCACGGCCAGGCGGCATCTGGAGATCTGCCGGCTCGCGGCCGGGGCGCCTCGTGGCCGAGTCGACGAGGTGCTCGAGGAGGTCGGTCTCGCGGCAGATGCCCGTCGCCGCGTGAAGACCTTCTCGACCGGGATGACCCAGCGACTCGGGCTGGCTGCTGCCCTCATCGGCTCGCCACGGACACTCATCCTGGACGAGCCGGCCAACGGGCTCGATCCCGACGGCATCCGCTGGCTCCGCAGATTCCTGCGCGGCTATTCGGAACGCGGCGGCACCGTCCTGATCGCCAGCCACCAGCTCGCTGAGCTCGAGCAGGTCGTCGACGAGGTCGTCGTCATCAAGCGGCGCGCGCTCTTCGCCGGGAGGCTCGGCGACCTCGTGACGAGCGACGCCGACTCGCTCGAGAGCAAGTACTTCGATCTCGTTGAAGGAGCATCCGCATGAAGGACACCGTCCGAAGCGAAGCCCTGCGCTCGGTGAGCGGGTCGTCCATCCTGGCGGTCTACCTGGTGGCCGTCCTGATGCCCGTCTTCGTGCTGTTCTCGGACGGTTCGCGCTTCGACCTCGCCGGCCTCGATCCCGCGACGGCCACCGCCCGGCTTCTGGAGCCGCTCGCCTGGTCGGCCATCTCCGCGGCGTTCGTCGGCGCCTACGGCGTCACCCGCGAGTGCTACTACGGCTCGATGGACAGAACGCTCACCGGGGTCGGGTTCGCTCGTGCCTTCTCGGGGAAGATCGTCGCCGGTGCCGTCGTCGCGGTCGCGCTGTCGCTCTGCATCTTCGTGGTCTGGACGGTGGGCGTCTCCGTCTTCCTGGCTCGGAACGGATCGACGCTCGCGCTCACCGGCAGCGCGTGGCGCATCTACGCGGGTGCGCTCGTCGGGGTGGTTCTCGGCGCATTCATCGGTGGGGCCATCGGCTGGATCACCAGGAACTACTACGTGACCGCAGCGATCATCCTCGTCCTTCCCATGGTCGTGGAGTTCGCCCTGCTGCGCACTGCGCCGGAGCTGGCGAAGTTCTCGCCCGGGCTGGTTCTGGCCGCGCTGGGCGTTCCCGGATACCAGGACCGACTGCTCGAGTTCGGTCCCGCCCTCTGCCTCGCGCTCGCGTGGGCTGTCGTGCTGGTCGCCGCGGCATGGGGCATGGGGCGAAGGAAGGTCGCGTGATCGGCCGGGCCCTCCGAGCTCACGCCCGCGGCTTCGCGCGCGATGTCGTGCTGTTCTGGGTGACGGTGGCAGGGCTCGTGCTGTCGCTTTCGGTGGCGACGAACATCCCGCCGGAACTCGCGGATGCACCGCCTGACGTCCGAGCCGCTTTCGCGGCGCCGTACGAAGCGGTGCTCGCGACCTATGGAGCAGTTCTCGCGGCCGCCTACGGTTCTTTCCGATACACCGTCGACAGGAGAGACGGTGTCGTCGCTCAGCGTCTGATGCTGCAGCCTCGGTGGGCGACTCTTCTCGTCAGGATGCCTGCCTCCGCCGTCGGCGGAGCGATCGTCGCTCTCGCTGGAGCCGTCGGCGGACACGCAGCGCTGTCGGTGGCCATGGGCGGTCTCCCGCTGGAGTGGTCCTCGCTCGGATCGACCCTGTGTCTCGGCGCACTGGCCGGACTCTGGGGGCTGGGGGTGGGAATCGTCGTGCAGGCCCATCTCGTCGCGCTGTTCGTTGCTCCGATGTCCATGAGCGTCGCGGTTCTCGTGGTGATCTTCTGGAGATCCGGCGCTGTCTACCTCCCTCTCCTCGCGATGCTCGAAGCCTTGCGGTTCGATGTCTCCGCGCTCGGCATCCTGCCGGACGAGGGGATCGACAGCCCAACGGCCGGGCTGGTCACGGCCGCCTGGGTGCTGGGTGCGCTGGTCGCTGCGGGGCTGTCGTTCATGAACCGCGATGTGAAGTAGCAGTCTCGAGCCCCCGCGAGGGCGGGCGGTCAGGTGGCCGACGTAAGATCGCCGGGTGGCAACACCCAAGATCGTTCTCTTCTATGTCTTCACCCCGCTCGCCGATCCGGACGCGATCCGGGTGTGGCAGCGCGACCTCGGCGAAGCGCTCGGGCTGCGTGGCCGGCTCCTGATCTCGAAGGACGGAGTCAACGGCACTCTCGGCGGTGACCTGCCGGCGCTCAAGAAATGGGCGCGTTCGTTCCGGTCCTACGCTCCGTTCTCGGACGCGGACATCAAGTGGAGCGAGGGCACCGGCGTCGACGCCGATGGTCGCAGTCTCGACTTTCCCAAGCTGAGCGTCAAAGTGCGCGACGAGATCGTGTCGTTCGGAGCGCCGGGCGAGCTGCGCGTCGATGAGCAGGGCGTCGTCGGCGGCGGCACCCGACTCACCCCCGAGGAACTGCACGACCTGGTGGGCGAGCGGGGCGACGACGTCGTCTTCTTCGACGGCCGCAACGCGCTCGAAGCGCAGATCGGCCGCTTCCGGGGAGCCGTCGTTCCCGACACGGAGACCACACGCGACTTCGTGCAGCTGCTCGACTCCGGCGCTTTCGACGACCTCAAGGGCAAGCCGGTCGTCACCTACTGCACAGGCGGCATCCGCTGTGAGGTGCTCTCCAGCCTGATGACCGCGCGCGGATTCGGCGAGGTGTACCAGCTCGAAGGCGGCATCGTCCGCTACGGCGAGCAGTACGGCGACGACGGCCTGTGGGAGGGCTCGCTCTACGTGTTCGACAAGCGCGGATCCGTCGACTTCACGGATCACGCGGCCGTCATCGGCGAGTGCGCCGGCTGCGGCACGGCGACCAAGCGCACGGCGAACTGCCCCGATCTCGCGTGCCGCACCCAGTTCGTGGTCTGCGAATCGTGCGACACCGTGCGCTGCGACCTGCACGCGGCCTGATCTCATCGCGTGCGCCCTCGTCGGGCCGCGACGCGCGAGCTCAGGTGAGCAGCGGCACGTCGGTGCGTCGGCTCGCGAAGAGCGATCGCGGAAGCAGGAACGCGTGCAGTCTCGTCCACCTGTCGACACTGCGGCGCAGCTGAGCCGTCACCTCGACGAGAGCCGCGTCGAGATCTCGCATCGCGCTCGCCGAGGGGCGCGCGTAGCTGGCGTGCTCGACCGCTTCGACGAGCACCCGCATGGCGTAGGCATCCACCCGGCTGTCCCTGATGAGATCGTCGCCGCGCATGCGCGGCGTCTCGGCATCCGACAGCGGCAGGCGGAGATCCTGCATGGTCGCCCGGAGTTCGGTCCAGGCCGTCCCTGCGTCACCGCCTCGTGCGCGTCCGCGCCGGGCGATGCGCAGTGCGAGACGAGCGAATGCGGGCAGCAGCAGCACCACCAGCACGCCGAGCGTCGTCAGCACGACAGGGGTCGGGTCCAGTCGCCGGAGCTCTCCGGTCGCGCCGGCGTTGTCGCCCGCGTCTTCACGCTCGAGCTCGGGCCCCGACGTCTGCTCGGTGCTGGGGGCGGCGGTCGGAGCCGGTGTGGCAGCACCGCCCGAACCGCCGCCTGCGGTCGCCGCGGCGGAGAAGGACGTGGGCACCCCGAGAGAGGCGGTCGGCTCGAAGGGCACCCATCCGACGCCGGGGAAGAGAACCTCGGGCCACGAGTGCAGCTGGTCGCTGGAGACCGAGTACACGGCTTCGTCGCCGCGCGTGGTCTCGGTCAGGGCGCCGGGCAGGTAGCCGACGACGATGCGCACCTCCATGTCGAGGCTCTCCGCCATGAGCGCGAACGCGCCGGCGAAGTGGATGCAGTACCCCGACTTCACATCGAGGAACCGCGCGACCGCGTCCGCGCCGGTGCCGTCGAAACCCTCATCGACCGGCGTCTCCAGGGAGTAGGAGAACTGACTGCGGAACCACGACTGCAGCGCGATCAGCCGGTCGTAGTCGTTCGTGGCGTCAGCGGTGACGCCTGCCGCCGTCTCGCCGATGACCTCAGGCAGCTCGACGGGCTCCGTGCCGGGATCGACGATCGGTGCAGCGGCGGGCAGCGCGCGAATCTGCTCGAGGGTCGGCGACACCTCGAGCGACCGCACCGTGTAGTCGTTGCCGACGGCATCCGCGCTGCGAGATGCCAGAGTGCGGTTCTCCGGGCTCACCCTCCAGGTCGAGGGGAGACCCTGCACGCTCGTGGCGGGGTAGGGCACCGGAAGCCAGGAACTCGACATCCGGATCACCCTGATGGAGGTGTTCTGGTCGGTGGTCGCGATGTCGTCCGTCCACTCGGCGGGGCCGAATCCCTCGCTCTGCGCCTGCAGGTCGCCGCGATCCGGCTCCCACACACGTCCGTTGAACGTCGACAGCGTCGTGAGTCGCAGGTAGGGCGCCGTATCGGCCGTCGTCGCCAACGTGAGCACCTCGACCGGGTTCGGCTGGCGCAGGTCATCGCTGAGCCGCAGTGACGCATCGACCGTGACGCCCGTGCCTGTGCCCGCGAGGCTCGCCGACACCGGCAGGACCGGTGCGACGATCACGGTCGCCGCGAGCGCCGCGACGCCGACGCCCGCAGCCACCGCCACCGATGTGCGTCGGGGCGATTCGGGGTTCTGAGCCGCCGTGTACCCCAGCAGGGCGAGGATCAGGATGCCGAGAATCACGAACCAGACGACGTTGACTCCGCCGAGGGTGACGATCATCGGCACGGATCCGACGACGGCCGTGAGAAGGCTGGCGAGGATCGCTCCGCGCTGCGCGACCAGCTGGTCGAGCAGGATGGCGACGATGCCGAAGCCCACGCCCATCACGGCTTCGAGTCCGGGGGAGGCGGCGATCGGCGCAGAGCCGAACGTGATCTCCTCCCACGCCGCGGCCGCGAGCGCCTGGAATGTGAACAAGGTCGCGTCGGTGGGGAAGAGGCCGAACACCGCGGTGTCGCCGGCGACGAGCAGGGTCACGGTGCCCATCACCGCCACGATCTGCACGGCGATGGTGACGAGGTCGCGCGCCCAGGTCGGACGGCCGCGCATCAGAGTGCGCGACGCCATGCCGGTGAGCGCGGTGACGACGACCACCGCCAGGACCGCGAACGACCACGTGCCCGGCTCGATGACCGACGTGAACGGCCACATCGCGACGAGCCCGGCGGCCGCGGCCAGCACCGACGGCACGACCGTGCCGGCTGGCAGCTCGTGTTCGCGGTGCCACGACAGGCGGGATCCGCGCTCGGCTTCTCGCTCAGCTCGCGACATCGGTCGCTCCCCGCTGCTCGGCGGGGCCGCCGATGCGGTCGGGCAGCACGTCTTCCCACGCCTCTGCGACATCGTCGCCCAGTCGCGCGAAACGCCAGCCGTGCTGCTCGGCTGCCGCTGCGGCACCGCGCTGCGGCGCGGTCGCGAACAGCATCGGGGCCGCGGCGCCGGAGGGACGCAGCAGGGCGGCATCCTCTTCGTCGATCTCGCCGGTGATGTAGACGAGCGGGCCGGGAGGGGTGCCGCCGACCAGGGTCATGATGTCGCGTGCGTCCCCGCGCGGGCCGACCAGCGCGAGGGCGACGAGCAGACCGTCGCGGTCGTCTTCGTGACCGCGCAGGGTGCCCAGGAGCGTGCCGCTGCTGTCGATCACGTCGACGCCGTATCCCTCCTGCACGAGGTGCACGGCGACGGAGGCGCACATCGACACGGCGGTCTCGAACGCTCGATCCTCGTCGTCACCCGGGCGCGCCCAGCGCGCCGCGCTTCGGTCGAGGATCACGAGCGCGTCGGGGCTCGACTCCTCCTCTTCCTGGCGCACCATCAGCTGCCCGCGGTGCGCGGTCGCCCTCCAATGGATGCGACGCATCGAGTCGCCGGGAATGTAGCGCCGCGGCGACAGATTGTCGCTGCCCTGCCCGAGTCGGCTCGACGAGGTGTGCGCTGTGCCGCCGGCGGCGCCGACCTTTACGGTCAGCGGCGCGAGTGTGAACACCTCGGGCACGACCGTCACGGAGCGGGTCTCGCCGAACGCCTGCTCGCGCTGGGCGAGGCCGAACGGGTCGACCGTTCGCAGCACCAGTGGACCGATCGGCCATACACCGCGCCGCACACCGGTGATCAGGTAGCTCAGCTGGCCGGTCTCCGACGGGTACTCGCCGGCCGAATCGCCGGTGACCGCGGGCGGGAGCACATCGCGCCAGAGACCTCGCGGCACGCGCAGGGCGCGCAGAGTGAAGCGCAGCGTGACGCGAGAGGTCTCCGAGACCGTCAACAGGTCGGTCGAGATCTGACGAGTGACCGTGCCCGCACGGCGCGGCACCCGCACGACGAGCACCGAGAAGGCGGTGAGCGCGAGCAGGAGGACGCCGATGTAGAGCAGGATCGGCGCGCCGACCATGTTCGCCGCTATCAGGCAGCCGAGACCGGAGAGGAGCGCACCCGTGCCCCGAAGGGTGAGGGTTCGACGGTGTGGCATGGCGAGCTGAGGGTCAGGAGCGCGCCGTCACGGGCACCCGCACGCGCTCGACGATCTGTCGCAGGGCCGCTTCTACGGGCTGGGCGCCCGCACGGTGCGCCCCACGGGCCGGAAGAAGACGGTGCGCGAGAACAGGGACGATCAGCGCCGTCACGTCGTCGGGGATCACGAAGTCGCGTCCATCGAGCGCCGCCCAGACCTTCGCGGCCCGGATCAGCTGCAGGGTCGCCCTCGGACTCGCGCCGAGGTGCAGGTTGGGGTCGGCGCGGGTCGCCTGGGCGAGAGCGACCGTGTACTCCTCGAGCGCCGGGGCGACGTGCACCGAGCGAGCCCAGGCGATCAGCCCCGAGACCGACCCCGCGTTCGCGACGGCTCGCACCGCGGCGAGCGGGTTCACCGTGTCGCGCTGGCGGAGCATGAGGGCTTCGGCCGCCGCGTCGGGGTAGCCCATCGAGATGCGCATCATGAAGCGGTCGCGCTGAGCTTCGGGCAGGGCGTAGGTGCCCTCCATCTCGAGAGGATTCTGGGTCGCCACGACCAGGAAGGGGTTGGGAAGCATGTGCGTCGATCCGTCGACGGTCACCTGCCCCTCTTCCATGGCTTCGAGCAGCGCGGATTGCGTCTTCGGAGAAGAGCGGTTGATCTCGTCGGCGATCACGATGTGCGCGAACACCGCGCCGCGCTTGAACTCGAACTCCCGGTCGACGGGGTTGTAGACGCTCACGCCCGTCACATCACCGGGGAGGAGGTCGGGGGTGAACTGGATGCGGCGCACAGTGGCATCCACGCTCGCGGCCAGCGCGCGCGCCAGCACCGTCTTGCCGACTCCCGGTACGTCTTCGATCAGCAGGTGGCCCTCGGCGAGCAGGCACACGAGAGCGCTCCGCACGGCATCCGGCTTTCCGTCGATGACCCGTCCGACAGACTCGACGATGGCAGACGTCTGCGCGGCGAACTGCTCGGCATCGACGACGGCCGGGGTCAGGGGCGGATTCTCTGGCATGCGTTCCCTCTCGCGTGAGCGCTGCGGTGCGCGTGATCTGATCGTAACCCGGCTGTCTACGGATGGGGTGGGAACCGTGCTCCGGGTCCGGGGCGCGGTGCGGTCGCGACGCGACCGTCAGCCCCAGACACGGGCGCGGGGCTCCGCGGCGTCGAGTCGATCGTCGGCGCTGCGGGCGATCCGCAGCAGCGCGAGCCCCTGCACTCCGGTGAGCTCGTGCAGCGTGCAGGTGCCGATCAGCGCCTGCCAGTGCTCGCGGAAGCGTTCGGCGTCACCGCGACGGCGAGCGATCAGCCGAGGCACCGCCAGCAGAGTGCGTCCGGGCGAGAGGCGATCGGCGAGCCGCTCGAGCAGTCGCAGACGTGTCAGGCCGGCGGCGTCGATGCGCAGCAGGAAACGCGGAGTGCGTACCGGCGCGAACAGCTCCTCCACGGCGTCTGCGATCACGCGCGCGTCGTGGGCTGAGCCTCCCAGTTCGATGCGGATCCGGGTCGGATCCGCATCGTCCGGTCGTGCCACGATCATGGCGTCGTCGACGGGGCCGATCCGGTTCGCGTCGCGCAGGGTGCGGGCGACGGCGATCGCTGCCGCCCGGTAGATCCCGGCGGGCCGCCGACGGTCGCGCAGCAGCCGGGCGAGCATCCGCAGCGATGAGACGGCGGCAGCGGCGGCGCCACCGCCGAGCGCGAGCGCGGTCCACAGCAGCGGGGCGACATCGGCTCCCGACGCGATGAGCACGCCGACGAGCCCGCCGACTCCGGCCGTTCCGGCGACGAAGGCTCCCACAGCGCCGGCACCCGCTGCCTGCCCAGTGCGCAGCAGCGGTGCGCGCGGGGCACGACGCACCGCCACGACCTCACGTTCGCGCGGTTCATATCGCTCGCCGATCCGCCACTCGCTCCTGGTGCTGCTCCGGGTCGGCCACCGTTCGCGCAGCAGCGCGTCGAGATCGCCGATCGAGGTGGACATGTCCTTGTCGAGCACTCGCTCCCATGCCTCGGCGGCCGCGGTGGGGAGCGCGTGGCCGAGTCCGCTCACGATCCGACCGTCGCCGTCGGCGCTCAGACCCCACAGGTGCGAATGACGGCGGCGCAGTCGAGCCGGTTCAGACGAGTCGTCGAGGTCGACATCCGAGGGGATCAGGCAGACGACCGACCAGTTGTGCGCGACCTTCTCCGGCCAGTCCGGATCCAGCCGCAGGGTGCGGCCCCGAAGCTGCTGTGTGCCCGATGAGGTGGCCACGGTCGTGAGGTCGATCAGGGTGTTGACGGCCGGGCAGTCCCAGCCTTCGCCCAGAAGTCCGCGGGTGCCGACGAGCAGCCGCACGTCGCCTCGGCGGATCAGTTCCGACACCGCGCCGACGAGACGTCCGCTTCCGACGCCCCGCACCTCGAGATCGCGCACGGGCCCGATGCCCGCGGCGACCTCGACGGGTTCGCCGATCAGCTCGGCCAGCGCCCGGGCGAGGTCGACCGCATCGTCGGCGCGGACGCGCAGGTGCCCGGAGGTGAGCAGCACGGGCCGGAGCGCCGCGGTGGCGTCGTCGACGGCGAGCAGATCGAACGTGCGCAGTGCCCCGGCCGGAGCGTCGCCGGACAGCCCTCGGTTGTTACCGTGCTCGACGAAGTCGGTGACGACGACGGCGCGGATGCGGTCGCCGTCGTCGCCGTCGAGCTCTCGGCGGATGATCTCGACGGCCGCATGATCCTTCGCCGCCGAGAATGCCAGGGTGCTCTCGACCGGGTTGCGGCCGCGACGGATGCCGCGGTCGGTGAGGGAATAGCCGAAGTCGGCCAGAGAGCGTCGGACGTACTCCCACTGTCGCGCGGCGGCGGGGTCCGACAGCAGTCGCACCTGGGCGAAGCGCGAGAGCACCGTGAGCAGGTCGTCGGTGGTGCAGCGCTCGAGCAGCACCGGCGGGATCGCAGCGACGAGCGGATGCCGCGGCGCGACCTCGCGCAGCACGACAGCGCAGGATCGTGTGAGGGGGAAGTCTGCAGAGAACGCACGGTCGAGGCGTGTGAGCGGCGTTCCCTCGCCGTCGGAGTCCCCTGCCGGTTGCAGCTGATGCTCGAGGTACGTCACCGCGTCGGGCGTCGACAGCACCCGGGTGATCATCTCGTGCAGCAGGGCCTCGTGACGACGGATGAATCCGGCCTCTGCGGGCGTGGGCTCGGTGAACATCACGTGGTCGCGATAGGGGGCCAGATGGCCCTCCTTCACCACGGCGGGGGTCGGCACCTCGTAGTCGACCTCGCCGAGCAGCTGGCTGTAGTTCTCGAACTCGGTCTCGTCGTCGGGAGAGGGAAGGGTCGCGGTCAGGCCGATCAGCAGCGGTTCGACGCCGCTCTCGCGGATGCGACCGGCGAGGTACGCGACCACGATGGCCCAGTGATCGAGAAGGTGATGGCATTCGTCGAGCACGACCGTGCGCACACCCGCGGCCACGAGACGATCGATCAGGGCGACGGCGTTCGGATGCAGCACGCGGGCGAGGTCGGCGGGCCGTCGCCTCGCGAAGTGCGAGCGCAGGCGCCGGGAGCGGGTGCGGATGCCGGAGCGGTACCTCCCCGGATTGTCGATCGCCAGTTCGGCGAGCCACGTCGCCGCGTCCGCCTCCACGCGCCCGCTCGCCGTGAGCTCCTCCACCCACACCGAGCGCGCGAGGTCGTCGAACGGCGAGCCGTCTCCGGTCACGCTGAGCAGCTGATAGGTCAGTGCCGTCAGATCGCCGATCCGCGCGGGGTCGTCCGAGACGGCCGCGGCGTGCGGTGCCAGCGCCCCAGCGGTGCGCACCCACTGCTGGCGGATCGTCACCGTCGGCGAGAGCACGAGGGTGCGATGGCCTTCGCGTGCGGCGAGCAGCAGGCCGAGCAGGGTCTTCCCGGAGCCGGGCGGGGCGACGATGTGCAGCGGACCCGCTCCTCCCGGTGCGAGACGCTCGAGGACCTCGGCCTGGTAGGTGCGAAGTGTGCCCGGAAAGCGCCACGTCGACAGGGGAGTGGCGGTGACGGGATCCATGACCTGCCCAGTCTGTCAAAGAGCGGGTGCCGACATCGGCTAGACTTGTCGACGGCTCTCCGCGTGGCGGCATCCAGGCCAATTCCCCCAGGGCGGAAACGCAGCAAGGGTAACCGGGCTCTGCTGGGTGCGCGGAGGGTCACTTTCTTTTTGTCAGCGTCCTCCGGGCCAGTCCTGACAGGATCGTGACGTGACAAGGCCAGATGTGATCAGCACCGCCGATTCCCCGCGCTCCAGTGCTCTCGGTCGTTTCGCAGCGCCTCTTCTGCTCGTCGCCCTGATGTGGGCTGTGCAGCTCGTCGACGCGGTCCTCCCCGGCTCTTTCACGGGCTTCGGGCTCCGGTCGTGGGATCTCTCGGGCCTCGGCGGCATCGTCGTCGGTCCTCTTCTGCATGCGGATTGGGCGCACCTGATCGGCAACACCGTGCCGCTTCTCGTGCTCGGCTGCCTCGTCGCCGTCGAGGGCGTACGCCGGTTCTGGACCGTCACCGCGTTCGCCGCCGTGATCGGCGGCCTCGGCACGTGGCTCGTGAACTCCCCGGGGGCGTTGACGGTCGGGGCGTCGGGCCTCGTCTTCGGATACTTCGGATACACCGTGATGCGGGTCTTCGCGCCGGGAAGAGTGGCACACCGCGTTCTCTACGCGATCGTCGCGCTCATCGTCATCGGCCTCTACGGCGGATCCATGCTCGCGGGCGTCGTCGGCGTGCGCGAGGGCATCTCGTGGCAGGCGCATCTGTTCGGCGCGATCGGCGGCGGCCTCGCCGCGTTCGTCGGCAGAGGCAGCACCATGACCCGAGGCTCATGAGCACGACCCGGAGCACCCGAGGAGCCGCGACTCGCAAGAAACCGGCCGGAAAGAAGCCGACCGGAAAGAAGCCGGCCGGCAGAAAGCCGACAGCCAGGAAGTCGGCGAGAGGGAAGGCGCCGACCCGTCTGAGCTCGCGCACGCGTCGTGCGTCGCCGCGTCGTCGAGCGCAGCAGCGGATGCGCCGAGGGAAGCTGCTGCGTCGCATCGCGGTGTCCGTCGCGGCCGTGATCGTCGTCGCGCTCGCCGCGGTGCTGATCCCGCTGGGGCTCGCTCACGAGAAACCGCTGGCGATCTGCATCACCGATCCGACCACGTTCCCCGAGTCGGGCGTGGCGGGGTGGCAGGGCGAGCAGCTCGAGAATGCCGCGACCATCATGCAGACGGCGACCGCGCTCGGCTTCGGTCGCGACGGTCAGATCCTCGGGGTGATGACGGCGATGGGGGAGAGCAGCCTGAACAACATCGACTACGGAGACTGGGAGACGATCGGGTTCACCAACCCCGACGGCAGCCGAACGACGAGCATCGGACTCTTCCAGCAGCAGCACTGGTGGGGGTCGGCAGAGCAGCGCATGGACCCGGCGACCGCCGCAACGCTGTTCTACGAACGTCTCGCGAGGGTGCCCGACTGGCAGTCGATGGATCCGTCCCTCGCGATCCACCGGGTGCAGATCAACGTCGACCCCACCTACTACACGCGCTACGCGTCGGATGCCACGGCTGTGGTCGACGCTCTCTCCACGCCCTGCTGAGCGTTTTCGCACGGCTGTCAACCCAGCGAGATCATGAGGTCGTGCACCTAGGGTGGAGCTGTGGCGCAGAGCATATACATCACCTCGGCCGAAGGCCATACAGGCAAGTCGACCATCGCCCTCGGTGTGCTCGATGCGCTCATGCGCGTCACGCCGCGGGTCGGCGTCTTCCGTCCGATAGCGCGGTCGGTCGCCGACCGCGACGACGTGCTCGAGCTGCTGCTCGCGCACGACGGAGTGCACCTCGACTACGAGGACTGCATCGGCGTGACCTACGACGATGTGCGTGACGATCCCGACCGGGCGCTCTCGACGATCGTCGCTCGGTTCAAGGCCGTCGAGGCGCAGTGCGACGCCGTGGTCATCATCGGCAGCGACTACACCGATGTCGCCAGCCCCGCAGAGCTCGGGTACAACGCCCGGATCGCCGCGAACCTGGCTGCGCCCGTGCTGCTCGTGCTGAGCGGTCGCGATCAGCAGCGTCAGGCCGAGCAGCTGGGAACCACCACCGCCCGCACTCCCGCCGCGGTCGGGCAGATCGGGGCGCTCGCGCTCTCCGAACTCGAGGTCGAGCGCGCCGAGCTGTTCGCGGTGATCGTGAATCGAGCCGACCCCGAGCAGCTCGACGGGATCGAGGAGGCGGTCGCAGCGGTGCGTCCGCAGAAGACCACGCCCGTCTGGGCGATCCCCGAGGACCGCACGCTGGTGGCGCCGTCGATCGACGGCATCCTCGCGGCCGTCGACGGCCGGCTCATCAAGGGCGACCCTGATCGTCTCGGCCGCGAGGCCCTGACGATCGTGGTCGCGGGCATGTCGATGGTCAACGTGCTTCCCCGGCTCACGGAGGAGTCGGTGGTGGTGATCCCCGCCGACCGCACCGAGGTGCTGCTGGCGACGCTGCTCGCCGATGCCTCCGGCACGTTCCCGCGGGTCGCGGGCATCATCCTCAACGGCCCTTTCCCTCTTCCCGAGCCGATCGTGCAGCTGCTCGACGGCTTCACCTCGACCGTGCCGATCATCGCGACGGACCTGGGCACCTACGACACCGCGGTGCGCGTGATGGGAGCGCGGGGTCGCATCTCTCCCGAGTCCCGCGGCCGCTACGATCGCGCGCTGGGGCTCTTCCAGACCCATGTCGACATCGCCGAGCTCACCACCCAGCTGGGGCTCGCCGAGTCGCGCGTCGTGACTCCGCTGATGTTCGAGTACGGACTCATCGAGCGCGCACGCTCCGACCGTCGGCGCATCGTGCTGCCGGAGGGCGATGACGATCGCATCCTCCGCGCGGCCGCCACTCTGCTGGCGCGCGAGGTCGCGGACCTCACGATCCTCGGCGACGAGTCGGCGATCCGGGCGCGCGCCGTCGAGCTCGGCGTCGACATCTCGGCGGCACAGGTGATCAGCCCGACCGATCCCGAGATGGTCGAGCGCTTCGCGACGGAGTATGCGCGGCTGCGCGCGCACAAGGGCATCACACTGGCACAGGCGGCCGACACCGTCACCGACGTCTCGTACTTCGGAACGATGATGGTGCACCTCGGGCTCGCCGACGGCATGGTCTCGGGCGCCGCCCACACGACAGCACACACCATCCGTCCGTCGTTCGAGATCATCAAGACGAAGCCGGGAGTCACCGTCGTGTCGAGCGTCTTCCTCATGGCGCTCGCCGACCGCGTGCTCGTGTACGGCGACTGCGCGGTGATCCCGGATCCGACCAGCGAGCAGCTGGCCGACATCGCGATCTCGTCTGCGGCGACCGCGCAGCAGTTCGGCATCGAGCCCCGCATCGCGATGCTGTCGTACTCGACCGGCGAATCGGGATCGGGGGCCGACGTCGACAAGGTCCGCGCGGCCACCGCCCTCGTGCACGAGCGCGCCCCGGAGCTGCTCGTCGAGGGACCGATCCAGTACGACGCCGCCGCAGACGCCGCGGTGGCGAAGGCGAAGCTCCCCGACTCCGCGGTGGCCGGCCGCGCGACCGTCTTCGTCTTCCCCGACCTCAACACCGGCAACAACACCTACAAGGCCGTGCAGCGCTCGGCGGGCGCCGTCGCGATCGGCCCGGTGCTGCAGGGGCTCAACAAGCCGATCAACGACCTTTCGCGCGGTGCGCTGGTCGACGACATCGTCAACACCGTGGCGATCACCGCCATCCAGGCGCAGTCCGAAGGAGCGACGGCGTGAGCGCGATCCTCGTCATCAACAGCGGGTCCTCGTCGCTCAAGTACAGCCTGATCGACATCGAGAACGAGAACGAGCTCGCCGCAGGGCTCATCGAGCGGATAGGTCAGGACCTCAGCGCGGTCCGGCACACGGTCCGTCCGGACACCACTGCGGATGCGGTCGTGGCGATGCTCGACGCCTCGTACGACTCCGAGCGCCCCGTCGCCGATCACGGCGCGGCCTTCACGGTGATGCTCGAGCAGTTCGCCGAGCATGGTCCGCTGCTCGACGAGCATCCTCCGGTCGCGGTCGGTCACCGTGTGGTGCACGGAGGGGCGCGGTTCTATGCGCCGACGCTCGTGACTCAGAACGTCGAGGAGCAGATCGAGGAGCTCTCGGTGCTCGCCCCGCTGCACAACCCGGCGAACCTGGCCGGGATCGTCGCGGCGAAGGCGGTGTTCTCCGGCGTGCCGCACGTCGCCGTGTTCGACACGGCCTTCCACCAGACCCTCCCTCCGGCCGCCTACACGTACGCGATCGACGCCGAGCTCGCCGCCGAGCACCGGGTGCGTCGATACGGATTCCACGGCACGAGCCACCAGTTCGTGAGCGAATCGGCCGCCGCGTTCCTCGAACGCGACCTCGGCACACTGCGGCAGATCGTCTTCCACCTCGGCAACGGCGCATCGGTGACCGCGATCGACGGTGGACGATCGGTCGAGACGTCGATGGGGCTGACGCCGCTCGAAGGGCTCGTGATGGGAACCCGCTCGGGAGACCTCGACCCCGCGGCGCTGGTGCATCTGTCGCGGAGAGCCGGATATTCGATCGACGATCTCGACGTGCTCCTGAACTCGCGCAGCGGCCTGAAGGGACTCGCGGGGCACAGCGACATGCGCGACATCCTCGCGGGCAGGGATGCCGGAGACGCGGCGTCGACGCTCGCGTTCGACGTCTACATCCACCGCCTGCGCGCCTACGCGGGGTCGTACATCGCCCAGCTCGGCGGGGTCGACGTGATCTCCTTCACCGCGGGGGTCGGCGAGAACGCGGCCGTCGTGCGCGCAGAGGCGATGGCCACGCTCGGATTCGCCGGGGTCGAGATCGATCAGGGGCGCAACACCGCGCGGCAGCGCGGCATCCGACGGATCTCCACCGACGACTCGCGGGTCACCGTGCTCGTCGTGCCCACCGACGAGGAGCTCGAGATCGCGAGACAGACCTCTCGCATGCTCTGATCGACACGCCTCGGGGGTTACCGCCCGGCGCCGGGCCGCACTACGCTTGCACAGTGGCACGGAGAGGTGCCGGAACAACCCCTCGTCCTTCTCCTGGAGGCTCCTGTGCCCGAAGCTCTGCCCGATCCGCTCCGCGCCGAAGGCGTCCTGTTCGACCTCGACGGGGTGCTGACGCCGACCGCCGAGGTGCACATGCGCGCGTGGAAGGTCGTGTTCGACGACGCGTTCGAACGCTGGGGGATCACGCCGGCGTACTCGGACGCTGACTACTTCGACTACGTCGACGGCAAGAAGCGCTATGACGGCGTGGCGAGCCTGCTGCGCAGCCGCAACGTCGAGATCCCCTGGGGAGCGGTCGACGACCCGCCCGAGGCCGAGACGATCTGCGGCATAGGCAATCGCAAGAACGCCGCATTCGCCGAGTCCCTGCGGGGCGAGGGCATCGCACCGTTCCCCGGCTCGCTGGCGCTCGTCGAGAAGCTGCACGCGGCCGGCATCCCGATCGGCGTCGTCTCCAGCTCCAAGAACGCCGAAGAGGTGCTCGCCGCCGCCGGCCTCCGCTCGTTCTTCCGGGTCGTGGTCGACGGCGTCGTCGCAGAACGCGACAACCTCGCCTCGAAGCCCGCCGCCGACATGTTCAGCGCCGGTGCCGCCGCGCTGGGCGTCGATCCCGCCCGCAGCATCGCCGTCGAGGATGCCACCTCGGGAGCGGCCTCCGCGGCCGCCGCCGGGTTCGGGGTCGTCGTCGGCGTCGACCGCGGCACCGGAGCCGACGCGCTGCGCGCCGCCGGTGCCACCGTCGTGGTCAGCGATCTCGACGTGTTCGTCGACGCCGCCGCCGACGAGGGTGCGCGCTCCGATTCAGACTCCGCCGACCAGGACACCCGCTCCGACAACGAGGACCCCGCATGATCGACCGCGACCGCTTCCCCGTCGACCCCTGGCGACTCATCGAGACGCGATACTCCGAAGACGGAGTGGCCGAGACCCTGTTCGCCGTCGGCAACGGCTACCTCGGGCTCAGGGGCAACCACATCGAGGGTCGTGCTGCCCACGAGCACGGCACCTTCATCAACGGTCTGCACGAGACCTGGCCGATCCGGCACGCCGAGCAGGCATACGGCTTCGCCGAGGTCGGGCAGACGATCGTCAACGCACCGGATGCCAAGGTCATGCGCGTGTACGTCGACGACGAGCCGATCTCGTTCGACGAGGCCGACGTGCGCGAATACCGCCGCACGCTCGACATGCGCACCGGCGTGCTCGAGCGCGTCGTGGTGTGGGAGACGCCGTCGGGCAAGCGCGTGCGCATGCGCGACGAGCGCATCGTCAGCTTCGAGGAGCGACACCTCGCCGTGCTCCGTCTCGAGGTCGTCGTCGAGAACGCCGACGCCCCCGTCACCGTCAGCTGCCAGATGATCAACCGCCAGGACGGCGCCGGCGTCTACGCGGGCACCCCCAACCAGGCGAAGGGCGGATTCGATCCGCGCAAGGCCGAGAAGATCGCCGAGCGCGTGCTCGAGCCCGGCGAGTACTGGCAGGACGGATTGCGCTCGGCGCTGTCGTACAGCGTCGCCGACTCCGGAATGACGGTCGCCGTCGTCGCCGATCACATCATCGAGACCGAGAACGACTACACGTCGCGCACGCTGATCGAGGCCGACATCTCGAAGAACGTGTTCCGCGTGCAGGCGAAGGCCGGAGTGCCCATCACGGTCACCAAGCTCGTCAGCTACCACACCTCCCGGGGCGTGCCGGCTCGCGAGCTCGTCGATCGCTGCCGTCGGTCGCTCGACCGCGTCGCCTTCGAGGGCGTCCAGGCGCAGTTCGACCGGCAGGCCGAGTGGCTCGCCGCCTTCTGGGGTCGCAGCGACGTGCAGATCGGCGGGCACGACGACATCCAGCAGGCGACCCGCTGGTGCCTCCTGCAGCTCGCTCAGGCGTCGGCGCGCGCCGACGGAACGGGTGTGCCGGCGAAGGGCGTCTCGGGATCCGGATACAGCGGCCACTACTTCTGGGACACCGAGATCTATGTGCTCCCGTTCCTCACCTACACGTCGCCGCAGTGGGCGCGCAACGCGCTTCGGGCGCGAGTGCTCATGCTGCCTGCAGCCCGCCGAAGGGCCGCGCAGCTCAATGAAGCGGGCGCGCTGTTCCCCTGGCGCACGATCAACGGCGAAGAGGCGTCGGCCTACTACGCGGCCGGCACCGCTCAGTACCACATCAACGCCGACGTCAGCTTCGCGCTCGGCAAGTACGTGCGTGCGACCGGCGACGAGGACTTCCTGCGCCGTGAGGGCATCGACATCGCCATCGAGACGGCTCGCCTGTGGGCCACGCTCGGCTTCTGGCGCACCTCGCGGCTCGTCGCCGACACGAAGGACGACGACGGCATCGAGACCTTCCACATCCACGGTGTGACGGGGCCCGACGAGTACACGACGGTGGTCAACGACAACCTCTACACGAACGTCATGGCGCGCTATAACCTGCGCTACGCGGCGAGGGTCGTGCGAGAGGCGCAGGAGGCCGACGGCGAGGAGTTCGCCAGGGTCATCGAGCGCACCGGGCTCGCCGAGGGCGAGGCGGAGGGATGGGAGCGCGCCGCCGACGCGATGTTCATCCCGTTCAGCGAGCGCCTCGGCATCCACCCGCAGGACTCGCTGTTCCTCGAGCGCGAGGTATGGGATCTGGCCCACACGCCGAAGGAGCAGCGCCCGCTGCTGCTGCACTTCCACCCGCTCGTCATCTACCGGTTCCAGGTGCTCAAGCAGGCGGATGTCGTGCTCGCACTGTTCCTGCAGGGCAATCACTTCACGCCGGAGGAGAAGAAGGCGGACTTCGACTACTACGACCCGCTGACCACCGGTGACTCGACGCTGTCGGCGGTCGTGCAGTCGATCCTCGCCGCCGAGGTCGGCTACCAGGATCTCGCTCTGCAGTACTTCCGCCAGTCGCTGTTCGTCGACCTGCACGACCTGCACCACAACGCGGCAGACGGCGTGCACGTCGCCTCCGCCGGTGGCGTGTGGACGGCTCTCGTGTGCGGCTTCGGCGGCATGCGCGACTACGCCGGCGAGCTCAGCTTCGACCCGCGGCTGCCCGCCGACTGGCCGTCGCTGTCGTACCCGCTGCAGTGGCAGGGGTCCGCATTGCAGATCACGCTCACGACGGACGAGCTGCGCGTCCGCGTGGACAGCGGAGACCCGGTGCCGTTCACGGTGCGCGACGTCGCGTACATCGCCACGACCGATCGCGAGGTCGTTGTGCCGCTCGCGGACCAGGGACCGCTGATCCCCGGCCGCCCGTCGCTGCGGCAGTTCGCGGACGCTCTTCGTGAAGACGGCACGCGCCTGTCGGCATCCGTCCCGGTGATCACGACCGCGATCCCCATCATCGAATCGATCGACTGAGGGTGCTGATCACTGCAGTGCTGTTCGGGCTGGCGCCCGCGCTGCTCCTGCTGGTGCTCGCCGTGGTCGAGCGTGCGCGCTCCGCGCAGCGCGTGGCGTCGCCCGGGGCGCGGTTCACGCCCGCAGAGGGCGCGACCGTGCTGTACGACGCACTGCTGCTGAATGCGGATCGGAAGGCGGTCGCCGCCGCTCTGATCGACCTGGCCGTGCGCCGCAAGGTGCGGCTGCTGGTCGATGCAGATGCGGCGGAGTCGGGCGGGTCGCGAAAGCGTGCGCCTGTCGGCATGGAGATCGTCGACGGCGCGACGTTCACGCCCGAGGAGCTCAGCGTCCTCGAGGCGCTGTTCGGTCCGGATCACACTCCGGGGCGAGTGCGACGGTTCAGCTCGGATGCTCGGGCGCTGCACCGCCGAGTGCGCGGAGTCCTCGACGAGACGGAGAAGCGACTCGCGTCCGCGGGGCTCATCGCCCGGGGACGACGCGGGTGGGCCACGTTCCTGATCCGCGTCGCTGCCGTGCTGGTGATCGGGGTCTGCCTGCTCCTGCTCGCCGCCGCCTGGGCGGTGAGCGAACCGGGCGCCGCGCTCTACGTGATGCTGATCGCCGGTCTGGTCGTCGCGATCGCCGCCATCGCGGTCGCACCGCGGCCGTGGCGCCGATTCCGCCCGGCCGCGCAGCCGATGCGCGCGCATCTCGCCGGGATGCGCGAGTACATCGCCCTCGCCGAGGCGGAGCCGCTGCGGTTCTCGCAATCCACCGGGGGAGCAGAGCTGAGGGCGGATGTCTCTGCTGAGGCCTCGAGCGCACGACTCCAGAGGTTCCTGCTCAACGAGCGACTGCTGCCCTATGCGGTGCTCTTCGGCCTCGAACGCTCGTGGACGGCTGTGCTGCAGACCGAGTCGCGGGAGCTGCGCGTCGCCGAGGGGATCGATGGCGCCATGGAGGTGGCGGGGGCCGTGATCGACGTGATCGAGCTGGTGGGCGGCGTCGTGCATCTCGTGAGCGCGGTCGGCGAGCTCGTCGACGCGACAGGTGGGGTCGTCGAAGTCGTCGGCGGCGTCTTCGAGGCCGTGTCTTCCTGATTCCTCGCCGCTCGTCGACGGCCTGAGCGGCGCGTCGGGGATCACCCGCACGATCGTCGGCGCCCGGCTGCCGGAACGTCCGTGGCACGCCGTAGGCTGTTCTGGTGACCACAGCCCTCTACCGCCGCTACCGCCCCGAGTCGTTCGGCGAGATGATCGGGCAGTCCCAGGTGACCGAACCTCTGATGACCGCCCTCCGCGGCGACCGTGTCGGCCACGCCTACCTGTTCTCCGGACCCCGTGGATGCGGAAAGACGACGTCTGCGCGCATCCTCGCCCGCTGCCTCAACTGCGCGGAGGGGCCGACCGATGTGCCCTGCGGCACCTGCCCGAGCTGCGTCGAGCTGTCGCGCGCCGGCGGCGGATCACTCGACGTCGTCGAGATCGATGCGGCCAGCCACAACGGCGTCGACGATGCCCGCGACCTGCGCGAGCGGGCGACGTTCGCTCCCAGCCGCGACCGTTACAAGATCTTCATCCTCGACGAGGCGCACATGGTGACGCCGCAGGGGTTCAACGCTCTCCTGAAGCTCGTCGAAGAGCCGCCGGAGCACGTCAAGTTCATCTTCGCGACGACCGAGCCCGAGAAGGTTCTCGGCACCATCCGCTCGCGCACGCACCACTACCCGTTCCGTCTGGTGCCGCCGGCCGCGATGCTCGAGTACGTCGAGAAGCTGTGCGGTGAAGAGGGCGTGGTCGCTGAGCGCGGCGTGCTGCCCCTGGTGGTTCGGGCAGGCGGCGGCTCGCCGCGAGACACGCTCTCGCTGCTCGACCAGCTGATCGCCGGGTCCGATTCGCCCGCGGGCTCCGAGACGGTGACCGTCGCCTACGAGCGCGCGGTCGCTCTCCTGGGCTACACGCACGCGGCGCTGCTCGACGAGATCGTCGACGCGCTCGCCGCCGCCGACGCGGCCGCGGCGTTCCCCGCCATCGACCGTGTGGTGCAGACCGGCCAGGACCCCCGTCGTTTCGTCGACGACCTGCTCGAACGCCTGCGTGACCTCATCGTGATCGCCGCGGTCGGTGCCGGGGCATCCTCCGTGCTTCGCGGCATCGCCGACGACGAGCTCGCTCGCATGCGCACCCAGGCGGACTCCTTCGGATCGGCGCGGCTGTCGCGCACGGCCGACATCGTCAGCGCCGCGCTCGACGACATGTCGGGCGCCACGTCGCCCCGACTGCACCTCGAGCTGATGGTCGCTCGTGTCCTCGCCTCAGGAGGGGGAGCGGAGACGGCCGCCGCCGTCCCGTCCGCGCAGAGTGCCTCCGCGGCACCGGCACGCGCGACGGTTCCTCCTGCTGCGGGGACTCAGCCCGCTGCCGCTCCCCGTGCTGCGGCTGTCCAGCCCGCTGCGGCCGGTGCGCCCGCTGCCGGGACCCAGCGCGTCGCCGAGTCGGCCGACGTCGGGTCTGCTGACGTCGGGTCGGACGCCGTGGCTGAGACCGCGGTGGTCGAGAACGCGGTGGTCGAGAACGCGGACGCCGAGCCCGCGGCATCGGGTGACGCGACATCGACGCCGCCGGCCGCACCGACCGCCGAGACCGCCCCGCCGTCGGGGCCTGTCGCGTTCGAGCAGATCACCGCCGCCTGGCCGGCCGTGCTCAAGCGACTCGAGAGCGTCAGCCGCACGTCGTGGCTGCTGGCCACCGCCGTGCAGCCACTCGCGTTCGTCACAGAGACCGAGGTGCTCACCCTCGGCTTCGCCAGCCAGCACGACGTGGCGAAGTTCAAGGGGACGACGCCGGGTTCCGGTCCGTCCGACCATCTGCGCGGAGCCATCGAGCAGGAACTCGGTGTGCGCGTCAAGTACCTGCCTGCGCCGATGCCCGCGGGTGGTGCGCCTCGCCAGCCCTCGTCGCCCTCGGCGGCGCGCCCGACAGATGACGCGCCCGCATCGGAGCCTGCGTCAGCGGGTTCACAGCGCGCTCAGCCCTCGCCTCCGCAGACTTCTTCTGCTGACGTACAGCGCGCTGAGACGCCCGCTGCTCGGACGTCGCCACCTCAGGCACACGGTGCGTCCGCCGCTCCGGTGACCGAATGGGCGGTCGCGTCGATCCCGGCATCCGAGGTCGCAGTGCCCGCGCCGGTGGCAGTTCCGGCACCCGCCGCGGCGACGACCGTGCAGGCCGCTCCTGCCTCGGCGCCGATGGCGACGCCCACGACCCCCGGCGACGATCGGCCCTCCGGAGGAGACGAGCCGCCGCCTCCCCTCGACGACGAGCCGCCCTATTTCGACGACGAGCCGCCCTACGATCCGTCTTACGAGCCTGCGCCCACATCGCAGGCCGCACCGGTGGCCGCCCGCGCGCAGTCGGCGTCTCCCTCCGCATCCGCGGGGCAGACGCCCGTGCAGGCAGCCCCGGCGCGCAGAGTGGCTTCGGCCGCAGCAGCCCCGGTGATCACCGAGCGCACCCCCGCCGGGGGAGTCCAGCGCTACGGCGAGGCCGTGATCCGCCAGGTGCTCGGCGCGACGTTCGTTCGCGAAGAGCCCTACGAGCCCCCGACGAGGTTCTCCTGATGTATGACGGAATCGTCCAGGAGCTGATCGACGAGTTCGGCCGGCTCCCCGGAATCGGCCCCAAGTCCGCGCAGCGCATCGCATTCCACATCCTGCAGACGCCGACGTTCGACGTCGCGCGGCTCGCCGAGCTTCTCGTCGAGGTGCGGGTGCGGGTGCGTTTCTGCGAGATCTGCGGCAACGTCTCAGAGCAGGATCGCTGTGCGATCTGCCGCGATCCCCGACGCAATACCGCCCTCATCTGCGTGGTCGAAGACGCGAAGGACGTCGCCGCGATCGAACGCACCCGTGAGTTCCGTGGCCTCTACCACGTGCTCGGTGGTGCGATCAGCCCGATCGCCGGCATCGGGCCGGACGACCTGCGCATCGCGCAGCTGATGACTCGTCTCGCCGATGCCACGGTGCAAGAGGTCATCCTCGCGACCAACCCCAACCTCGAGGGTGAGGCGACGGCCAGCTATCTCAGCCGCCTGCTCACCACCATGCAGATCACGGTGTCCCGCCTCGCCTCCGGCCTTCCGGTCGGCGGCGACCTCGAGTACGCCGACGAGGTCACCCTCGGCCGCGCATTCGAGGGCCGGCGCGTGCTGTGAGCACCCAGGGCGGCTTCACACGGCGCGGCTGGCTGCTCTTCGGTGCCATGGCGCTGCTGTGGGGTGTGCCCTACCTGTTCATCAGCATCGCGGTCGAGTCGCTCTCGCCTCCCGCCATCGTCGCTGGGCGCACTCTCATCGCGGCCCTGCTGCTGCTGCCGTTCGCTCTCCGAGGCGGTGCGCTGAGAGCGGCATGGAAGCACTGGCCCTGGGTCCTCGCCTTCGGGCTCGTCGAGATGGCCGGCCCGTTCGTGCTGCTCGGTCACGCCGAGATGACCCTGCCCTCCGGCATGACCGGTCTGCTCGTCGCCACCGTGCCGCTGTTCGCCGCCCTCATCGCCCTGGGCGGAGGAGACCGGGGCGTGCTGCGCCCGGCACGCGGGATCGGTCTTCTCGTGGGCTTCATCGGCGTCGCGATCGTCGTCGCCGGCCCAGGACTCTTCGGCGGCGAGGTCAGTCTGCTCGCGGCCGGCGAGGTGCTGCTGGTCGCCATCCTCTATGCGATCGCGCCCTTCATCGTCGCGCGCAAGCTGAACGACGTCCCCTCGCTCGGCACCATCACGCTGTCCCTGCTCATGATCGGCGTGATCTATCTGCCCATCGGTCTGCTCACGCAGCACGAGGTGCCCACGGTTCCCTCGATCTTCGCGCTCCTGGCGCTGGCCGTCATCTGCACCGCTGTCGCCTTCCTGGCGTTCTTCGCGCTCATTCGTGAGGTCGGCCCTGTTCGTGCGCCGCTGTTCACCTACGTCAACCCGGTCGTGGCGATCGTCCTCGGTGCGATCGTCCTCGCCGAGCCCCTGACCCCGGGACTGCTCCTCGGATTCCCGCTCATCATCGTGGGCTGCTGGTTCGCCGCCACGGGCGGACGCCTCCGCCCGCAGGCATCCGCCGGCCCCGCTCTGGCCGTCACACCACTTCCGCCGGCTCCCTGACCTCTTCGCCGCCGAGCACGCCTTCGGATGCCGTGGCCGACGCGCCGCGGCGTGACTCCGGAGACCGACCTCTACGTCACGAGGTCCGAAGCTGTGCCGGCCCACCCCTGACTTCGCCCGCAGCGTCACATGCGACGAAGCGCATATGCGCCGATCGTAGAATGAGGGTGGGCGGATCCGCCCGACATCCCAGGGAGTGAACGTGGCCCTCATCGTGCAGAAGTACGGCGGCTCCTCAGTCGCCGACGCAGAGAGCATCAAGCGCGTCGCCAAGCGCATCGTGGACACGCGACGAGCGGGGCACGACGTCGTCGTCGCCGTGAGCGCGATGGGCGACACGACCGACGAGCTGCTCGATCTCGCCAACGAGGTCGCGCCGATCCCCGCCCCGCGTGAGCTCGACATGCTGCTCTCAAGCGGTGAGCGCATCTCGATGGCGCTGCTCGCCATGGCCATCCACTCGATGGGCTTCGAGGCGCGTTCGTTCACCGGCAGCCAGGCCGGAATGATCACCGACTCGCAGCATGGCGCGGCGCGCATCGTCGACGTCACGCCCGTCCGCCTGCGCGAAGCCCTCGACGAGGGGGCGATCGTCATCGTCGCCGGGTTCCAGGGCTTCAACCGCGACACCCGCGACATCACCACGCTCGGTCGTGGCGGCTCCGACACGACGGCCGTCGCTCTGGCCGCGGCCCTCGATGCGGATGTCTGCGAGATCTACAGCGACGTCGACGGAATCTTCACGGCTGACCCCCGCGTCATCCCGAAGGCGCAGAAGCTCGACCACATCGGCAGCGAGGAGATGCTCGAACTCGCCGCCAACGGCGCCAAGGTGCTCTACATCCGCGCCGTCGAGTACGCACGCCGTCACGGCGTCCTGATTCACGCCCGTTCGACGTTCTCGTCGTCCGAGGGCACATACGTTCTGGGCGAGGGCATGAAGAACCCTCGCGAAGCCGAGGGAGCAGCAGCCATGGAAGAACCGATCGTCGCCGGTGTCGCCACCGATTTCGGCCAGGCCAAGATCACTGTCGCGGGCGTCCCCGACGTTCCGGGCAAGGCCGCGGAGATCTTCAAGATCGTCGCCAGATCGGGCGCGAACGTCGACATGATCGTGCAGAACGTGTCGGCCACCGGCCGCACCGACATCTCGTTCACGGTTCCCAAGGCTGACTCGGCCGCGGCGCTCAAGGCGCTCGCGGGAGAGCAGACCGAGGTCGGCTTCCAGAACCTCGTGCACGACGACCAGATCGGCAAGCTGTCGGTCGTGGGCGCCGGCATGCGCACGCACTCCGGTGTCTCGGCGGTGCTGTTCGAAGCGCTGTCGGCCGGTGGCATCAACATCGAGATGATCTCGACCTCCGAGATCCGCATCTCGGTCGTGCTCCGAGACACAGACCTGGCCGAGGCCGCCCGCACCGTGCACACCGCGTACGGACTCGACGGCGACGCCGAGGCGACCGTCCACGCCGGCACCGGCCGCTGATCGAGCACGGACGGCGCGGATATCCCCGCTGGGCGGACGCTCCGCCCGGGTACTGACCGCCGGGCGGGAATCGTCCAGCCGGTCGTGCCGCGCCAGCCAGCCGGTCGTACGGCCGCCGGCCAGCGGGTCGGCGGCCTCGACGGTCCTCGACCGGCGCACGGCACGATAGACTCACCGAAACCCTGACATCGGCGCCAGGCGCGGCATCCGCACCCCGACGTCGCGCCCGAAGCCTCGCATGCAGCACTGCACGACGCCAAGGAACATCATGACCCGCATCTCCGACTCAGGACTCTCCGTCGCCATCGTGGGCGCCACCGGCCAGGTGGGCACCGTGATGCGCGAGATTCTCATCGAGCGATCCTTCCCGATTCGCGAGCTGCGCCTGTTCTCGTCGTCGCGCTCCGCGGGCACGGCCATCGAGTTCGGCGGAGCGACGGTCATCGTCGAAGACGTCGAGACCGCGGATGCCGGGGGCATCGACATCGCCCTCTTCTCGGCCGGCGCGACCGCCAGCCGTGCGTACGCTCCGCGATTCGCCGAGGCCGGAGCCGTCGTCGTCGACAACTCCAGCGCCTGGCGCAACGACCCCGAGGTTCCGCTCGTCGTCAGCGAGGTCAACCCGCATGCGATCGACGACCGCCCTCGCGGCATCATCGCGAACCCGAACTGCACCACGATGGCCGCGATGCCGGCGCTGAAGGCCTTGGATGCCGAAGCCGGCCTCGAGCGGCTCATCGTCTCGACCTACCAGGCCGTCTCCGGCTCCGGTCTCGCCGGTGCGCAGGAACTCCTCGGCCAGGTCGAGGGCGTGCTCGCCCAGGGCGACACACTGCGTCTCGTGCATGACGGCTCGTCCATCGACTTCCCCGAGCCCGAGAAGTACATCGCCCCGATCGCCTTCGACGTCATCCCGTTCGCGGGCAACCTCGTCGACGACGGCCAGAACGAGACCGACGAAGAGAAGAAGCTGCGCAACGAGAGCCGCAAGATCCTCGAGCTTCCCGATCTGCGCGTCGCCGGCACCTGCGTGCGTGTGCCGGTCTTCACGGGCCACTCCCTCTCGATCAACGTCGAGTTCGCGAGAGACATCACCCCCGAGCGCGCCACCGAGGTGCTGTCCGCAGCGCCCGGCGTCGTCCTCGAAGAGGTGCCCACCCCGCTGCAGGCCGCGGGCAAGGACCCGAGCTTCGTGGGCCGCATCCGCGCCGACCAGTCCGCACCCGAGAACAAGGGTCTCGTGCTGTTCATCAGCAACGACAACCTGCGCAAGGGCGCGGCGCTGAACGCCGTGCAGATCGCCGAGATCCTCGCCGAGCGCCTGGCCGTCATAGCCTGACCGCATCTCCGTCATGCGGAACCGGTCTGGTCAGGTCGGCCCGCGTGGTCAGCAGTGCCGTGACCTCGAACTAGACTGTTCCGGTGACCGAAACCGTCGATGTCGTCTTGATCGGTGGTGGCATCATGAGCGCCACCCTGGGTACCCTGCTGCACGAATTGCAGCCGGATTGGAAGATCGTCGCCTTCGAGCGACTCTCCGATGTGGCTCAGGAGTCGTCCAACCCCTGGAACAACGCGGGCACGGGCCACGCGGCCCTCTGCGAGCTGAACTACATGCCGCAGCAGAAGGGTGCTCCGCTCGACCCGGCCAAGGCCGTCTCGATCAACGAGCAGTTCCAGCAGAGCCGCCAGTTCTGGTCGTCGCTGGTCGACAGGGGAGTGCTCGACGCGCCGTCGACCTTCATCAACGCGACCCCGCACATGACGTTCGTCCGCGGTGAGAAGGACGTCAAGTACCTCAGGGACCGCTACGAGGTCCTCAAGAAGCAGCCGCTGTTCGACGGCATCGAGTACAGCGAGGATTCGCGCGTCATCAACAAGTGGGCACCGCTGCTGATGCAGCAGCGCCGCAAGGGCGAGCCGTTCGCCGCCACGCGGGTGCCCGCGGGAACCGACGTCGACTTCGGTGCACTGACGCACCAGCTGTTCGATCACCTCACCGAATCGGGTGTGACGCTGCGCACCAACCACGAGGTCAAGAGCCTGAAGAAGCAGAAGGACGGCACCTGGCTCATCAACTACCGCACGACCATCGGGCGCACGCCGAACCAGATCAAGGCGCGCTTCGTGTTCGTCGGCGCGGGCGGCTGGGCTCTCAAGCTGCTGCAGCGGTCGGGCATCCCCGAGATCAAGGGGTACGGCGTGTTCCCGATCGGCGGGCAGTTCCTCAAGACCTCGAACCCGAAGATCGTCGCCCAGCACAAGGCCAAGGTCTACTCGCAGGCGTCCGTCGGAGCACCGCCCATGTCGGTGCCGCACCTCGACACGCGCGTGGTCGACGGCGAGGCCTCGCTGATGTTCGGGCCGTTCGCGACGTTCAGCCCCAAGTTCCTCAAGAACGGCTCGATGCTCGACATCGTGTCGCAGGTGCGCACGCACAACCTGTGGCCGATGCTGCGGGTCGCCTTCGCGAACCCCGACCTCATCACCTACCTGGTCGGCGAGCTGCTCAAGAACCATGCGAAGAAGGTCGACAGCCTGCGCACGTTCATGCCGACCGCGAAGGACGAGGACTGGACCCTCATCGACGCAGGTCAGCGCGCCCAGGTCATGAAGAAGGATCCCAAGAAGGGCGGCATCCTGCAGTTCGGCACCGAGGTCGTCTCGGCTGCCGACGGCTCGATCGCCGGTCTGCTCGGTGCGTCGCCCGGTGCCTCCACTGCCGTGCCGATCATGCTCGATCTGCTCAAGAAGTGCTTCCCCAACGAGTACCCCGGGTGGGAGTCCGAGCTGCGTGAGCTCATCCCCACGTTCGGCGAGCAGCTGAACAAGGATCCAGAGCTGGCGGCGAAGTCCACCGCGGCGACAGCGGCCACTCTCGGCATCAACGAGTAGCTCCCCGGTGGCGAAGCTCTACTTCCGCTACGGGGCGATGAACTCGGGCAAGTCCACCTCGCTGCTCCAGGCCGCGTACAACTACGAGGAACGCGGTCAGCACGTGCTGCTCGCCAAGCCCGCGATCGACACCAAGGGCGCATCCGAGATCGCGAGCCGTCTGGGCGTCACCCGAGAGGTCGACTTCCTCATCGCCCCCGATGTCGACGCCCGTGCGCTGTTCGCCGAGCATCGGACGGCGGTGCGCAGCGCGGCTGAAGGTGAGCACCTCACAGGTGGAGCGCTCGACGTCGCGTGCCTTCTGATCGATGAGGCGCAGTTCCTCACCTCTGAGCAGGTCGATGATCTCTTCCGCATCGCGATCGAAGACGGCATCCCGGTGATCGCCTACGGGATCCGCAACGACTTCCTCACCCACGCGTTCCCCGGCTCCGCGCGGCTGCTCGCCATCGCGCACTCTCTCGAAGAGCTGAAGACCATCTGCCGCTGCGGGCGCAAGGCCGTCTTCAACGGCCGGGTGGTCGGCGGGCGCTTCGTCTTCGACGGCGATCAGGTCGCCATCGACGAGGGCGCCGACGGGTCGGCGGCGCCGGAGATCACCACGTACGAGTCGCTGTGCGGTGCGTGCTACCTCGAGGAGTCCGGCGGGCGCCTGGGCTGAGAGCCCGCTCGACAACCCGGCGCAGCGCGTCCGGTGGA